>JAJCZO010000341.1 GCA_029262355.1 Deltaproteobacteria bacterium
GGTGGGGTCCGCGCGTCGGAGGAGAACGGCACAGTGCTCCTCGGGCGCGACTCGGTGGTTGCGTTCTTTCCCGAAGGGAGCGGTGGCTTCGGAAAGCCGTTTCGTCGGCGCTACGAGCTCGGTTCGTTCGGTGACGGCGGCTTCGTGCGCGCCGCCCTGCGCGCTGGCGCCCCGATCGTCCCGGTCGCGATCGTCGGTGCGGAGGAGACCCATCCGGTGCTCGGTCGTCTCGATTGGGTGGCTCGGAAAATCGGGATGCCGTACCTGCCATTGACGCCGACATTTCCGTGGCTGGGGCTGGGCGGCTTGATGCCGCTGCCGAGCCGCTGGCGGATCGAGTTCGGCGAGCCGCTCTCGGGCCTCGAAGACTTGGGCCCCGATTCGGCGGGCGACCGCCGTCGTGTGCGCCGTCTCGCCGAGCGGACGCGCGAGCGCGTCCAGTCGTTGGTCGACGGCGCCGTCGAACGCCGCGGTCGCGCGTTCTTCTAGTCCGGCGCTCCAAACGCAAGAAGGGCCGCGTGTCGCCACGCGGCCCTTCGAGTCCGAATCCTGGTCTGTCGCTCGGAACTAGAAGTAGTAGCCGAGCTCTACGGCGACCGTGTTCTGGCCGCGCCATGCGCCTTGTACGCCCTGTGCATTGGTGGACGTGAAGATCTGATCGGGAGACCCGTCGTAGCGGTACTCTGTCCGGAGATAGATGTGCTCGGACAGCATCGCCTTCACGTCGCCGGTGACGGCCCAAACTGTCGTGCCGATCACGTTGCCCGCCGGATCCGTCGCGGCGAGGCGAACGCCTTGCTGATCCTGGAACCACTCCCCGCGTGTCGCGACGGTGAAGCAGTCGAGGAAGTCGTACCAGACCGTGCCGGTCGCACCGATCCACTGGGCGTGGCGGCCTGGGTTGATCTGGCTGGCCTCGGACTCGGAAGCCCAGAGGAAGTTGAACGATATGCCGACGTCTTCTGTCGGGTAGACGTCGAGCACGGTGTCCACGAGACCGCGCATGTTGGAGTCACACCCTTGTCCCTGAAGGGTCGGCAGCACGCCGGGCTCGCCGGCGCACGTCTGCTCCGGTCCAAACATGCCGCTCACCTTGAGGTACGCGTACTCGCTCGGGTCGATGGCAATCTGGCCGATCGCCGACGGCGCCGAGTTGTTGTCGAACACGCTGTCCCAACCGATCACACCACCCGCGGTGAGCGAGATCATGTCGGTGACCGGGTAGGCCGCGTAGCCGCCCGTGTGCGTATACGGGCCGGCAAACGTGAACAGATAGGAGCGCGAGAACGTGGGGTTGGCCCACGGCTCGATGACTTCGTTGCCGTTCAGAGTGGTGAACTTGCCGCCCTTCAGCGTGAGGCCGTTGCCGACATCGACGTTGTAGACGGCGAAGGCCTGTTGAAGCGCGGCCTCCTTGTTCTCCCACCAGGTGTCCGGAACGACGCCGGAACCATTCCAGTCCGACTTCTGGCGGCGGGCAAGTCGGCCGGCGTCGAACACGACCTTGCCGCCGAACTGGCCTGGTTCGGGCTCGGCGCGGTAGCCGAGGGAGAGCTGGAAGAGGTCGACGAAGTACCGGCTGTGGTTGGTGTTGAATCGGTAGGGGACCTTGTAGGTAGATGGCTCGTTGAAGTCCCACTGGAATGACGTCGAGAGCCCGGAGCTGATCTTCAACTCACGATTGGGCTTGGCCCACCACGCGACGATGTCGTCGAACGTCTTGTCGACGTAACCCAGCGGCGGAATTACGCAGCAGGGCTCTTCGGGTGGCGGCGCGGCCTTCGGCGGTGCAACCTCCTCCCCTACGATGACTTCCTCCGCTTGAATCTCATCTGCGTGCGCGACACCGGTGAAGGTGCCGAGCGCGACCACGGCCATTGCGGCCGCGAACGTCCCCGCTCGCGTCGACATACGTCCTCCTCTTCCTCAGCCCGTCGGGTCCACCTCCGCACGTGCGCGGATGCCCGAAAATCGACCAGAATTGTCCGGTTTATCTAGCATTTTATAGGGATGATGCAAAGGAAGGGGCCATAGAGGGGCGATCCCGGTTGGCTTCGCTCGCCGGTGACGATGGTGGGCGTAAGCTCTTGAAGGTTGGAGACTTTTCCTTCGCTTGCTAGGAGCGAGTCTCGCCCGGCGAGGCACCGACGTGACTGCACACACGAGCCACCACCGTCGGCTGTCGAGGCCCTCGGCAGGCCGCCTTCGGGGGCTCCTTCGGGGGCTCGGGGTTGCGATCGGCCTCCTTGCGGCCCCGGTGTCTGCCGCGGAGCCGCCCAGTGGCGGGGCGCACAGGGTCGTGTCGCTCGCGCCGTCGGTGACCGAAACGATCTTTGCGCTCGGTGCCGAGGATCGGCTCGTCGCCGTTTCGAGCTACTGCGACTTCCCGCCGGCGGCGGCTGGCCTTCCTCGTGCCGGGTCCTACCTCCAGCCAAACGTGGAAGCGATCCTCGGGTTCGAGCCCGATTTGGTGCTGGGAGTGCCCACGCCAGGGAATCGGGCCGCCGTCGAACAGCTGCGTCGGCTCGGCCTCGCCGTCGTGATGGTCTCTGAGGACACGGTGGCCGACGCCTGGAGCGCGATGCGGACCGTGGGGAAGTGGGTCGGGCGGTCGGAGCGCGCCGAAGAACTCATCGCCCGTGTGCAGGCGGAGATCGAGGCCGTGCGCCGGGCGGCCGAATCGCGACCGCGCAAGAGGGTCCTCTTCGTCGTGGGGCACGATCCCTTGGTGGCCGCCGGGGATGCGCTCTTCTTGGATGAGCTGATCGATGCGGCGGGAGGCGAGAACGTCGGCGCGATCGGTCGCGGGTCGTGGCCGCGGCTCTCGCTCGAGACGGTCGTTGCGGCCGGCCCCGAGGTGATCATCGACGGTGCGATGGGAACGGAATCCAGCGCGGCGGGCGAGCAGAGCCTGCTCGCTTGGTGGGAACCGTACCGGTCGGTCCCGGCCGTCCGAGAAGGACGCGTCCGGGCGCAGCGGTCCAATGCCTTGCTGCGCCCGGGGCCCCGCCTCGGTGTTGCGGCGCGCGAGCTCTTCGCGTTGGTCCAAGGGGAGCCCGCTCCGACTCCGGGGCCGACGCCTGGGGCCGTGGCCGCTCCGGAGGCTCGGCCCCCATCATGAGCGCCCCTCCCGTCCAGGCGGTCTCTCAAGTGACGCTACGCAGTGCGCTTCTTTTGCACGTGGGCGGCGCTCTGGCCTTGGGATGTGCAGCGCTGTTTGGGCTCGCGATCGGGCCGGTCGACATCGACCCGCTCGCCGCCTGGTCGGCGCCGGCCGACGACCCGACGCACGTCATTCTCGTTGGAGCGCGTCTGCCGCGCGTGTTGTTGGCCGCGCTGGTGGGTGGCGCTCTGGGGCTCGGTGGCGCGGGCTTGCAGGCGTTGTTGCACAATCCGCTCGCATGCCCCCACATTCTCGGCATCTCCGGAGGTGCGGCGCTCCTCGGAATCCTTGCGATGATCGCCGCACCGCTTCCGGCGGTGGCGGCGCTCGGGGTGTCCGGAGACGTGGCCCTCGCGATGGTTCCACTGGCCGCGTTCGTGGGTGCCCTCGCGACGGCAGGGTTGGTGCGCGGCGTCGCCTCGGCGAGTGGTCGAGTCACGCCTCATACATTGCTCTTGACGGGGGTTGTCTTCAATGCCTTCGCGGCCGCGCTCATCACATTCATCAATAGCCTCGCCGACTTTTATCGCGCGCACGGTATCCTCGCGTGGGTCGTCGGGACGTTGGTCGTTCGGGGGGATGCGTGGACTTGGGCGGCCGGTGCGACCCTGGCGGCGGGGCTCGCCTTGCTCACTGCGAGCGCGCGCGACCTGAATGCTCTCGCGTTGGGAGAAGAGGGCGCGGTTAGCTTGGGTGTCGACGTGGGGCGCGCCCGCCGCCGAGTCTATCTCGCCGTGGCACTGCTTGTCGCCGGCGCGGTACCTGTTTCGGGGATGATCGGCTTCGTCGGGTTGATCGTTCCGCACGCGGTGCGCCTCGTCGTTGGTAGTGATCAGCGTCGAGTGCTCCCCGCGTCGCTCTGGGGTGGCGCAGTCTTCCTCGTCCTTGCCGACACGGCGGCTCGCACCGCGCTCGGCCCGACAGAACTGCCCGTTGGCGTCGTTACGGCGCTCTGCGGCGGACCGTTCTTTCTCTACATGCTTCGTCGCCAGGGGCGTCGGGAACTCGCGGCGTGATGCAGATCGACGCGCGGGGCATCGCCGTTCGATACGGCAGTCGAGAGGCGATCTCGAACATCGACCTTCGCGTCGCCCCCGGGGAGATTCTAGGGATCATCGGTCCGAATGGTTCGGGCAAGTCCACCCTCGTCCGAGCGCTGGGGGGCCTTCGGGCTCCGGACCGCGGCGAAGTTTTGCTGGACGGTCGGGGGCTGGACACCATCGGCCGGCGCGAACGGGGGAGGGTGATCGCGCTCGTGCCGCAGGAGACGCACGTTTCGTTTCCTCTCAAGGTGCGTGATCTCGTTCTGCTCGGACGCTCGCCCCACACCGGTGCGTTCGGTTGGGAGTCCGCGCGAGATCTCGACGTGGCGCGTCGGGCGATGGAACGAACGGACGTTCTAGCCTTGGCGGATCGCCCGATCGACGAGTTGTCGGGCGGCGAGCGGCAGCGAGCGGTCCTGGCCCGAGCGCTCGCGCAGGAGCCGCGCGTGTTGCTCCTCGACGAGCCGACGACCTACCTCGACCTGCGGCATACGGTTCTGCTGCTCGATCTCGTGGCGACGCTCTGTGCGGAGGAGCAGCTCACGGTCGTGCTGGTGTTGCATGATCTGAACCTCGCGGGGATGTACTGCGACCGGCTGGCGCTGCTGTCGGACGGGCACCTTCATTCCTACGGCGCTCCCGCCGAAGTGCTCGTCTACAAGGACCTCTGCGAGGTTTACGGGACCGATCTGTACGTGGCGCCCAACGACGTGACGGGGCAGATCGTCGTTTTGCCGCTACCGGCGCGGCTACAGGCCCCGGGAGGACGCGCCAAAGGGTCTCGGCAGAGCTGATCCGCCCTGGATTCGGGGGTTTTCTTCGCTCCAAAGGCACCGAACGCCCCTGGCTCGCGTTGACTCGACGCGAAGCCCGGTGGTAGCTACATTCGATTCTGAATTTGGAGTTTTTGTGAACTTTGACCTAGCCAATGTATTAGTTTTCCTGCTTTTGGGCGCGATCACCGCTGGCCTGATGCTGGGACTCGGATACCTGCTGCGGCCGGACAATCCGGAGCGCAGGAAGCTGACGACGTACGAGTGTGGCGAGCCTCCGTCGGGCAGCGCGTGGATCAATTTCAACATTCGATTCTACCTCATCGCCCTGATCTTCGTGATCTTCGACGTGGAGGTTGCGTTCGTTTATCCCGTGGCGACGGCCTTTCGGCAGTTCGTCCTGGATGGCAACGGTCTGGTCGCATTTCTCGAGTTGTTCGTGTTCATCACGATCCTGTTCGTGGGGCTGATCTACGTGTGGGTCAAACGCGACCTCGAGTGGCTCAAGAAAGTCGGCGAGCCGGGCTGAGCTGGCCTCGGCTGCCTGGAGAGAATTCTCGATGTCGTTGATCAACACCCTTCCGGAGACGGTCGTCACCAGTAAGGTCGATGACGTGCTGAACTGGACCCGAAAATCCTCGGTCTGGTACATGCTCTTCGGTCTCGCCTGCTGCGCGATCGAGATGATGCAGACGGGCGGGCCCCGTTCGGATCTGGATCGTTTCGGTGCGGTGCCCCGCGCGACGCCACGCGTCTCGGACCTCATCATCGTCTCAGGAACACTCACCTTGAAGATGGCTCTCCGCACCAAGCTGCTCTATGAGCAGATGCCCGATCCCAAGTACGCAATCTCGATGGGGAGCTGCGCGAACTGTGGCGGGTTGTTCCAGCTGGCGTACTCCGTCTGCGACGGCGTCGACAAAGTGATCCCCGTCGACGTTTACGTTCCCGGTTGCCCGCCTCGCCCCGAGGCTCTCACCGAGGGGCTTCTCAAGCTTCAGGACAAGATCCAGCAAGAGCGCTGGCTGGTTCGTGCACCCGAGAGCGCGGCGGTCTGAAACAGCCCATGGACGCAGCAGAGATTCACCGCCGTCTCCGCGACAAGCTGGGGAACTCGGTTCTGCCCGAGATCAAGGAGAACGAGTGGCCGGTCATCGGCGTGCTGCCCGCCGCGATCGCCGAGTCGTGTCGTCTCTTGCGGGACGACCCCGAGACCGCCTTCGACTGTCTGTCGAACCTGACCGCGGTAGATCGCAAGACCGACGACCTGATCGATGTCTACTACCACCTCTACTCGTACGGCCATCGTCACAAGGTCAACTTGAAGGTGTCGTGTCCGCGCCTCGACCCCGCCTTGCCGACCGTCTCGACCATCTGGCCGATCGGAGACTGGCTCGAGCGCGAGGCGTTCGACCTGATGGGCGTGAACTTCATCGGCCACGGGGACCTGCGGCGCCTGTTGATGCCTGAGGATTGGGTCGGACACCCGCTGCGCAAGGACTTCGTCGAGCCGGAGGAATACCACGGGATCTCGACCCGCCGAGAGAGCTTGCTGAAGCTATGAGCACGACATCAATCGAAATCGGTCTCGAGCGTGAAACACCCGCCGGGCTCGAAACGGAGGAAATGACCCTCAACATGGGTCCGCAGCACCCCTCCACGCACGGCGTGTTGCGCTTCGTGGTCAAGGCGGACGGCGAGATCATGCGCCGCGCCATTCCCGACATCGGCTACCTGCACCGGTCGATCGAGAAGATCTCCGAGAAGGTCGGCTACCACGGCTTCATGCCTTACACGGATCGCGTCGACTACGTTTCGGCGATGCAGTGTAATCAGGGCTGGGCGATCGCCTGCGAAAGCCTCGCGGGGATCGAAGTGCCGCGCCGCGGTGAGTATTGCCGTGTGATCGCGTGCGAGTTCGGACGGATTGCCAGCCACCTGATCTCGGTCGGCGCAACCGCCATGGACATCGGCGCGTTCACTCCTTTCACGCACGCACTGCGCGAGCGCGAGAAAATCAACGACATCCTCGAAGAACTGTGCGGCGCGCGACTGACGTTCAATTACATGCGCATCGGTGGATGTGCGTGGGATATCCCGCCCGGTTTCATCAAGCGTGCGACCGCGTTCCTCGACGCATTCGAGCCGTTGATCGACGAGTACAACGAGCTGATTTCGTTCAACAAGATTTACACGGAGCGCATGGGGAACGTCGCCCCGGTGTCGGCCGAGCTGGCCATTGCCTGGAATCTCGTTGGTCCGAATCTCCGTGGGTCGGGAGTGAAGTACGACGTCCGCAAGGACGAGCCGTACTCGGTGTACCCCGAGTTCGACTTCGACGTGCCAGTAGGCGAGGGCAAGATGGGCGAGGTCGGCGACTGCTGGGATCGCTACATGGTCCGCATGGACGAGATGAAGGAGAGCTGCAAGATCCTTCGCCAAGCGCTCGGCGGTCTGCCTGAAGGTCCGGTCGTCGCGAAGGTCGCGCGTACGTTCAAGCCGCCGGTCGGCGAGGCCTACGTCCGGGTCGAAGGCTCCCGCGGCGACATGGGCTGGTTCGTCGTCAGTGACGGCACGGCCTTCCCGGTGCGCACGCATATTCGGACGGGTTCGTACTCGGCGATGGCCATTGTCGAAGTTCTGAGCCAGGGGCTCATGATCGCCGATCTCATCGCCGTCATCGCAAGTCTCGACATCGTGGCTCCCGAGGTGGATCGGTAATGCGCAAGTTCGCCGACAGTCTGCTGAACGGCGGCATCTTCGACGGCATGCCGATCGAGCTCGGGTATGTCCTGGTCGTCGCGTTCTTTGCCTTCGTCCTTCTGAACTTCATCATGCTGGTCGCCGGCGTGACGAGCTGGCTCGAGCGCCGGGTGTGGGGCCGAATCCAGTCTCGCATCGGACCGAACCGCGTGGGGCCCCAGGGGACGATCCAGTGGCTCGCCGACGGCCTGAAGAACATCATGAAGGAAGACATCATTCCCGAGGAAGCGGACGCACCTTTGTTCAAGATCGCCCCGTACCTCGCCATGATGGGCTTCTTCGCGACCTTCGCCGTCATCCCTTTTGGGGACGGCCTCGTGGTCGCCGACTTGGACGTCGGCCTCCTTTACATCACGGCGGTGACGGCACTGGTCGTCGTGGGCGTGCTGATGGCCGGTTGGGCTTCGAACAACAAGTGGGCGCTGCTCGGAGGAATCCGCTCGGCGGCACAGATCATCAGCTACGAGATTCCCGCCGGCTTGGGAGTGATCACGGTCGTACTGTTCACCGGTTCGCTCAGCATGCAGTCGATCATTCGGGCCCAGGGCTGGGAGCCGTGGAACTGGTTCATGTTCGACAACCCGTTCCTCTTTGTGGCGTTCTTCCTTTTCTTCGTGTCGGCCCTGGCCGAGGGGAACCGGACGCCGTTCGATCTTCCCGAGGCCGAGTCAGAACTCGTCGCTGGCGCGTTCACGGAGTACAGTGGGCTGCGCAACTTGCTTTTCTTTCTGGTGGAGTGGGGCAACCTGTACGTGATCGGTGCTCTCTGCGCGACGATGTTCCTGGGCGGTTGGCAGATTCCGCCCGTCACGGAGAACCCGTTCCTGCTCGGGCTTCTTCAGTTCATCACGTTCTTTGCGAAATCCTACTTCATCGTCTTCGTTGCGATGTGGATTCGCGGGACGCTGCCGCGCGTGCGCGTCGATCAGCTCATGACGCTGTGCTGGAAGTACCTCACGCCGATCGCGTTCGTGAACCTGCTCGGAGCCATGATCTGGTTCATCGTTTTCCCGCACGGGTTTCTTCCGATGCGGATCGCGATGGTCCTCATCGGTGGCGGGATCTTCCTGTATTTCCTTTCTCGGGTCATGTTCCACCTGCGCCGGGCCAAGCCTGAGATGCACCTGAGTCCGCTGGCTTGAGGCCGAAGAGAATGGGCTACTTCCAGAACATCAAGGATACGATCACCACCATCTTCGAGGGGATGGCGATCACGGCGTCGCACTTCGTGCGCAAGCCGTACACGGTGCAGTATCCCGACCGGATCGACATTCGAATCCAGGACACGCTGCCGTTCCGTTATCGCGGCCTCCTCGATGTGGATCTCGAGATCTGCACCGGGTGTCTCGCCTGCGAGCGGGCGTGCCCGATCGACTGCATCGTGATCGACGCGGACAAGAATAAAAAGACTAAGGAAATGGTCTTGAAGCGCTTCGACATCGATCTGGCGAAGTGCATGTACTGCGGTCTGTGTTCGGAACCGTGTCCGACGGGCTCGATCCATCACACGCCGGAGTTCGAAGGCGCGGACTACTCTCTCGAGAGCCTAGTTCGACGCTACGTGAAGGCACCGATCCCCGCGTACAAGCCGATCAAGGGACCCGAGACGGATCCCGAGGTCGCGCCAATCCTGTCGCGTGGGCTCAAGTATCTGGATGAGTTCGCAACCCCCGGCGATTCGAAATGACGAGCACCATCGCTCGCCGCTCGTCGCTCGGGGCCGCCGTGGTGGTGCTCTGAAGTGGTCTACGCCGCACTATTCTATCTGATTGCTGGTCTGACTGTGGGCTGTGCCCTCGGCGTGGCGCTGTCGCGCAACGTCGTCTATTCGGCGTTCGCGCTGATGGGTACGCTGCTGGGGACTGCGGGGATGTACGCGTTTCTCGCGGCCGACTTCCTCGCGGTGGTGCAGATCCTCGTCTACGTCGGCGGAATCCTCGTGCTGACGCTGTTTGCGATCATGCTCACGCATCAGATCGCGGACGTTGAGGTTTCGAACCGGTCCGTTGGGCGGCTGCCGGCGATGTTGATCGTCGGCGTCGTGGGCGTCGGCATGTTCACCGCGATGTTCCGGGCGCCGTGGAAGATGGTAGAGCCCGGGGAGCCGCTCCCCACGACGTATGGGATCGGTGAGAGTTTTCTCGGTCCGTATCTTCTGCCGTTCGAGCTGGCGTCGATCGTTCTTCTGACCGCCTTGGTTGGCGCGATCGTTCTTTCCCGGAAGGAGATCCGCGACTGATGTTGGACATCGGCCTGCATCACTTCCTGACGGTCAGCGTGCTCGTGTTCATCGCGGGGCTTTTCACGGTCCTCACGCGGCGCAACGCGATCGGCGTTCTCATGGGCGTCGAGCTGATCCTCAACTCGGCGAACATCAACTACATCGCATTCTCACGCTTCGGTGGGAGCGGATACGACGGACAGATTTTCACGATCTTCGCGATCATGCTCGCGGCCGCGGAGGCTGCGATCGGTCTTGCGATCGTGCTCGGCATCTATCGGAAGTTCGAGACGATCGACGTCGAAGCGACTGACACGCTCAGGGGTTGAGGGAAGCCGCAAGTGTCTCATCCGACTGAAGTCGATTATCTGCGCTGGATCATCCTGTTGCCGCTCCTCGGGGCGATGATCAACGGACTGTTCGGCTTTCACATCCAGAAACGCCTCGGCCGAGGTGCGGTCATTGCGATCGCGTGCACGCCGGTTGCGCTGGCGTTCGTCTTGGCCTGCACGGCGTTCATGCAGCTCGTCGGCATGGAGCCTGACCAACGGTTCCTGCTCGACGACATGTCCGAATGGATCCACGTCGGGAACCTCAAGGTGAATATGGCGTGGTGGGCGGATCCCTTGTCCAGCACGCTTCTGCTCGTCGTGACCGGGATCGGTGGTCTGATCCACATGTACTCGGCCGGCTACATGGACGATGAGCCGAGCATCTGGCGGTACTTCGCCTATCTGAACCTCTTCACCGCTGCCATGCTGACGCTGGTTCTCGGCGACAGCCTGCTCACGCTGTTCGTCGGCTGGGAAGGCGTGGGGCTCTGTTCCTATGCGCTGATCGGGTTCTGGTACAAGAAGTTGCCGAACGCGACCGCAGGCTCCAAGGCCTTCATCGTCAACCGGGTTGGCGACTTCGGCTTCGTTCTCGGAATGTTTGCCCTGTACTGGTGTCTCGAGCAGACGGGCCAGGGAACTCTGGTGGTTCGTGAGTTGGTGGACCGGGTCCATCTCCTGGACGGACAGACGGTCTTCGGGATAGGCGCCGCGACGTTCATCACGCTCGCACTGTTCGTCGGCGCGACGGGCAAATCGGCGCAGATTCCTCTGTACGTTTGGCTGCCCGACGCGATGGCGGGCCCTACGCCGGTCTCGGCTCTGATCCACGCCGCCACGATGGTGACCGCGGGCGTCTACATGATCGCACGCCTGAACTTCTTGTTCGACATGGCACCGACCACTCTGGGCGTGATCGCGTTCATCGGTACGGCGACGGCGTTCATTGCAGCCACGATCGGTGTGGCTCAGTGGGACATCAAGAAAGTCCTCGCGTACTCGACCGTCTCTCAGCTCGGCTTCATGTTCATCGCGATGGGTGTGGGTGCGTACGCGCAGGGCATCTTCCACCTTTTCACTCACGCGTTCTTCAAGGCCTGTCTGTTCCTGGGCTCGGGCAGTATCATTCACGCCCTGCACCACGAGCAGGACATGCGGAACATGGGTGGGCTCAAGAAGTACATGCCCATCACATTCTGGACGTTCCTGATCTCCACCCTGGCACTCTCGGGGATCCCACCGTTTGCCGGCTTCTTCTCCAAGGACGAGATCCTCTGGAAGGCGTGGTCGAGTCCGCACGGTTCCGGCCTGATTTGGCTCTTCGGCAGTCTCGCGGCCGGCTTGACGGCGTTCTACATGTTCCGCCAGGTCTTCTTGACGTTCTACGGAGAGTATCGCGGCCCGGGCCACGCGGGTGAAGAGGACCATGGGCATGACGATGGCCATGGCGCGCAGGGCCATCACGAGCCGCACGAGTCGTCGCTCGTCATGACCATTCCACTGATGGTCCTCGCAGCCGGCGCGCTTCTAACGGGCTTCCTCAACGTGCCGGGTGCGCTCGGCGGACACCACATCTTCGACAACTGGCTCGCGCCAGTGATGACGGCCGGTGGTCACGGTGCTGCCGCGGCGGCGGCAAGCGGTGCGCACGGCGTGGTTGCCGAACTCGCGGCCGACGTCGAGCACGTGGTGCACAGTGTGGAGCACGACCCGTTCGAGTACATCCTCATGGGGGTGTCGGTGCTGGTGGCGTTCGCCGGGATCGGCCTGGCCTGGCTGATTTACATGAAGAAGGCGATCGCCCCCGAGCGTTTCAGCGAGATCCTCGCGGGGGTGCCGTACAATCTGGTTTACAACAAGTACTACGTCGACGAGCTTTACGATGCGACGATCATTCGAGGAACGTTGGCTCTCTCGAGCCTGCTGTCCAATTTCGATCGTATCATCATCGACGGGGTGGTGAACGGAGTCGGTTTCGTTACGAAATCGATCGCAGCCGTAGAAGGCGCTTTTGACACCTATGTCGTCGATGGCGCCGTGAACGCGGTCGGAAGTGTGACGGCCTGGGTGGGCAACCGCGTCCGTACGATCCAGACGGGACACATCTACTCCTACCTCTACGTCATCGTGATTGGCGTGGCGGTGGTGCTCTTCGTACAGCTGATCTGAAGGGCGAGGGGCATTCGAGAACAGATGAGGGGAACATGCTGACCTGGATGATCTTTACGCCGCTGATCGGAGCGGCCTTGATCCTGCTCCTGCCGAAGAAGGCGGAGGCGGCGATCAAGTGGGTTGCGTTGGCCGCGACCGTTCCGCCGTTGATCATGGCCTTCCAACTCTATGGAAGCTTCGATCGCACCACGGCGGAGATGCAGCTGGTTCAGCGCGTCCCGTGGATTCCGTCGTTCAACATCGAGTACTACGTGGGGATCGACGGGATCTCGATCACAATGGTGCTCCTGACGGCGCTCTTGTCGACGATCTGCATCGTTGCCTCATGGAACATCGACAAGGCCGTGAAGGCGTACTTCCCGCTGTTCCTCCTGCTCGACACGGCGATGATGGGCGTCTTTTGCTCTCTCGATTTCTTCCTGTTCTTCGTTTTCTGGGAAGTGATGCTGCTTCCGATGTACTTCCTGATCGGCATCTGGGGCGGGCCGCGCCGCGAGTACGCAGCGATCAAGTTCTTCCTCTACACGATGGTCGGCAGTGTGTTGATGCTGGTCGCGATGCTGGCACTGTATTTCTACAACGACCCGCATACGTTCGACCTCGTCGAGTTGGCGCGCCGTGCGCCGACGTATTCGGCGAACTTCCAGCGCTTCGCTTGGATCGCGCTCTTCATCGGGTTCGCGATCAAGATCCCGGCGTTCCCGTTCCATACGTGGTTGCCCGACGCGCACGTCGAAGCGCCCACCGCAATTTCGGTCATCCTGGCGGGCGTGCTCCTCAAGATGGGGACCTACGGCATTTTGCGGATCAACTACGCGATCCTTCCGCTGGGCACACTGGAGTTTGCCTACTACTTCTTGGTGGTCCTCGGCGTCATCAACATCATCTATGGCGCGCTCTGCGCGATGGCGCAGACGGACTACAAGAAGCTCATCGCGTACTCGTCGATCAGCCACATGGGCTACGTCATGTTCGGCATGGCGACGTTCACGCAGCAGGGCCTCGACGGCGCGGTGCTGCAGATGTTCAATCACGGCACCGTCACGGCGATGCTCTTCCTCTTGGTCGGTGTGATCTACGATCGAGCCCACCACCGTGAGATCAACGGCTTCGGCGGGCTCGCCAGCATCATGCCATTTTACACGGGTTGGACCGCGCTGGCGTTCTTCGCTGCGATGGGTCTACCCGGGTTGTCCGCGTTCATCTCGGAGGTGCTGGTGCTTCTCGGAGGTTGGCAGCACTACCCGGCGCTCACGGTGGTCGCAGCTGCGGCGGTCGTCCTCACGGCCGGCTACATGCTCTGGACGATGCAGCGCATCTACCTCGGCGAGCCCAACGAGAAGTATCTCGATCTACCGGACATCAACATGCGCGAGGTCGGCATGTTGGTACCGCTGGCGATCATCGTAATCATTCTGGGCGTGTACCCGAAGCCGGTTCTCAGCCTGATCGATGTGTCGCTCACGCATCTGAACGATGTCGTGCTCTCGGCCGGTCAGGGGCCGGTGGCGTCCGCTTCGGACGTGCTGAGCGTTCGATAGGGAAGGGGCGAGCGCTTGGATCTCGGAAATTTCGCGAGCCTCTCGCACAGCTTTCCGACGCTGTTCCTGGCGTTCTCGGTCGTGGCTGTGTTCCTGCTCGATCTCGTGATCGAGAAGAAGGAGTGGCTCGGAGACATTGCTCTCCTCGTGGTGGCGATCGCCATCCTGGGCGTGGTCCGCCTGCTCTCGTCGGAGACCGGCGCCTTGTTCCACCGTTCGGTCGTGCTTGATGAGTTCGGACTCTACTTCCAGCTTCTGGTGTTGTTGTCCGCGTTCGCGACGATTTGGATGTCGCTGGGGTCGCGTGAGATTCGGCGGCTGAACCAGGGGGAGTACTGGGCGATTCTGCTGGCCTCGACGCTGGGCATGGCCTTCATGGCCACCAGCAACAACCTCCTGATGGGGTACCTGTCGCTCGAGTTCGTGAGTCTCACGTCCTACGTTCTGGCGGGCTATTCGCTCCACAACCGACGCGCCACCGAGGCCTCTCTCAAGTATTTGATCTACGGCGGTGTGGCCTCGGGCGCGATGATTTACGGCATGAGCTGGATCTACGGCCTTGCCGGCAGCCTCGAGTTTCATGCCATCCAGCAGGCGCTCCTGACGAACGGGGAGGCGGCGCTGCCGCTTTACGTGGCCTTGGTCCTCACCCTGGCCGGGCTCGGCTTCAAGATCTCGGCGTTTCCGTTCCACATGTGGGCGCCCGATGTGTACCAGGGTGCGCCCATTCCCGTGGCGGCCTTCCTCGCGGTCGGTTCGAAGACGGCGGCGTTTGCTCTGATGATCCGATTCTTCTTCACCGCGATGGCGGCGCCCGCGGGTGGCGGCGCCTACGAGATGGTGGGGGGCGTCGACTGGCGCACGTTGTTGCTGGTGGTGTCGGCGCTCACGATGACCTACGGCAACCTGGCCGCGCTGAACCAGACCGGGAGCGTGAAGCGTCTGCTGGCGTACTCGGGAATAGCGCACGCCGGCTACGCCCTGATGGGCTTCGTCGTGCTCACCGACGACGGCCTGCGCGCCATGATCTTCTACCTGACTGTCTACTACCTCATGAACATCGGGGCGTTTCTGGTCGTGATGATGGTCGCGAACTCGACCGGACGTGAAGATCTCGCGAGTTTCCGCGGTCTCGCATGGCGCGGGGGCGCCGTGCCGGCGGTGGCCATGGCGATCTTCCTGTTTTCATTGACGGGGCTTCCTCCGTTCGCCGGTTTCATCGGCAAATTCTACCTGTTCGCGGCGGTGGTGAAGCAGGAGCTCTACCTGCTTGCCCTGATCGGTGTCGCCAATAGCGTCGTGTCTCTGTTCTACTACGCGAGGATCGTCCGGGTGATGTTCCTCGACCAGCCCGAAGGTGGCGAGGGCGTCGTCGAGGTGGACTGGCACAACGGAGTGCTTCTAGGATTGCTGACGATCGGAACGGTCGTGCTCGGCATCTTCTGGGGCCCGCTGTTCGATTTCGCTGATCGCTCGACGCGGTTGTTCATCGGCTGAGACCGGCCAGGGAGGGCGGACGGGTGGCGATTGGCACGATCTACGTGGTCGCGACACCCATCGGCAATCTGGAGGACATCACACGACGCGCCGAGCGCGTTCTCGGTGAGGTGGATCTCGTGGCGGCGGAGGATACGCGGCGCACGCGGATTCTGCTTCAGCACCTCGGGTTGTCGAAGCCGCTGGTCTCGTACTACGACGCAATCGAGGAGACGCGCGCGCCCGAGTTGATCGCGCGCGCCCGAGCGGGCGAGTCGATCGCGCTCGTCAGCGATGCGGGGACCCCGCTCTTGTCCGATCCGGGTTTTCGCCTGGTGGCGGAGGCGCACGCGGCGGACATCCCCGTCGTGCCGGTGCCGGGTCCGTCCGCGCCGCTCGCGCTTCTCTCGTGCGCGGGGCTCCCGGGCGGCAGGTTTACGTTCATCGGTTTCCTGCCGGCGAAACCGTCGGCACGCCGCCGGTTCGTGGCGGGGTACGCCAAGCACCGGGATACTCTGGTGCTCTTCGAGACCGCCCGGCGGTTGCCCGCTGCGCTGCGTGACCTGGCGGAGGTGCTCGGGCCCCGCGACGCCGTGATCGGACGTGAGCTGACGAAGCGCTTCGAAGAACTCGTGCGGGGAGATTTGGCGGAGCTGGCCGACAGCTACGCCAACGAGGATGCGCGCGTACGCGGTGAGATCGTCGTCGCGATTACCGGAGCGCCCGAGGCGGCGGTGGCCGCTGTGGGCGCGGACGATCCGGTCGTGGGAGAGCGGCTGCGAGAGCGGATTTCTCAGGGAGAATCGCCGTCGCGGGCTGCCCGTGCCGTGGCGGCGGAGCTGGGCCTCTCGCGCCGTGACGTCTACCGTCGCGCGGTCGAGGAGGGCGGTTCAGATTGACGGTCGGCGAAACCGTCCTTAGTGTCTGGATCGTGGAGGATCGCAGCGGGAAATACGCCATCGGCCAGGTCGTGCGACATCGCGTTTATCCATTTCGAGGCGTGATCTTCGACGTCGACCCGACCTTCAGCCACACCGAGGAGTGGTGGGAGTCGATTCCAGAAGACGTTCGACCCCACAAGGATCAGCCATACTACCATCTGCTGGCCGAGAACGACACGAGCTACTACGTCGCCTACGTTTCCGAGCAGAACCTTCTTGCGGACGACTCTGACGAGCCGATTGGGCACCCGCAGGTCATGGAGCTCTTCGGCGATTTGGCAGACGGCTTCTATGCGGTTCGTCTGCCGAAGACGATGCACTAGCCGTCGTCACTCGCCGCCGGGTAGACCCATCTCCTTTTTGGTGTATCCCGCGGGGATTTCGAACGTGTCGGCGGGCACGTCGGTTTTGACGATGTCTTCGAAGAATGTCTCCGACACGACCTTGCCGGCCTCGGTTCGGCGGGTCCGTAGCGGGAACCCGTCGACCCGGTCGAGTAGCTCGAACGGTTGCTCCGCGCCCGGCATGGAGCCGGCGAAGGCCTCGGTCATCCTGCCCTGGAACGTTCCGAGCTTCTTGACGACCTCGACGTCGGATGGGGTGATGCCGATCGCATCCCAGGAGGCGACACAGACGTCACCCTTCAGTTCTCCGGCGCGCCGGAGCGCGTATACCGTGCACGGCGTACCGTTCACCGTCTCCGATTCGCCTGTGGCCTTTGCTTCCAGCGGCGCCCGCTTCTTGGTCTCCCCGGGCTTGGGGAAGGGCAGGGCGCCGCTCTTCATCATCTTCTCCATCATGGCGCGCTGGTCCGGGGGCATCTTTGCGAGCTGTGCTTCCATCAGCCTCTGTGCCTCGGCCATCTTGGCTGCGAGCCCCGCGGCGAACTCACGGTCGATCTCGAGGTAGGTGCGTTCCCCGTGGCGAAGGATGCGTAGGACTTCGGCCTTCGCGTCGAAGACCATCGATGTGGCTCCTTGGCCACTTGGCGGAGTCGCGGCGTCGATGCGGAGCTGATGGCCCTGCGTCCGCATGCGACTCGAGTCTGCGTCGGCACCCGAGCCGGTCGTGCGCGTCTTTACGTCGAGACCGGCGAAGGCGGGCGCGACCCATAGCATGGTCGCAGCCAGCGTGATGAGTCCTGTCGAGATGGTCGAGGGCATGTCCGTTTCTCCTGCTCCACTCTGAGTGCGGAGTTGAGTTTACACTGCCGGGACTCCGGGAGAACTCAATACCGTACGCGAAACTCGTCGAGCTCTTCGCCGTTCGGTTCGGAGCCCTGGTTCACGTGGGCAACGCGAGCTCCGCTCGGGCCATGGTGGCACCACCGCGTGAATTCAGCCATCGGTCCGGGCGGCCCTTCTGCGAGGATCTCGACGGAGCCGTCGCCGCGGTTGCGCGCCCAGCCGCGGAGGCCGAGACGCACGGCCTCTTCGCGGGCGGACCCGCGGAACCAGACACCTTGCACACGCCCTCGGATCTGGAGCCGAAGACGGACGCGGTCTTGTGGGGAGTTGGTCAGTCCTTGCGAGTGACGTTGGTCGCCTGTGGACCCTTGTCACTGTCGGAGATCTCGAACTCTACCTCCTGGCCTTCGGAAAGGGTCTTGTAGCCCTCACCCTGAATGGCGGAGTAGTGCACGAAGACCTCGGGGCCTCCATCCTGCACGATGAAGCCGTAGCCCTTTGCGTTGTTGAACCACTTTACGCGCCCCTGAGGCATAAGATGCTCCTGGTAACTCGGCGGGAGGATCCGATCCTCGTGGAGACACCCGCAGTATCCTTGGCGCCCTCCTATCAGAAGCGCTGCCGAAGGCGAAGCACGGGACTGATTTTTTCCGCGCGGCTACTGGTCGCCCGGCAGAGTGACGCGGTAGGTTGCGCTCCCGCGTCGCACGACGATGGAAATCGGGCCCGACCGTTGCAGCCGTCCTATGGCTTCACGGTACGCCAGGAGTGTCTCGCACGGTCGCTGCTGCACGGCGAGAAGTAGATCGCCCGGCTCGATGCCGGCGCGAGCGGCGTGCGTGCGTTCGCGCACCTTGGAGATCGAGACAGATTGCGTTCGAGGTGATTCTTTCACCCGCAGCCCGAGCCGACGCCAGCCGAGGTCATCGATCTGCTCGTCACTGAAGGCCGTCGCGACGAGCGTCAGGTCGAGGCGATCCTCTCCGCGATGCACGCCGAGCACCATGGTCGCGCCGACTCCGGCAGTCGCGATGCGTTCGTCGAACTCGGCGCGGTCGCGAACGGTCTGACCATCGAGCGTTCCGACGATGTCGCCCACCTTCACTCCGGCCGCTTCGGCCGGGCTGCCGAGGTCGACGCCGCGGACGACGACGCCTCGGGTGGCCGTCGTTTCCAGTGCGGCGGCGAGCGCCGGGGTGAGGTCCTGCACGAGTACGCCAACGCGACCGACGCGGACCTGCCCGTGCTCGATCAGTTCCTGCACTACGCGCGCCGCGCGTTCGGCAGGGATCGCGAATCCGATGTTCTCGGCCCGGCCCCAGATCGCGGTGTTGATGCCGATCAGCTCTCCGTGGATGTTGAGAAGCGGGCCTCCCGAGTTGCCGGGATTGATCGATGCGTCCGTCTGAATGAAGTCGAAGTACGTCCGCTCGTCCAAGCGGAGCGAACGGCCGGTGGCGCTGATCACGCCGGTCGTCACCGTGTGAGAGAACCCGAAGGGGTTGCCGATTGCGATCACGCTTTCGCCGATCATGAGGTCGTGGCTGGGGCCGAAGGTGGCGTGGGGCAGGTCGCGGCCCTCGATCCGCAGCACGGCGAGATCGGCGTGGTCGTCGGTGCCGACCAGCGTCGCCTCAAACTCTCGTTCGTCAGCGAGGGTGACGGTGATCCGATCCCCGCGGGCAACCACGTGTGCGTTGGTGACGACGTACCCGTCGGCGCGCACGATCACGCCGGACCCCAGGCTCGTGCGTTTGTACTGCCGATGGTGTGGTTGCATGAAGCGGCCGAAGAAATCCTGGAAGAAAGGGTCCGGTCGCAGGACGATCAGTTCTTCGGCCGAGATGTTGACCACCGAGGGGCGGAGCCGTTCCACGGCATCGACGACGGGAGTGCGCCGAGTGGACTGAGGCGCGGCGAGGGCGACGCGGGGCGCCGAACCGGCAAGGAGCAGGGCGATGGCGCCGAGGGCTGAAAGAGTGCGCAGGATCAAGGGACCGATGTCAGGACGCGACCTTGGCGCCCACCACGGCGATCTCCTGAGTCGCGTCGCGGACGTCGAGGTAGGTGTAGCCCGAAAGGCCTTCTTCGTAGCGGCGGCGTAGCCGAGCGGATTCTTCGACCGTGATCCGTCCTTCGCGCAGCGCGACCTCGATCGCCTGTCGGGCGCGCTCGACGAGTTCCGGCTTGCTGAACTGCACGTAGCCCAGCGCTTCTTCGACCGAGTCGCCTTCGACGAGGTGCTCGATCTCGATCCGATCCGCCTCTCCGAGTCGCACGTGCACAGCGTCGGTATCCCCGAAGAGGTTGTGCAAGTCGCCGAGGATCTCTTGATACGCGCCGACGAGGAAGATCCCGATGTAGTAGGGAGAGCCGTTCGTGGGATGGAGTTCGAGCACGTGTTTCATGTCGTGGCGGTCGATGAACTGATCGACCTTGCCGTCGGAGTCGCACGTGAGGTCGGCGAAGATGCCGCGTCGGGTCGGTCGCTCGTCGAGCCGGTGCAGCGGCATTATGGGAAACAGCTGCTTCACCGCCCAGTGGTCCGGAGCGGATTGAAAGACGGAGAAGTTCCCGTAGTACGTGTCGGCCATCGCGCGCTCCAGGCCTTCGAGCTCCTCGGGCACGTACTCCATCTCCTGCACGAGTCGTAGGATGCGCGCGCAGCAGGCCCAGAAGAGTCGCTCGGACTGCCCGCGGGTCTTGAGGTCGACGTAGCCGAGGTTGAAGAGGGTGAGGGCCTCTTCCTTCGCCTGCACGGCGTCGTGGTAGGCCTCGATCGCGTTCTTGCTCGAGATGGCCTGAAAGGTCTCATGCAGCGTGTGGACGATCTTATGGTCCTTCTCGGTCGGCACGGTCGGTGTCGACTTGGGCAGGACTTCGTTCACCCCGAGCACGTTGAAGACGAGAACGGAGTGGTGTGCGACCATGGCGCGGCCGGTCTCGGTGATGACGTCGGGGTGCGGAATCTTCTTCTCTTCGCACGCCTCCGCGATCGTCGAGATGATGTCGCGGGCGTATTCGGTATTCGTGTAATTCATCGAGGACTGGAAGTTCGACTGTGAGCCGTCGTAGTCGACGCCGAGGCCGCCTCCCACATCGAGGTAGCGCAGCCCGGCGCCCATCTCGACGAGTCCGATGTAGAACCGCGTTGCTTCTTGAACGGCTTCGCGGATGGCGCGAATACTGGTGACCTGCGACCCGACATGGAAGTGTACGAGCTCGAGGCAGTCCAGCATGCCTCTCTCTCGCAACTGCTCGACGGTGAGGATGAGCTCGTCGGCGGTGAGCCCGAATTTGCTGCGATCCCCTCCTGATTCGACCCAGCGGCCAGAGCCGCGAGCCGACAGCTTCGCCCGCACGCCGAGATGTGGGCGAATCCCGAGTTCCTCGGCGACCTCGAGCGCGAGGTCGAGCTCGTGGAAGCGGTCGAGCACGATGATGGGTGTGCGTCCGAGCTTCTGCGCCAGAAGCGCGATCTCCATGTACGCGCGGTCCTTATAACCGTTGCACACGATCAGGGAGTCGGGGGTGTCGGCGATTGGGAGGATCGCGAGAAGCTCGGGCTTGCTGCCCGCTTCGAGGCCGACGCCGTACCGGCGTCCGAAGTCGATGACTTCTTGCACGACGTGGCGCTGCTGGTTCACCTTGATGGGGTACACGGCCCGGTGCCGCCCCGTGTACTGGTGCTCCTCGATCGCGCTCTCGAAGCACTGCGAGAGCTCACGGAGGCGCGTGGCGAGAATGTCGGAGAACCGCACCAAAAGCGGCAGGCGCAACCCGCGACCGCGGAGATAGGTCGTCAGCTCGCCGAGGTCGATGCCGGGTCCGCGGTCCCCGCGTGGTCGCACCTCGATGTTTCCGTTGCGGTTGATCGTGAAGAAGCCCGAGCCCCAGGCGTGTACGTCGTAGAGCTCCAGGGCGTCCTGAATGGTCCAACCTCGCATCGGCTCGGGTTATACCGGCGGCATGGTGGCGGCGCCATGCGGTGCTCAGCTCTCGAGGATTGCCGCTGGGCCGTGCCAGATGAGGCGTGCCGCATCGAGGCGGACCCGGGCGGTGCCCAGGTGTTCGTTCAGCGCCGAAATCTCGCGTTCGGCACGCTCGATCTCGTCGGCGCGAACGCGGTCGTTGACCGCGCGTAGGGCGCGGAGTCGATCGAGTTCTCCTCCGAGGTGCGAGGATACCGCGCGGCGGGCCTCCTCGATCCATCTGCGGCGTTCGGGCTCGGCCGCGGCTTCGGCCGCTTCGAACATCGCCGGGAGAACTCCAGTCGTTACTTCGGGGCTTGAGAGCAGGGCGTCGGGACGAGCGCCCTTGAGGGTCGCCGCGTGGCGCGCCGGGAGGTCTACGGGCTCGCCGCGTTGGTCGACGATGATTCGGATTGGGGTCGGCGGAAGGAAGCGATCTGCGGCCAACTCGCGTGGTGCGATGGCCTCGACGACGAAGTGCGCCTCGAGTAGGAGTCCCTTGGGATCGTCGCTCTCCCAGAGGGCGAACGCGCTGTTGCCTCGCTCGGACCCGAGCAGTAGCTCGAGCGCGCCCTGGGCGAGCGGATGGTCGCGGGTCAAGAACACCAGGTCCTCGCGTTCCAATGCGACGCGCCGCGAGAAGGTCGCGGACAGTCCCGCGTGCGGAAGGCCGGGAATCGCATCGACGTAGAGCCCCTCGGTGGAGAAGCGGTAGCTACGCTCGGCGATCTCGTCGACCTCGACGCCGAAGTGCTCGAGCAGCCGAACCAGGTACCGCTCGAACCCGAGCGCCTCGTCTTCTGCGGCGATCGCCGCACCGACGATCGCGGCGCGCTCGGGGCGCAGTGAGCTGCGCTCGAGAAGCCGGTCGCGTCCTTGCTCCAGTCGGCGTGCGATCTCGTCGCGATGGCGCCGGGTGTCGTCGAACAAGGTGGCCTCGGCGGTCTGATCGCGTGCGCCGGCACGCGCCGTGTCGAGCACGCGGCGAAGCGGCTCTTCGACGAGCGCGAGAATCTCGGTGCCGCCGCGTAGGCTGTGCGCGAGATCGTCCAGAGCCTCGTGGTGCCACCGTGCCAGCACTTCGTGCGCGGTCCCTTCGAGGTAGGGGACGTGGATCTCGACGTCGCCCTTCTGTCCGATCCGGTCGAGGCGCCCGATCCTTTGCTCGAGCAGCTCGGGGTCGAGCGGCAGATCGAACAGGACGAGGTGTCGGGCGAACTGGAAGTTTCGACCCTCGCTGCCGATCTCGGAAGACAACAGCATCTGCGCGCCGGTAGGTTCGGCGAACCACGCCGCGTTGCGGTCTCGCTGGAGGAGCGAGAGGTCCTCGTGAAAGGCGGCGAGCCTCAGCTGCGCGCGTTCCTCGATCGCTGCCTGCAGCGCGGCGACCTGCGGGCGTGAGTGGCAGATGAGCAGCACCTTCTCGTCGCCGACGTCGTTCAACAGATTGAGCACCCACGGGACGCGTGGATCGTCCGTGTAGTCGTGTGGCGACTGGTCGGCTCCTTCACGACCACCCTCGAGGGCAATGAGGTGCGGTACGCGCTGGGGAAAGCCCGCGATCGCGCTCCGGGTGTTTCGGAACAGGACCCGACCCGTGCCGTGGCGGTCGAGCAGGTCGCTCACGAGCTTCGTTCGAGCCTGTGCGTCGCCGGCGGCGACCGCCTCGAAGCCGGCCGCGAGGCTGCCGGTGGGATCCCGCTCCAACGCCGACCGGCGCGCATCCTCGGAGATCGCCTCGCCCTCGGCCAGGCGATCGACCAGGTCGGCGACCGATGCGAAGCCCGCGCTTTCGCGCCGAAATGCGCCGAGGTCCGTGTGGCGCTCCGGGTCGAGGAGTCGAAGGCGCGCGAAGTGGCCACCCTCTCCGAGCTGTTCGGGCGTGCCGGACAAGAGCAGCACGCTCGGAACGCGGTTGGAAAGGGCCTCCACGAGCTGGTAGCCGCCGCTCGGTGCATCTTCGGACCAGGCCAGGCGGTGCGCCTCGTCTACGATCAACATGTCCCAACCGGCCTCGACCGCGGCGCGAGCGTCGTCCGGGCTGGAGAGAAGAAAGTCGAGGCTCGTGAGGACCAGCTGTTCTTCGAGGAAGGGGTTCGCGTCGGGCTCGGTTGCGCGGATCGACTCACACCGTTCGCGATCGAAGAGCTTGAACCAGAGGTGGAAGCGTCGGACGAGCTCGACGAACCATTGGTGAACCAGAGACTCCGGCACGAGGATGAGCGCGCGCCCGACCCGGCCGCTCAGAAGCTGGCGGTGGAGCACGAGGCACGCCTCGATCGTCTTGCCGAGTCCGACCTCGTCGGCGAGGAGCACCCGGGGCGCGTGTCGCGCGGCGACCTCGCTCGCGATGTAGAGCTGGTGCGGGATCAGGTCGATCCGCCCGCCGAGAAACCCGCGAACCGGAGACCCGCGGACCCGGCCGAGGTGGCCGAGCCCTTCGGTGCGCAGTGCGTGCACTCGGGCTTCGTCCACCTGCCCCCGTCGGAGTCGTTCGTCCGGCCCGCCGGCCGACAGGGTGTCTACCAACTCGTCCTCGGTGAGTTCCTCGTCGCCGCGGCGATACAGCAGAAGGTGGCCGTCCTCGACCACCTCGTCAATCGCGAACGTTCTGCCAGCTCGCCCGCTGATTGTATCGCCAACCTTGAACCGGATCCGCCGTAGGGGCGCCGACGCCGCGGCGTAGCGCCGGCGGTCGCCGGTCGCCCGGAAGACGATCTCGATCTGGCGTCCGTCGACCTCGATCAGAGTCCCGAGCCCAAGCTCCGGTTCCGCCTCACTGATCCAGCGCTGTCCGATGGCGTAGATGCTCACGAGAGCGCAGGACCCTAGCGCCGCTGGATGCCTCCCGCCAACTGTCGTATCGAGATTGAGGACAGACGATGGGCTCCGACCGAATCATCCGAACTGCTCTGTGGGCCACCGCCCTCATGAACGTCGTGGTCGCGCTCGTTTGTGCCGCGCCGGGTTCGGTGCTTGGGCAGGCGGCGGGGTTGCCGGCGGCGGTCCCTGCGATTTACCGGTTGTTGCTCGGGTGGACGATCGCCCTGTTCGGGCTGGGCTACGGTTGGCTCGCCCGGCAGGGGGAGATCCAGCGGCCACTCGTGGCGTTTGGGGCCCTCGGGAAGCTGGGGGTGTTCGCGATCGTCTTCCTGCTCTGGCAGGGAGGCTCGATTCCGGTCCGACTGCTGTTCTTGGCGAGCGGCGACCTCGCGTTTGCGGCGCTCTTCGTCTGGTGGATGCGAGCGACCGGGGGCTCTTCTGAAGAGGGCTGGCAGCGGGCGGCCGGTCGTGGCAACAAGGAAGACAGGGCGATCTCGACGAGATGAAGTCCGTGGATGAGCGATACGCAGCGGTCTTGAGCCGTGGGTTGGACGAGGGCGAAACGCCTAGCGTCTCGGCGGAGGCCCGGTCACTTGGGGCGGAGCTCGACGAGCAGGGCGTGCCGCGGGCCGCGATGGAGGAGATCCATGCGGGCGCTCTTCGACGGGTTGCGGAAGCGTGCCCCGAGGTGCCGATCGGCACGGCGGCCCCACGGATTGCCGAGATCATGCTCGAGATCGGACGTTCGTACGAAGCCGCTCGTCGGCGGAGGATGAGTGAGGTTCCAGACGAAGAAGAGTTGGGCAGCACGTTTGCCGACGACGACTTCCTGGCGCTGCTGACGCACGAGCTGCGCACGCCGCTGTCGCCGATCCTCACCTGGGCCGAGTTGCTTCGCGCCGAGACGATGGACGGCGAGCAGACGGCCGCGGCGATTGGTGCGATCGAGCGCAACGCGCGTGCCTTGCAGGGGATGATCGACGATCTCTCGGTCGCCGCACGGTCTGCGTCGGGCCGGTTGCCCTACGATCCTGCGCCCGTCGACCTTGGGCCGCTCGCCGGCGAGGTTGTCGACGGCTACCGGGGGGAAGCGGAGGGGAAGGGCATTCGTCTCGAGTGCCGCTGGGACGGCCCCTTGCCCGTGATGGGTGACGCGCGACGCCTTCGTCAGGTGCTGCGTAACCTCGTCGGGAACGCGGTGAAGTTCACCTCGCACGGCGGCCGCGTCGACGTGGATGTGACGGCCTCCGACGAAATGGTCCGCCTCGTCGTGAGTGACACCGGGCGTGGTCTGGGAGCCGGCGACCTCAGTCGAATCTTCGATCGGGTGTGGCCGTCGTCCAGTGCGATTACGCGCCGGCATCGTGGGCTCGGGCTGGGGCTCGCCGTCGTTCGCCGGCTCGTGCAGCTCCACGGTGGCTCGGTCGTAGCAGAGAGCGGGGGACGGGGGCAGGGCGCGCTGTTCGCGGTCGAGCTCCCCGCGGCTCCGGCCGGGGCCGCGGGCGAGACGGTCCCGGGGCGCGCGGGGCCGCGCCGCGGCGATTTGTCTGGCGTTCGTGTTCTCGTCGTCGATGACGAGGCCGACGCGACGCAGGCGGCAAGTGCGTTGCTCGGGCACTGGGGCGCAGACGTGAAGACCGTGGGCAGTGCGGCCGAGGCGCTCGGCGCCCTCGTGAGCTTCAAGCCTCGGGTTCTCGTCTCCGATCTCGCGATGCCGCGTCATGATGGGTACGCGTTGATGCTGGCGATTCGAGAGAATGAAGCGCGGACCCGCGCGCCGCGACTTCCCGCGATCGCTCTGACCGCGCACAGTCGCGAGGAAGAGCGACGCAAAGCGATCGCGTCGGGCTTCGATGCCGTCGTGTCGAAGCCGATCGAATCGGGTGAGCTCCTCGAGACTCTCGGCGTGCTCGCCGCGGCTGGCTGACGCACAGGGGCCCCGCAGGCGGTCGGCCGCCGAACGACATGACGCCGACGCGACATTTCCGGTGCTCCCCGGCGGTGAGCCTCGCTCTCCGCCGCCGAGACGGCCGGCAGCAATCCGTCGACCGGATGTCGACGGCTGCCCACGAGCCGGGTCGCGCCGGGAGCGGGCGCGCGATCACCGAAGGCAGGACGTCCGACGTTTTGCCAGTGAGAGGCGGTGCGTTGGGACACCCGTTGGCTCTGTCACGTGCTACGATCCACCCTGCACATGAGCTCCGCTCCGGTCATCCTGCATGCCGACATGGACGCCTTCTATGCGTCGGTCGAGCAGCGCGATCGCCCCGAGCTGAAGGGGCGGCCCGTCGTCGTTGGGGGGAAGCCCCCGCGCGGAGTCATCTCGGCGGCTTCGTACGAAGCCCGCCGCTTCGGCGTGCACTCGGCGATGCCGGCCATCGAGGCCCAGCGCCGGTGTCCGGATGCGGTCTTCCTGTCGGGCGACATGGCCAAATACGGGCGCGAGTCGAAGAAGATCCGCGCGGTTTTCGAGGAGTTCTCGCCGGACATCGAACCGCTCTCGCTCGACGAGGCGTTCATCGACGTCACGGCTACCATGCGAGCATTGCGCGCCGAGTCGCCGCTCGAAGTTGGCCGGCGCTTGAAGGAGCGCGTCCGCGAAGAGACGGACCTGGTCGTTTCCGTCGGGATCGCACCGGTCAAAATGGTGGCGAAGATCGCGAGCGATCTGTCGAAGCCCGACGGGTTGCTGCAGGTCGAGCCCGGTGGAGTGCGCGAGTTCTTGGCGCCGCTGCCCATCTCGCGGCTGTGGGGCGTGGGGGCGGTGACCGAGGAGAGGATGCGGCTGCGTGGGCTTCTGACCATCGGAGACCTTGCGCAGCTCGATGGTGGCGCCGTCGCAACCAGCCTCCGCGGTCTCTGGCACCTCGCTCGGGGTGAGGACGTGCGGTCTGTCGATCGCGATCGAGAGGCGCGCTCGTACGGCGAGGAAAACACCTTCGCAGTCGACGTCGCCGACGACCAGATCCTGAGCGACGTGATCGGGCAGCACGCGGATGCCGTTGCACGGCGCCTTCGGCGCGATGGCGTGTTTGCTCGCGTGGTTCGCTTGAAGGTGAAGTCGACCGAGAAGCTCGCGCGGCCTGGGAAGTATCGGGCATACACGCGCCAGCTGACGTTGCCGGAATCGACGGATGACGGCGTGACGCTTGCCGACGCTGCGCGCCGCTTGCTGCGTGATGGCGAGCTGCCGCGGCCGATCCGCCTCGTCGGCGTCACTGCGGCGGGCATTCATACGCCCGATCGCGGGGCGGGGCGTCAACTCTCGATCTTCGACGCGCCGAGCACGCGGGCGTTGAACGAAGCATTGGACCACATTGCGAACCGTCACGGCCGCGATGCGGTGCGCCGGGGCGTGGGGAAGGCCGACCGGGCGTCGCTCACGTCACAAATCAAGCGCGGCGACTGAGTCCCGGCGAACGAGGTGCCCGGCCGTTCCCACGGGCCGGACGCGCGCGGCGGAGCTCAACAGGATACGTGACACGAGGAAGTCCGACTCCTGGCGCCCGGAGGGGCAACCTCTCGGCGATCGGTACCTGAGAGGATGCGGTGTGGCGGCGTCACCTCAGGGCTTCAAAGGAGGGCGAGTTGCTCGCCCGGCGTCGGAGGTCGGCGGAAAGAGGAGGTGCTCAGCGGGCGCAGGGGCGTATCGAGGCGGTGGCGCCGCGCGCTCACTGCGAATAGCGACGCGAGTTGGCGCGCATACTCTCCCTGCCCGCGCATGCGCTGGCCGAACTTCGAGTCCGAAAGGCGTCCACTGCCGCCGCGAGTCTCCCGGATCCGATGAACGACGCGATCACGGCGGTCGGGGAAGTGGCGGCCCAGCCACTCCACGAAGAGTTCCTCCACGGGGTGAGGCAGGCGCACGAGGGTCCAGCTGGCGCTCGCTGCGCCCGCGTCGGCGGCGGCTTCGAGGATGCGAGGCATCTCGTCGTCCGTGAGCCCCGGGATCACCGGCGCGACCATGACGGCGGTTGGCACACCGGCTTCGGTGAGGCGCCGTATGGCGTCGAGCCTGCGTTCGGGGCTCGCGGCTCGCGGTTCCATCCGGCGAGCGATCGCCGGGTCGAGTGTGGTGATCGAGATGCGCACGTGCGCGGCGTGGCGGCGGGCGAGGGACGCCAGGAGGTCGGCGTCCCTCGCCACCAGGGCGGACTTGGTAACGATCGCCACTGGGTTGCGGAACTCGGCGAACACCTCGAGGCAACGCCGCGTGATGCGGAGCTGACGCTCGATGGGTTGGTAGCAATCGGTGTTGCCGGAGAGCGCAACCGTCTGGGGCTCCCAGCGCGCGGAGAAGAAGGCCGCGCGCAAGAGGAAGGGAGCCTCCTCCTTCACGGTGATTCGGGTCTCGAAGTCGATGCCTGCGTTCCACCCAAGCGTCTCATGGCTCGGCCGGGCGTAACAGTAGATGCAGCCGTGCTCGCAGCCGCGGTATGGGTTCAGGCTGTACCGAAAGCCGATGTCCGGGCTCGCGTTCTCAGCGAGGATCGAGCGGCTCTTGTCGCGGTGGAAGGAGGTTCCGACCGCCGGTGTGACCGGCTCGAGGCCTTGGTCGATCTGGCTCTGCCGTTCTTGATCGAGGTCGTCTCGCAGGAGCTGGATGCCATCGAAGCGGTTCGGTGGCTCGAGGTCCGTTCCTCTTCCCGGCAGATGTGCAGATGACATTCGCCATTTGTTCGCCTTTCGGGCGAAGATGTCAAGAGGCGATCAGATCCAGCGTCGAAGTCCGTAGTACAGAAGGCCGAGGTACTCGTGCAGGGCCTGCGAAACGACGCTCGCCCGCTCGGGCGGCTCCCCGTCGATCCTGGGGACCGGGGCCGCACCGACCAGGATGCCGTGCTTTTGGAAGCAGAGCTTGGCTCGGCGCATGTGAAGGGGGCTCGTCACCAGCAGAATCGACGCTTCCCCCCGCGATCGGACCAGGCTGGCAACTTCCTCTGCGTTCTCGGCCGTTCGGCTCGAGTGCCCCTCGATCTCGATACGATCGGGGGGCACGCCGTGCTCGACTGCGAGGCTCTTCATCGCTGGGCCGCTCGGGGGTCTCCCGGGGCGTCTGGGGCCACCGCTCACCACGAGGCGCTCTCCCATGCCCTCACGGTGAAGCCGGGCGGCCCATTGCACCCGGGCCTTGGTGGTTGCGTTCAGGAGCCCTTTCGACGTGATTCCGCCGCTCAGGACCACGATCCAGGGCCTCGGGCGAAGGTCCGCCTCCACCCGGAGCGGCCGGGCGAGGCGTGCCGCGAGCGGGTCGAGCCCCAGGTCGATCGCCCGTTGCCCGAGGGACTCCACGGCCCGCTCGACGCGTCGGCGGGCCCGGATCTCGCGGGGGTCGTATCGCTCGGCCATCGTTCTTTGGGGCTCGGATTCCATGATCTCCCGGGGCGATAGCGAATGCCACCGGGGTCGCAAAGGGCTGCGGCGCACGCGGTTTAGCCCTTCTGGGCCTCTTGCCTTCGGCGCGCCGAGACAGGATCATAGCGGATTCGGGGGTCGCCCGGTCCCGAGCATTTCAGATCCGAGCGCTTCTCCCCGCCTTTTGCAGTCCTGCCCGAATCCTCCAGAGGTCCGAACTCGATGAATCTGCCGAAATTCGACCAGGCCCCGGCCATCGTCCTGGGGCTCGGCCAGAATGGTCTGGCCACCTGCCGCGCGCTCGGCCGAGTCGGCGTGCCCGTGATCGGCGTCGACACCGATCTCACCCAGCCCGGCGCCCAGACGCGCTACGCGACGAAGATCCAGTGCGACGACTTCGTCAAAGGGGGCCCGGGCCTGATCGAAACGCTGAAGGAGATCGGCCGGTCGCTGCCGGAGAAGGGCGTCTTGATCCCCAGTGGGGACCTGAACGTCCAGATGATCTCGCAGCACCGCGACGAGCTCGACGAGTGGTTTCTCTACCGGCTGCCGTCCAAGGAAGTGCTCGAGCTCTTCATGGACAAGAAGTCCTTCTACAAGATCGCGATGGAGCGCGACTACCCGCTTCCGCGGACTTGGTTTACCGACGAGGCGCACGACATCGACGAGATCGTCCGGGACATCTCGTACCCGTGTTTGATCAAGCCGTTCCAGCCGACGGCGAATTGGCGTGACACGTTCGATACGCGTCTATTTCTCGCCGACTCGGCCGAGATGCTGAAGTCGCTCTACGATCTGATCTACCCCGTTCATCAAGACCTGATCATTCAGGAGTACATGCCCGGCGACGACAGCCAGGTCGTGTGGGGCGTCACGTACCTCGACAAGGATCAGAACCCTCTCGCGATCTGGAGCGGCCGAAAGCTGCGCATGTACCCGCGTGGCTTTGGTACCGCGACGTTGGCCGAGAGTCTGAACCAGCCGTGGGTTGCGAAGGAGGCCGTCCGGATCCTCCAGGGAGTCGGGCACGTCGGTTACGGTGTGGTCGAGTTCAAGAAGGACCGTCGCGACGGTAGCTACAAGATGACCGAGGCGACGGGGGGCCGGACCTGGTTTCCGCACGGACTCGTCACGCGCTCGGGCATCAACCTGCCGTACATCTGGTACCGCGAGGTTCTCGGACTACCGGTCGCAAAGCAGACGTCTTTCGAAGAGGGCATCAAGTGGATTCACGAAGAGCGCGACTTGAAGACCGTGTCGCTCTACTTCCTGCCCGAGAAGCGGCTTACGCCGTGGTCATGGCTCCGGTCGTACAGCGGCAAGCGTACGTACGCCTACGCCGCGTGGGATGATCCGGGGCCCCTGTTGAATTCCGTCTCTCGCATTTTCGGGGCTGGTCTCGGCCGGCTTCGCCGGCGCGCCAAGCACAAAGAGCCGGAGCTCGAGCGCACTCGGCAGAGTCGCCCGAAACACCTCGAAGACTTGCTGCTCGCAGCCGACCCGACAGTCGGCCAGGGCATGCGGCGTGTCACCGTCGATTGAGGCCTACGTGAGCGGCGACGAGGGGAACGAGAACGAGGCGGGCCGCCCGGCAGCCAAGGGGCAGGGCGAGGGGGCCCGACTCAAAGAGGGGCCCGCGCGCGAGTTGGTCGAGGCCTCGTTTGCGCGTGAGATCGCGGACGCGCCGATCCTGTACCGCGGGTTGAGCCTCGCCGATCTCGCACACGTCCTGATGTTGATGGAAGTCGGTGTCGTTCCCGACGCGGCCGGGCGTGCGCTGCTCGGCCACCTGGTCGAGCTGAACGACGTCGCGCTCGACGACTTCCCGTTGAACCCGACGTTGGAGGACGTGTACTCGAACCGCGAGGCCTGGGTGAAGGCGCGCGACGAAGCCGTCGCGGGATGGATGGGTGCCGGTCGCCCGCGGCGCGAGCCCGCTACGATCGCGTATCGTATCGCCGTCCGCGACCGCCTTCTGGACCTTGCCGTCGAGATCGTCGCAGCGGCCGAGGCGCTCATCGCGCAGGCCGAGCAGCACCAGAACACGGTGATGCCGGACTACACCTACTTGCAGCCGGCGACGCCGACGAGCCTCGCGCACTATCTGCTGTCGTTCGCGTACCCGCTTCTGCGCGACCTCGATCGACTGCGCGAAGCGTTTTCTCGCAACAACCAGTGTCCCGGCGGTATCGGCAACATCAATGGATCACGGTTGCCGCTCGATCGGCGTCGCCTGGCGGATCTTCTCGCGTTCGACGGTGCGGTCGAAAATACGCGCGATGCGATGTGGCAGGTCGATCAGCCGGTCGAAATCCTGACGCAGGCGCTCACGCACCTGCTTCATCTCGATCGTTTGGCCGAGGATTTACAGATCTGGAACACCCAGGAGTTCGGCCTCGTGGAGCTGGCCGACCGGCATGCGCGGATCAGCATGATCATGCCGCAAAAGAAAAACCCTTACTCGCTGGCATTCGTTCGTGGCATCACGGGTAGCGTGATGGGGCGCTTGGTCTCGATGGCCGCGGTGGGCAAAACACCCTCAGCCCAGATGGACAATCGTATTTTTGCCTTGGGCGAGGTTCCGCGCGCACTCGACGATACGATTCGGACCTCGCGGCTGATGGCCGGGGTCCTGGCCGGTCTTCGATTCGATACGGATCTGATGCGCCAGCGGGCCGGAAAAGGCTTCACGCAGGCCATGGATTTGGCCGAGTTGGTCATGCAATCGGAGGGGCTGTCGTACCGTCAAGCCCATCGTCTGGTCGCGCTTGCCGTCCGGCTCGAACTCGAGGCGGACTCGAAAGCAGACAGCGTCAGCCGCGCCCGCCTCGACGACGCGGCGCAGCATGTCCTCGGGCGGTCCCTGGCGATCGACGAAGCGGCGCTCCAGTCGCTCCGCGATCCGGCCGAAGTAGTGAGTACCAGAACCGGGATGGGCGGAGCGGCTTCCGAGCCGATCGGTGCCATGATTCGCGAGTGCCGTGAGGCGCTAGCAGGACATTCGGCTTGGCGCCGAGAGACCGTCGATCGACTTCGAACCAAAGAGGAGGCGTTGCTCGGCCTGGCGCGCGAGGTCGCGGCTTCGGCTTGAGCGGCTCCCTTTCACGATCCCAATCGAAACAACTGGAGACAAAACGATGCTCGACTTCTTCTCGCTTCCGACCCGCAGCGCCAAGCCTCGTGACGTTGGTGTCAGCCACATCATGGATAAGGGAATGGGTCTGCGCCAGGTCGAAGACATGCTCGAGACCGGCTCGGACTACATCGACATCGTGAAGCTCGGCTGGGGCACCGGCTACGTGACCCAGAACCTGTTCGACAAGATCAAGATGTACCGCGAGGCGGGGATTCCAGTCTGTTTCGGTGGCACGCTTGTCGAGGTGGCCATCTTGCAGAAGCGTTTCGACGCCTTCCGCGACATGGCGCGCGAAGCCGGGATCACGCATGTCGAGATCTCCAACGGGGTCATCGACATGTCGATGAAGGAGAAGGCGCGGTACATTCGCGAGCTCTGCAAGGAGTTCACGGTTCTCTCCGAAGTTGGCAGCAAGGACTCCGATAAGATCATCCCGCCGTATCGTTGGGTGGAGTTGATCCAGTCCGATCTCGACGCTGGATCGTGGAAGGTGATCTGTGAGGCGCGCGAGAGCGGGACGGTCGGACTGTACTTCGGCTCCGGCGAGGCGCGGGCCGGATTGATCGACGAGATCGTCGCGAAGGTGGACCCCGCAGACCTGATCTTCGAGTCGCCCCAGAAGGCGCAGCAGGTCTACATGGTGCAGAAGCTCGGCTCGGAGGTGAACCTCGGCAACATCGGGTCGAACGAAGTCATCGCCCTCGAAACGCTTCGTCTCGGCCTGCGTGGCGACACGATGGCTGACTTTCACGACGTCGAGATCTGGAACAAGCGACGCAACGCTGAGCTACAGGCCGAGTTGCCGCGCCCCGAGCGTCGCGCTCGTGGTGCGAGCGCTCCCGAGCCGAAGCCGAAGCTGAAGCGGATTCAGTAGCTACTGAGTCAGGAGGCGGCGCGGATGATGACGACGCTCGCGTTGTCGGAGCCGCCGGCCTCGAGCGCGCGCGCGACGAGTCCCAAACCGATCTCGTCGACTGCAGCGGCTTGCGAGAGTTCCTCGGCAATTTGCTCGGCGGTGATCATGCCGGAGATGCCGTCGCTGCACAGGAGGTAGATGTCCCCCTTGCGCCAGGTATCGCTCCCGGTGCCGGGCTGGACCGTCGACTCGATTCCGAGCGCCGCGAGTAACTCGTTGGTGTGGGGGAGGTCGAGTGGGATCTCCTCACTGCGGGCGAATTTCCCGCCGTGGCGGGTGTGATCGGCCGTGAGAAGGCGGAGTTCTCCCTTTCGGTAGCGGTACAACCGACTGTCACCGACGAACGCCCAGCTCGCATGCCTCGGAGCCATCGACAGCGATAGGGCGATGACGGTCGTACCCATCGGTCGTGCGGAGGCACGACCCTGGGGGCGCCCGGCGGCAAAGATAGCGGCGTTGCTGTCGGCGATCGCTTCCACCAGGCGATCGGCCGCAGGCTGGTCCGAGACCCTTGAAAAGGAGTCGCGGAGCTTCTCGACCGCCATCCGGCTGGCGACCTCGCCGGCTTCGTGTCCGCCCATCCCGTCCGCGACCGCGAAAAGGCCGACATCGGGAAAGCAGCCGACCGCGTCCTGGTTCGTGGGCCGAACGCGTCCGGTCTCCGTCGTTGCATAGCACTCGAGCATGGGCAGTCTGCGCGAAAGTCGCGATCCCTCTTGGACGGTAGGCGGCAAAAACGCAACCGAACCTTCGGTGAAGCGACCGCTGATGATATATCGGACCGAAGCCAACGGAGAAAGGCGGTTCCTCGAGGTGATATTGCGATTGGTTCGAACTCTGCGTCTGCGCCGTGCATCGCTGCCGGTGGCGCTCCTCGTCGTGGCCGCGCTCGCCGGTTGCGACAGCACGACGCCGAGTCCACTGGCGGTCGACGTCGACGACGGTACGCCGGGTCACTACGGCGGCCCGTGCAACCCTGACGGGACCTGCGCGACCGGTTTGATATGTGAGCATCATGTCTGCAAGGAGCCAGGCGGCTGACCGACGCTCCGTGGCGCGCCGATCCACTCGTGCGCCGGCGCAAGCTCGTCCGCGTGCTCCTGCAAGAATAGTGTCAAAATGTTGACACACCCCAGATTAGTGTCCATTCTTCGCGGGTGAAGGCGTGCTCCTACTGTTCCTTCTGGGACATTCGTGGAGTATGGCCGCGAGGTGGAGATGGTGGAGCGAGGGGGGGAGCGGCCGCGCGGTCGTACCAGGGGTGCGACGACTGCTGCAGGGCAGGCGAAGCCGCGGTCACGATCCGCCCGCGGTACGGCGGAGGTGTTGGAACTAGATCTTCTCCCGCTGGGGCCTCTGTATGAGGCCTCGCCGATCGGTGTCTTGCTGGTCGATCGCGGCGGCAACATCCTAGCTGCCAACCCCGCTTTTCAGTCGTTGCTTGGCCAGAGCGAGGCCGAGCTCCAGGGCCGCCTGGTCGCGTCACTCCTCGACGACGATGACGAGTGGCCGGGCGTGAACGGTGGAGACGTTCGTCTCGTGGACGAAGGGGGCAAGAGGATCTGGGTGCACGTCTCCGAAGCGGATGCGGCGCTGCCGGGCAAGGGCGCGCGCGCGCGCCTCGTTCTCGTACGCGATGAGACCGAAGAGCGCCGGCTCGGCCGCGAACTCGAGGTCGCGCGGTCGCAGTTCCAGCAGATCGCGGACAACGTGCACGACGGGTTCGTGCTGCTGACGCCCGACCTGCGGCGCATCGTACATGCGAATGCGCCGCTCGTCGGCCTGCTCGCCGGTGTCGCGGACGGCGCGGTCGATGGACCGGCCAGCCTGGACGACTTGCATCCGGATGACCGGGTGCGACTCCTCGAAGCGGCGCCGCGGCTCCAGAAGGAGCGCATCGATCTTCAGATTCGACTCGTGAACGCGGATGGTTCGGTGCGCGCCTGGCTTCAGATGCGCATGTTTCCGTTGGACGATCCGGTCGGCGAGGTGCGCCACGTCGCCGGCATCGTCGAGGATGTGACGGGGCGCAAGAGAGTCGCCGAGATGCTTGCACAGGCGCGACAGCACGCCGCGCGCCTCGTCCAGACGGTGCAGGATCCCCACGGTATCGTTCGGGGGGGAGATCCCCGCGGCCTCACGGCATCGGGGCCGAGCCCTCTGTGGTTGCAGGGCGGTAAGAACGCCGAGCGGCAGGCGTTTGCCACGCGGTCGGCCGCCCTCACTCCACGCGAACGCGAAGTGATGGAGTTGCTCGTTGCGGGCGGTACTACGAAGGCGATGGCGGCAGAGCTGGCGCTGAGCCCCAAGACGGTGGAGGTCTACCGCGCACGCGTCATGAAGAAGATGGAGGCGCCTTCCGTTGCGGCGCTGGTGCGACTCGTCCTTCTCGGGAGCCCGCAGCACGGCCAGTAGTCTTGCGCTCTGCGGCCCGGTAGAGTCGCGCAGTGACCGAGGCGGTGACCGAGCAGGCCGAGAGGATCAAGCATCTCACGTACTGATCCGGGGTTTTCGATCGTGGTGCACGGAGGAGCCGGTACGATCGCGGCCGAGCGCGACGAGCCCTTGCGTGCGGGGTGTGCGCAGGCCGCGGCGGTCGGTGCGGCCTTGCTCGAGGCGGGTGGGTCTGCGGCCGATGGCGTCGTCGCGGCGGTCGAGGTCCTGGAGGAGAATCCGGAGTTCAACGCGGGCCACGGGGCCGTCTTGAACCGCGCTGGTGAGATCGAAGTGGATGCGTGCTTGATGTCGGGAGAGCGCGCGATCGGCGCCGTAGCAGCCGTCCCGTGGTTTCGGCACCCGATTAGACTCGCTCGGCTGGTGCTCGAAGATGGAGAGCACGTGCTGCTCTGCGGGCGGGGGGCACTCGCATTTGCCCGGGAGCACGGAATCGAACCCGATTCCCCCGAGGAGATGATCACGGCGCGGGCGCGTGCCCGGTTTGCCGACCTGGGCGACACTCGGGGCGATACGGTGGGCGCTTGTGCGCGCGATCAAGACGGGCGCCTCGCGGCCGCGACGTCGACGGGCGGTACTGCACGAAAACGCCCTGGTCGGGTTGGGGACGCTCCGCTCGCGGGTGCTGGGACGTGGGCCGACGGCTCGCTCGGCGCGGTGTCGGCCACCGGCGATGGCGAAGCGATCATCCGGACGCTCGCCTCGCGGCGAGCGGTCGAGTTCCTCGCGCTCGGCCACCCGCCGTTCGTGGCGGCCGAGGCGGCGGTCGAGGAGATCGCCGGGGTCGGGCGAGGCCAGGGCGGCCTCATTCTGGTGGACCGACAGGGGCGAATCGGTCGTGCGTGTAACGCGCAAGCGATGCCCTGGGCATCGGTCGTCGACACCGTCGCGCGAAGCGGCGTTCTGCGTTCGGTGGATTAGTCCCGGGGCTCGTCGCACCGGGTGCGAGACGCTCCGGTCCGGACGTCGGCCCGTGCGGGTCTTCCCGGCAGCGTCACCGACGCCAGCTTGGGCGTGGCGAGCACGCTCAGGATCTGCCGAATGCGGCCCGCCCCGTCGAGGATGACGTGCTGGACGATGGCGGGCGGCTGGCCATGGGGCTCGTCGTGAAACCGGCCCAACAGGGCCGGGAGGCCGTTCAGATTTCTGATCTCGAATTCGGCCGTCGACAGGCGAGCGCGTGCGATCTTGGAGTAGAACTTGAACACACGCTCGCGGCCCAGCACCGGTACGCGCGCGGCGAAGAACTCCCCGCCGCCGTCGCTCAGAGCAACCACGGAGTCCGCGAGCAGCTGTTCGGTGCTGCGCATGTCGCCCGTTGCGAGGGCTGAGAGCAGTGCATCGATGGCGCTGCGTGTGCGGTCCTGCAGCTCACGTGTCGGAATGCAGCGTTCGCGGTCGTAGTCCGCGAGTGCGCGCCGTGCACGATGCAGCGTGACCTTTACGTCGGAGTTTGAGATGTCGAGTGCGAACGCGGTGTCGGCGACCGGATAGTCGAAGACGTCGCGGAGCAGCAAGACGGCACGCTGCTTTGGGGTGAGGACCTCCAGGGCGAGAAGGAACGCCATCGAGACGCTCTCGACCAGATCGTAACGCCCCTCGGTGGTCTGCTCGCCAGCCAGGACGGGTTCGAAGCTGGCCGGTGCGCTGTCGGCGCCCGTCTCGATCGGGGTCGGAATCCACGGGCCGACGTACTTGCGACGTCGCCGCTTGCGCAGCTGATCGCGACCGATGTTCATGGCGACCCTCGTGAGCCAGGGCCGCCATGCGCGGTCGACATCGGCGGGCGGGCGCTCGAGCGCACGGATGAACGTTTCCTGCACGAGGTCATCGGCATCGGCGGCCGAGCCGAGGAGTCGGTAGCCGAGGCCCCAGAGGAAGCGGGCGTGCTCCGCATGAAGTTCAGCGACGTCGGGCATCGTTTCGACTCCGGGGCGGGGGCCCTCAGGCGGCCGCGGCGACGCGGGCGCGCCGACTGGCAGCCAGCTCGCCGGCCCGCCGACCGCTGGCAAGGCTGGTGTCGGCCAGCATTCCCTCGCTGCCAACCCAATCGCCGGCGACGAACACGCCCTCGGTTCCGGGAACCGCCGGGCCGGGCCGCCCGGCGACCCCTCCGCGGTCGGCCATCGGGAGCCCGTGTACCACGACCATCTTGGGCAGGAACCGACGCTGAATCTCCTGGCCGCGCCAGCCGGGTTGAACGAGGTCGAGAGCGGCTTCCATCTCCTGCTCGTCCTTCGTCGGATCGGCGCTCTCGGTCGGTCCGAGGTACTTCATGCATTGGATGAGCCCATGACCTTCCCGGGCCAGCTGCGCCACCGCGGAATGGACCGAGAGGTAGATCGGCTGATCGATTCCCAATGCGAAGTTCGAGCGCGGCTCGGGGACGCTCTCGAGTCCGATGTCGAGGCACGCGGCGAGGGAGGGCACGGCGTCGTCGGCCCACGCTCGGAGCGTTTCGTTGAGCACGCCAGTCGTTGCGTCCGCGGCCTCGCGCGGGCCGGTGGCGAGGATGACCGATCGTGCGTGGAACACGTCCGCGCCGGCGTGCGCTTCGATCCCGACGTCGTTCACGTCGACCCGTTCCACTCGACATCCCGACACCACGGTTGCTCCGGCGGCGACGGCCGCTTCGCGCAACTGCGTGACGAGCGTCTGCCAGCCGCCGTCGATGTAGATCACGTTCTGGTCCAACGCGAGCTTGAGCTGGGCCAGCGCGTCGCCGGCACTCTGGCGGTCCGGATCGTTCCCGTACGTCGAGAGTCGCACGAGTGCGCGAAGGAGCTGTTGTACTTCGGAATTGCGGGAGAGCCGAGCGGCGGCCTCCGTGACACTCAGTCGGTCGTACGGCGTCGTATCCATCCGAGGGAGAGTCGCGAGCACCTTCGCAAGGTCGATCTTTCCAGACCACGACAAGAGCCCCGTGGACAACAGGGAGAGAAAGCCGCCTGGGAATGTGTGCTTGGTACCGCCTGCGAGCGCGAATCCGCCGGCGGTCGAGGGGATGCCGCCGGGCGTGTCGACGCCCAGGGCAGACAGAATCGTTCGGCCGACGCCGCCCTTGTAGAGGGCGTGGGCACCTTGGTTGAGCAGGAAGCCGTCGCGGTCCTGCGTCGAAGCGCGGCCGCCGAGGTCCTTTGCCTTCTCCAGTAGGGTTACCGAGGCTCCGGCCCGGGCCGCGTGGGCCGCTGCCGAGAGGCCCGCAAGCCCCCCGCCGATGACCAGCACGTCACTCGCTTGTTTCGTGGATCTCGCATGCGTCATGGATCTCTACCTCCTGACGTTACCACGCGTGGCGGGCCGAATTGGTTACAGGGTCACTCGAGCGTAGCGCAGGGCTCTCCGTCGCAAACGTCGACGATCACTCCGTCGATGCTCAGGAATTCGCTCACGAGGACGAGAACTTCGGCGACCTCGGAAGCCTTGCCATGGGGATCTTCGCCCCCGCGGTTCGGCAGGTTCGTATCGGGGGGGCTCGGGGTGCCGAAGTCCCAGGTGACGAGCCCAGACCCGTCGAACGGGAGGCTCTCGATCGCGGGGAGTCCGAAGTAGGGTTCTACCGCGGTCGAGCGGCCCGGCCGAAGCGCGGGTTCGCGGTTCGCTGCACCAATCGTACGCGCCGCGACTTCGGTGGCGATGTTTGCGACCTGATGATCACCGAACGCCATGAAGTAGAGAACGTCCTTCGGCGGCGTGTTCGGGTACGGGTCGGTCGTCAAGTGCTGGAGGTATCCGTTGGCCTCGCCTCGGTCCCAGAGCATCTGAGCAAGGCCAAAGCCCAGGCGGCGGTCGAACGGGTCGGGGTACGACTCGGCGAACAATGGGTCGAATTCGTCGAAGTCGACGCTGCGAGGAATCAAGAGGCTGTAGTTCGCCGCGCCCACCGCCATCACTGCTCGCGTGAAATCCTGGGCGACCGCGGCGAGCGCTCCGCCGGTGATCCCGCCCTGGCTCGCACCGAGGTAGAAGAGGGCGTCGGACGAGAGCACGGAGGTACCGTCGGTCTGGAACGCGGGGTCGCTCCCAAACCCGTCGGGATGCAGCAGGAGTCGGCCGAGGAAGAGGAAATTGAGGTGTCCTTGCTGGAGCCGGTCGGGGAAGGACCGGAACGTGGAGAGGTCTTGAAGGATGTTGATCGCGTTGGGGACATCGTTCGAGGACATGCCGATGATGTCGCTGGCGCACGACGTGATGCCGGCCGGCGCGCCGGCCTGGCCGGTCCCGAGGACCTGATCGGCGGTGCCGAGCAGGCCGTGCCCGTACAGGAAGCTCTTTGCCGTCGTGGCCAACACGGCGCCGGTCGGGGCGACGCAGACGAAGTTGGCGATCTGTGTGCCGTTACGCGTGGGTTTCGGGTCGTCGCCCGGGTTGTTCAAGACCGCGCCCGGCGCGCCGTCGCCGGTCAGATAACGCGGCACCTCGAACGTGCCCCTGACGGTGCGGCTCGCTTCGGATTCGCTCACGCTGTCGATGGTGAATGCGGGCGCGTCGTCGCCGAGGGCGGCGAAGGCGTCGTCGCGCATGTGAAGCAGGCGTTCCGAGAGATTGCGCGCGCTTGCCACCGTGAAGTCCCAGGCGAGGTGCAGGCTCGCTCGATCGACGCCGTGCGCATCCAAATCGGCGAAGACGCGTTCCATCGCAGGGCGCCGCGCCTCGACGGCGTCGTTGGTCGTGGAAACGTCGTCACGCAATGCGGCGAAGACGTCGGGGGCGGGGAGCGGGTCTCCCGAGGCATCGACCAGGTTGCGAAGTGCGACCACGTGGCGGTGGCCTTCGAGAAGGTTTCGGGCGGGGTGGATCAACAGCGCTTGGCGCGCCGAATCCTCCGCGTGGGAGTCGACCTCGGCCCAGGCGAGGATCCGCTCGCCGGTGTCCGCGTCCAGCACGACCAAGGGGGAACCGGCGTCGAGTGAGCGCGCAAGGTCGGTCACTGGAGGCAGCGCAGAGCCGGTCGGGTCGAGTCCCGGAATCCGAACCATGATCTGCGCGCCGGGACTGAAACCGTCATTGCGGTTCCATTCCGTGGGGTCGACGTGGACCCCCGCGGCATTGTCCGGCATTGCGTCGCGAACGAAGTTCACCCGACGTCCGGTGTCGGTCGACCCGTCCACGACCGTCAGCGCATCGCTGGGGAAGGGCAACAGGCATTCTTCGGGCGAAAGGACCTCGCACATGTCCGAGTCTGGGGCTTCGATGTCGATCGGGGGCGGTTCGACGTTTCCACCGTCGCCGCCGTCGGGTGCATTGGTACCCGACCCGCCATCACCGCACGCCGCGAGCATGCCCACGAGTAGAACCCCAGCTGCGAACGATCGGAGAAAGAAGCCAGCCGTGTGCGTCATGCGAGTGAGGCTAGTTCAGGCACGCGGCCGCAGTCAAAGGGGTACCCGCAACAGGTTTGCACCTCGGCTCTGGAACCGCCGGATGTCGCGTTGGGCACGGCATGCGCCGGTCTTCGTGACCGGGCCGGGCGCTCGGCGAAGGCGGGGTCGCGCGCCAGGTCTTCGGCGTCGCGTGCCGTCGAGGTGAAGGGCCGCGTGACGGGCGAGCCGCGCGTGGTTCTCCTGCGCGATGGATGCGCCGAAGAGCGCCTAGACCCCATGGCCCGGTCGGTCGCCGGTGGTATTCGACTGGCCCTGCGGCGGGCAACCGTCGGATCGCGGTGCGTGGATCGTGCCCGGTCCGACCTGTTAGAGGATCGGCGTGGTTGGTGGTTCCCTATGAGCAATGGCAAGGCGGTGCGTCTGTTGCTGATCCGCCATGGTCAGAGTGAGGGGAACCGACTTCGCCGGTTCTCACCAGACAACCACATCGACCTGACCGATCACGGCGTCGAGCAGGCTCGGGAGGCGGGCAGGCGGATCGGCGCCCGTTTCGAGCCGACGCGGATCGTCGCGAGCCCATACCACCGCACCCAACGTACGGCGCGGTTGCTCGCGCAGGCCATGGGACACCGGGGACCGATCGACACCGAGCATGACCTGCGTGAGCGCGAGATCGGCGATCTCGCCGGGGCGCCGTATGCGGCGATGGCGGAGGATCCCGCCTACGACCCGGGCCGCTTTTGGGACTGGCGTCCGCCGCGGGGTGAATCGCTCGTCGACGTGATCGAGCGCTCCGGGCCGGTGATCGACGCGCTCCTGGCCGGTGGAGAGCAAACGGTCGTGGTGAGTCACGGCGGCGTGATGCTCGCCCTGCGCGCCTACCTCGATGGACATTGGGATCACTCCAGTGTGTCCGCGAACTGCGAGATCCTAGTCGTCGTTGCGAATGACGCGGGCGGCTTCTGCGTGCGATCTGCCGACGAGCACCACCAGCACGTGGGCGGCGACACGAGGGAGGGGACGGGATAGCACCGGCGGTCATCGGTCTGGAGCGGAATCCCGCCCGCCTGTGCGTCTTCCACGCGTTGCAGATGGCGCTGTTTCCGGTCGCGGTCATCACGATTTTTTGGAAGCACGCGATCGGGCTCGACATGGCGGAGATCCTGTTGCTGCAGGGCTTCTTCGGTCTGTCCATGGCCGTCTTCGAGTTCCCGTCGGGCTACGTTGCCGACCGGATCGGCTATCGCCGGACTCTCATTGTCGCGTCGGCCGTGAGTGCGGTCGCCTGGTCGGTCTACTCGTTCGCCGAGACGTTCGGGGCGATCCTCGTTGGTGAACTGCTGCTCGGATTGGGGATGGCGCTCGTCTCGGGCTGCGACAGTGCCTTGCTCTACGAATCTCTTCGCGAGACGGACGACGAGGAGCGGTTCGCGTGGTGGACCGGCCGAGTGCGGTTCTTCGGGCAGAGTGCGGAGGGCACCGCAGCGCTCCTGGCCGGGGTGCTCTACGCGTGGTCGCCGCGGCTTCCCTTCTTTCTCGAGGTGGGGGTTTGGAGCGCCAATCTCATCGTGGCGTACTCACTCGTCGAGCCGAGACGGCATTTGCCCGAGGTGGCGAGCCACATGGACAACATTCGTACGATCGTGCGGACCGCGCTCGTGTCGAACCGCCAACTCACGGCGATCATCGTTCTGGCGATCGTGCTCGGGATGTCGTCGTTCTTGCCGGTGTGGCTGGTGCCGCTCTACGCGCAAGACGCGGGGGTGCCGGTCGTGTGGATCGGGCCGCTCTGGGCGGTCGCGAACTACACGGTGGCCCTCGGGTCGCTCGGGAGTGATCCCGGCCGTCGGTGGTTGGGGCTGGGGCCGTTGATCGGTATCGGCATTGCGCTGATCGG
>JAJCZO010000342.1 GCA_029262355.1 Deltaproteobacteria bacterium
ACACTATAATTGGTGTCCCCCCCCCTGTTGCCGGGGGGGACGGACCTGGGGTGGGCCCGCCCCCCCCGACCGGTGCCCCAGTTGAGCGGGCCGGCGAAGTTGGCGCCGCAACCGTCCGCGAAGGTGCGGAACATGGCGGTCGGGCTTTCAGGGTCGGCGGCCAGTCACGGCGAGGGGCCGCGCGACGGTTTGAGGTGCGTCTCTTCTCGGGCCAGGTCGCGCGCCGCGAGGTGTCCGCCCGTGGCCTCCTTTGGTCATGCGCCAAGGCAACCGGGTGGCGGCGGCTCTGCTCCAACTACGCTACGATTCGAAAGCGGGACGAGCCGAGTTGCGTGCGGCTGCGTGGCCGGGTTTTCACCTGGCCACGGCCAGGATGAGCAACGTCTTCGGTGGTTGAGCGTCCCCATCTGGCCGAGGGCAACCAAGCCCTGTTCGCCCGACTCCTGATGGGGCTCTCCCATGGGACAACGGCGCCGACGGATCGTGTCCCTTGGGTGCGGTCGATCGTCAGAACTCCTGCTTTAGTTGCCGCGTCATGAGATCGACCATCGCTTCGCGCGGGGCCTTGCCTTCGAACAACAGGCAGCGCATCTGGACGGTGATGGGCATCTCGACGTCGGCCGATCGAGCGAGTTCGTCGATGGCCGGCGTGTTTCTCACGCCCTCGGCCACCTGGCTCATGGCCTCGAGAATGTCGCTCAGTTTCTCGCCCTGGCCGAGCTTGAGCCCGACCGAGCGGTTGCGGGAAAGCTCGCCGGTGCAGGTGAGGACGAGGTCGCCCATTCCAGCGAGGCCCGTCACGGTGAGGGGATCGGCACCCAGCTTGATCGCCAGCCGATTCACTTCGGCGAGACCGCGCGTGATGATCGCGGCGCGGGTGTTGTGACCAAGGCCGAGTCCGTCGCTGACGCCTGCCGCAATGGCGATTACGTTCTTGACGGCGGCCCCGATCTCGGCCCCCACGGGGTCTTCCGAGGCGTAGACCCGAAACATGGGAGAGGCAAACGCGTGCTGGACGAACTGGGCGGTCTTCTCGCTCGATGCGGCGGCGACGACGACGGTCGGCATTTCCGCGGCGACCTCGCGAGCGAAGCTCGGGCCGGTGAGAACCGAGACGCGGCCCTCGCACCCGGCGACTTCGGTGATCACCTCGCTCATCCGTTTGGAGGTGCCTTCTTCGATCCCCTTCGCCGCGCTGCAGACCACGGTGGTGGCCGGAATGTAGGGGCGAGCGGCTTCCATCGTGTTGCGCACCGCGTGTGACGGGACGCCGCATACCAGGAGCTTGTCGGCCGAGCGCACGCAGGCTTCCAGATCGGCGGTTGGCGCCAGCGATGGCGGGAGATGAAATCCGGGCAGATAGCGGCGGTTCTCACGGCTCTCCACCATGTCCCGCACGTGCTCGGGATCGCGCGCCCACAACTCCACGGAGTGGCCGGCGCGGCACAGTTGGATCGCAAGCGCGGTACCCCATGAGCCGGCTCCCAATACGGTGGTACCCATGGGAACGATTGATTCACGTCGGCGCGGGCGGAATCAAGGGGGGAGTGACGAAACGAGAGTCATCTACCGCGTACGAGCGGCAGAGTGCCCGGGCGGCGCCCGACAGCTGATCGAATGCGGCCTCATCGAGGATTCCGGTGTCGAAATAGTCCGACGCGAACCAAGTCATGCCAAAGAAGTAGGCCCGGGGATCCTCGATCTCGCTGAACCCCAAGTACTGGAACTCGTAGAGGTAGCGTACCAGCATGCGCAGCACGTCGGAGGCAGGGTATTCCCTCCGCAGCGGCCGGATGTTCTGACGCACGTAGGCCTCTCGCTCGATCGGGCTCTGGTACCGTGCCGCCAGGAGGTTGGCCTGGAAGTCGGGTAGTCGTCGCTCGAGGATGTCGACGAGGCCCTCGGCCGCGGTCGTCCCATACGAGAGGCGTTGCAGGTCGGGTGCCACGGTTCGGCGCACGGCCTTGGGAAGGGCCTCGATCGTCTGGGTCAGCTTCTGGGTGAAGTCGGTGCGCAGCGAGGCCCAGCCGGCCTCGGTCGCGGTGCGGGGGACGCAGCCGGCGTCGACCGCCAGATGCGCCCACTCGTGGAGCGTGCGGGCACCGAGCATGGCCCGCGCGTACGGAATCCCCGGTCCGAGGAGTCGCTCGATTCCGGCCTCGTCGAGGTTGTACGCGAGGAGGCCTCGCTTGTGATGGAGGAACGCGTAGCCGTCTTGCTGGGCTTCGGGATCGGGCGTGCCGAGGATCTCTTGGTCAAGTAGGGACGCCAGGAAATTTCGACTGTGCCCCGCGACACACTCGAGGTCGCCGCGGATCTGTCCGAGCACCTCTGGACCGCACGGACCGAGCCTCTGTCGAAGCGCATCTTGCTCCGTCGATCGGTCGGGATCCCAGAGCGTCGTGCCTCTCGAGTCGACCACGAGCAGCGGTGGGCGGTTGCCCGCGAGCCACTCTTCGAGCTCCAACAGGGGGCGAGCGGACTCGGTGTTGTGGCGATGGTGCTGGTGAAAGGCGCGGAGCGCGTCCGACGCGGCCGTTTGGATCTGTCCGATCAGGCCGTCCGGCCGCTGCTGGTGCGCCCTTGGCACCAGGAGTCCGGTGCCAGGGATCTCGCGGTGCCCGCCGGCCCTTCGAGGCGGCTTTAGGCGCCGATGCCGGATCTCGCGGAGCCAGGGGATCGCCGCGGCGATTGCTCGATAGAGGGATGCGTCGGGGCGCGTCGCCCGCTGGGTCGCAGCGGTGAAGGCGGAGGTTTCCTCGCCCGTTCGGTCGAACCACCAGGGCGCCAGGTGGATCGCCGCCCGAAGGATCTCCCCCGTCTGCGCGGCCCGCTCGCCCATCGCGAGCAAGTACGCCACGAATTCGGCGTGCGATGCCTCCGGGTCGAGATCGTCCAGGTACAGAGTGCAGGTGCTCTCGTTCAGGATCTGCGCGTAGGGTCGCACCCGCGCGGCGTCGCGGATGACGCCGATCGAGCGAAGCCGGGGTGGGCTCAGGTACTCGGCCTTCGAGGCGAGTTCCTCGTAGCGGTCCCAGTAGAG
>JAJCZO010000343.1 GCA_029262355.1 Deltaproteobacteria bacterium
CCCATCGGTGAGGTGTCGCGCCATGTTCCTCATCCACGCGTCGTCGGCCTGGTTCGTGATCCCGGCGATGTGAACCTTGCGCGTGCTCAGTTCGATCACGAACAGCACCGAGTATCGGACCAGGCCGTGGAGCGTGACAACCTCGACTGTGAAGAAATCCATTGCGGCGAGAACCTCCCACCCAATGAGACTTCAGGAACGTCGCCCATGAGGTCTTTCTGCACCGCTCGGGGGATGGTTCGATTCCATGGTTTGCGAGGATCGCGGCGACCGTAGTCCGGCCGATCTCGTGACCGAGGCTGCGCATGACATCGCGAAGGCGGGTGTAGCCCCAAGCAGGATTTTCATTGGCGAGCTAGGCCACCAGAGCCGCAGTCCCTGGCGGTTTCGAAGGGCGGCCAGGCCCACGCCGTGCGCTGCCGTCGTATTTCCTGGCGACCAGCTTCCTGTACCAGCGGAGGATCGTGTCCGGCGTGACGAGGCACGCATACTCGTGCAGCAGCTTCCGGCCGAGGAGCTTCCCCTTGGCGGCCAGCCGCCGGCGCTGGTCGTCAGTGAAGCGGATACGCCCCCCGCGGAGCTGGCGGTCGAGCTGTTCGCGCAGGACGCGGTTCTCCTCCATGAGGTAGTCGACGACTTCCTGCTGGCGTCGGTTCACCCAGCCAGCGAAAGTCGGGAGAAGGAAGTACAGGGCGCTAGGCGGCGGCATCGGACGACAGGATCCCCGGGACGCCGCGCCCGAGCAACATCGACGAGCCGAGTCCTCGGCTGCAGGCTCGCCGACGGGAGGTCTCCAGCTCGAAGAACTGCATCGGCCAGGTTTCCGGACATGACGGCGTCGGCGACATCCTCTTCGGAGACCGCGGCGAGCTTCGAGAGCACGGGATCTAGATGATCCCGACGATCGTCAGCTTCGAGTTCTTCTTCCTTGCGCGCCCGGAGCGCTCGGATGCCCCGGGCTGAAGCGACGGTGCCCCTCGCTCTCCAGCTGGACGTCCCGTCCCCTTGTTGGCGGGGCGCCGCACAGGTAGTACGGCCCATGACCGAATCGCTCTCGAACGCAGACGAGCGCAAGGGTTGGATCGATCAGCCCTGGAACCTCTTCAGGATCCGGTTCGCGGCCGCCCTCGCGATCCTCGTGCCGTCCGTGATCGGCATCGGTTTCATCGACGTCCACTCGCAGTGGGCCTTTCGTTTCTGGGTGGGGCTCACGATCTTTTGCGGGATCGTCTGTGCGATGCTCGGTGCGGTCCGAACTCGCGGCAAAGGCTTCGACTTCGGCAGCGCGATCCGCCAGGTCGTCCACTGGTCGGGAACGCTTTTCGCGATGTGGATCCTCTTCTACCTTTACGACATCGATTTCGTACAGGCGCAGGGGGTCGCAGTCTTCGCCGTCATGCTGCTCACCATGTCCTCGTGGCTCGCGGGCGCGCACTTCGACTGGTTCTTCCTGGTCATCGGCGCTCTGTTGGGACTCGTCGCTTGGGGCAATGCGGTGGTCGAGCAGTATCTGGTCGTCATCGTGCTGCCCATCTTCGGAATCTTGGCCGCTCTCTTCCTTCTCCAGCGATGGCGGCTTCGCCGTTGAAGGGTCCGGTTTCGCCGGCCTAGATTTCGGACACGAATCGCCGTGGGCTTCCGGAACTAGACCAGGGCACCCCGATGTGCGCGCCGCGAAGTTGAAGGCATGGATTCCCTCACGAACCCGCGGTTCTCGACCAGGGTTTTCCTCGGCTTCGGGTTGGTCTTGGCCCTCCTCTTGTTCACCGCCGTCTTCGGCGTTTACGGCCTGACCGAAGCCGAAACCATCTTCAAGCAGTACCGAGGCTTGGCCCGGCAGACGAACGCGGATGGCCGCATCCAGGCGAACATGCTGATGACGCGCATTTTCGCGAAGAGCTTCGTCATTGACCCGAGCGACGAGAACGTCCGCGGCGTCGAGGAGCGCGCCAAGAAGACCATCCAGATGATCGAGGGGGCGCGAGGCCTCGCCAAGAATCCGACGTACCTCGCAGCGCTCGACTGAATGATGTCGACCGAGCGCTGTCCGGGAACTCGGCCCCCGTAGCTATGCCGCCTCTCTGTAGTGGTGGTTCAGGTCGCCGAGTCGCTCCCGGCGCTGGATGGGTCCGTGGGCCCCCGCTGGATTCGCGGGAGTGAAGTGGTCCTCGAAAACGAATCGCTTGTCTTTGGGCCTGCATCTGGCGCATAAAGCTCGAGATGCGTCTGACCAAGACAAGCCGCTCGCTGGTCGCGGGCTTTGTGGCCCTGACGTTGGGCGCGTGCGTCGACCAAAAAGCGGTGGACGAGGTCAAGGGCCGAGTCGACCTCGTGTCGGCCAAGGTTGGAACGCTGCAGACGCAGCAGCAGGACATCCTGGCCAAGCTCGACTCCCTACAGAAGGGTCAGAAGGACATCCTCGCCAAGGCGGGACCCGCGAAGCCCGCGCGACCCAAGGAAGACCCCAACAAGGTCTACGACCTGCCGGTAGGCAGCTCATTTCCGAAAGGAGCAGAGAGCCCGACCGTTACCCTGGTCGAGTTTTCGGACTTCCAATGACCCCACTGTGCGCGCGCCGCCAGTTTGGTGGACCAACTAGTTGAAGCGTACCCGAACGACCTCCAGGTCGTTTACAAGCACTACCCCCTGAGCTTCCACAAGAACGCGATGCCCGCCGCCAAGGCTTCGGTCGCGGCGGGGAAGCAAGGGAAGTTCTGGGAGATGCACGACAAGATCATGGCCAAGTACAACGGCCTCAGCGAGCCATACTACATCGATTCGGCCGGCGAGATCGGGCTCGACGTCGAGCAGTTCAAGGCCGACATGGCCGACTCCTCGACCCAAGCGATGGTCGATGAAGACACGAAGCTCGCCGATCGCTCGGGTGTCCGCGGTACACCGACCATCTTCATCAACGGGAAGAAGGCGACTGGCCAACGCTCTTTCGAGGCCTACAAGTCGGTCATCGACCAGATCCTGAAGGAGAAGGGGAAGGGCTAGCTCGCCGGCTCCCGCGTCGACTGATTGGGGGCACGTCAGTTCTTTCCCTACTTCTGTTCTGCGTGATGGACCGTGAGAATCGGGCAGGGCGCCGCGGTGAGCGTGCGTTCTGACACGCTTCCTAGGAACAGGCGTGAGAGTCCCGACCGGCCGTGCGAACCCATCGCGATCAGATCGGCATTCACGCGCGCCGCTTCTCTATCGATCACTTCGGCAGGATCGCCTTCGCTCTCCTTGGTTTCGACTTCGAGTCCCGCGTTGCGCAGAGGAGCCGCTACCTCGTCTATGCGGCGACGAGCAGCGGCCGCGGTCTCCTTCGTCAGGAGTTCGAGTGTGTTCGCTGGCCACGGACCGGCCACTGGGGGAATCCGCCAGACGTGGAGCAGGGTGAGCTTCACCTCGGCGGCCAATGGGCCGACCATGCGAAGTGCGGCTTGGATCGCAAGCTGCGCGTCGTCGGAGAAGTCGGTCGGGATGAGGAGGCTGCGGACGGGCCGATGAGCCTCGACCTCGTCCATCGGGACGGCCAGCACGGGACAGGGCGCCTCGCGAATCACTTTGGCGGCGACGCTGCCGAGGAAGAGGCGCTCGATCCCGGTCAGGCCTCGGGTCCCGAGAACCACCAGATCGGCCTCCTCTTGCTCCGCCCCGGCAACGATGGTCGGCGCGGCATGCCCCATCTGGATACGCGGTTCGATCTTCACGCCCGATGCCCGCCGGGCTGCGGCTTGTTCCTCGATGAGTTCCTTCACGTGTTCCTGCTGCGCTTCGTAGACATCGGCTGGCAGGGGAACGAACTCCGGCGCGGCAGTCGGAAGGACAGGCGGCATGAACGCGTGGAACAACACCAGGCGCGCGTCGTGCGCCTTCGCGATCTCACAGGCCCAGTCTAGCGCGACCCCGGCGTTCTTCGAGAAGTCCGTCGCCGCGAGAACCGTATTTACCGTGGGTGTACTCAAGCTCAGCATGTCCACTCCCTCTGGGTTGCTCTTTCAGGACTCGCAACGGCCGTGCCATGGTCGGGGGCCGTCGATCTCCCGCGGCTCGGGCCCGATAGGTCCGGAATTCCCACTCGTAGGAATCTTCAGAGCCCCTCGCCGGGCCTTGCTCGAGGCTCCACGAGACTCCCATCCGTCACGCGGTCACTGGGGTAGAGTACGACCACGTCGTCCAAGTCCAGCCCGGCTAGGACCTGCGCCATGCGACCGTTCGTCTCTCCGACTTCGACGGGTACGGTCTGCGCCCGCCCGTCTCGCACGGCGAACGCGGCCCACGCAGCGCCTCGCCGAAAGAGGGCGGCGATCGGCACCTGGAGAACGTCGTCTTCCTGCCAGCGGACGATCTGGGCCTCGACCTTGTATCCGTGCCCCAGCCGGCGCCATTTCTCGACTGGATCCGTTAGATCGATGATCACGTTGACGCGCTGCTCTTCGATCCCGAGCGCCGAGATCTTCGTGACTCCGTACGGCTCCACGCGCCGAACGGCTCCGCTGATAGGCTCGTCGCCTCCCCAGCGCTCGATGCGGACCTCGTCACCCGCCGAGACGAGAACGGCATCGGACGAGAGGAGGTCCACTACGACCTCGAGGTCGGTCGGATCTCCGATCTCGGCCAGCGGCGTACCCGCCGGCACGACGCCCTCGCTCTCGCGGAAGATGCGAAGGATGCTCCCGCTCACCGGAGCTCGCACGGGCAGTCCGTTGCTGTGCAGGGGAGGGGACGACGCGGCCAGTAGCGGTGAGATCAACGCGGCCCGCGCGGTTGCGAGCTCGTGCTCCCGCATCTCCAGGGCTGCGCGCCCGGTTTGCAGTGTGGCGTCCGCGGCTCGCGCTTCCTTTCGGGCGCGGTCGAGAGCGGCCACAGAAATGGTGCCCTCTGCTGCGAGCTCTTCGGACCGACGTAGTTCGGTCCGCGCGAATACCGTCTCCGCTTCGATTCGTCCGATCTCTGCGGACGCCAGATCTCGGGCGGCCTCCGCGGCTTCGACGGACGCGCCGAGCTGCGACCGCGTCCGGACATCGAGGAAAGCCGGACTCGTTGGAAGCATGTGAGCGAGAACCGTCTCGCCGGCCGTCACCGGATCCCCCACGTCGCCCTGAAAGCGGAGAACGCGACCCGGAAGGGGCGCCGAGACGACGTAGACCTCGCGCACCCTGGTCTCGCCGTCATCGCTGACCGTTACGCGAAGCGAGCCGCGTTCGACGTGCGCGAGATCTACTGGCACCGGCCGGGTGCGGAAGGTGAAGTACAGCGCGAGGCCTGCGAGGACGGCAAGACCGGCGCGGATGGACCAGGTCCGGAACGATCGATTGGTCACTCTACTCACTCCCTTGTCTTCAGAACCCGCACGAGGTCCATGCCGGCGATGCGCCTGGCGACGATCCAGCCGGCACCTGTTGCTGCGGCGATGACGATCAGTGCGGCATAGCCGTAGGACGCGGGCTGAACGACGAGCGGGATCCGGTAGAGGTCCGTGTCGAACATTCCGACCATCAAGGCTGCGAGTGCATAGCCGAGGAGCCAGCCGACAGGCAGCGCGATGATCGTCAGGATAGCCAGCTCGCCGAGTAGAATGTAGCTGACCTCGCGCCGGTGGAACCCGAGCACCCGCAGGCTGCCGATCTCTCGGGCTCGTTCCGCAAGCGAAATCCGTGCGTTGTTGTACACCACGCCAATCGCGATCATCGACGCGAACAGAACGTACACCCCAACCATCGTTCCCATCGTCTGGCCCACCATCGTGCGGAATGTTTTGAGCGCAGATCGGCGTACGAAGACTCCCTGCACGAGAGGGGTCTGCTTCAGGCGTCGGTAGAGTTCTCTCGAATGCGTGTCGTCGACCGTGAGGTAAGCGCCCGAGGCGCTTGGCGCCTCGGCCATGAGACGGCTCACCGCGGTGCGGTCCATGTAGGCAGCCATCCCGATGTACTCGTCGACGACTCGCTCCACGCGAATCTCCCGGGTCGGACGGCGCTCTTCGAGGACCT
>JAJCZO010000344.1 GCA_029262355.1 Deltaproteobacteria bacterium
GGGTGTCGGAACCGGAGTCGGTGTGGGTGTCGGAACCGGAGTCGGTGTGGGTGTCGGAACCGGAGTCGGTGTGGGTGTCGGAACCGGAGTCGGTGTGGGTGTTGCGACCGGTGTCGGAGTTGGTGTCGGCGTCGGGGTGGGCGTGGGGGCGAGGCCGAATCCGACATCGAGGGTGTGGTCATTCTCGCCGGCCCCACCCGTGGTGTGGGTGATGATTGCGGTCGAGCCCGACAATCCGGCATCGGAGTCGCGCAGGTCGGTGTCGGTGTTGGCAGGCGAAAGGGTCAGGCCGGAGAGCGAAAGCTGCGTCGTGTCGACTCGTATCTCGTAGAGCATGGCCTGGAGGAGACCGCCCGGGACGTTGCCGTCGTTGAACAGCCACTCTCCGTTCGCGTTTGTCGTCGTGGTCCCGGCGAGTGTTCCGCCCTTGAAGAGTTGGACCTGGACCCCCGAGATTCCAGACTCGTCCGCGCCCTGAATGCCGTCGAGATCCGTGTCGAACCAGATCCGGTTCCCGATCTCGAGTGGGGGGATCTCGCACAGCGCTTCTAGGTCGCCCAGGCCTCCGGCCTTGCCGAACGTCTCGCCCGCACCGTTGTTGGTGTCGAACGTCACCCAGGCGCGCGATCGCGTACCGGTGTCATTGTCGAGCCACAATACGCCAGCATCGAACGCCTGATTCGCATCGAAGATCGGGTCCATTGCGGTAATCGCCAGGTCGGGATTGCCCGGTACCTGGACCAAGCCACCCAAGACGACTTCGTCGTGCACGGGGTGATCTTCTTGGTAATAGAATTCGCCTCCCCCGGGGCCCTCGCTCGTCGACGCGCCGGCGGTCGAAACTCCACCGCACGAGCCGTTATTCTCGAGAGTCCAACCGGCACCCGGGCCGCCGCAGGCCCGCAGGAGGTCACCGACGGCGTCGCCCCGGTACAGGGAGCCGTCATTCAAGGTCGGAGAGCGTTGATCGTAGCCCATCTGGTCGCCGAGCCGATCTCGAATTCCAAGAACCATGTCGCTGCCATCGAACTCGATGTCGGTGAGCCAGGGCTGCGGGTAACTGTACTCGTTGGTGAAGATGGGCCCCAGAAGCCCGAAGGACGCCCGCCATGCCAGCCAATCTGCGCTGATGGTCGCCGAGCCGCCGAACGGGGCACTCGTGACCGCGGTGCCGCGGCTGTAGTCGAGGGGAAGCGTCAGCTCCTGAACGAACGCGCCTGGAGCTCCCGAGTCACTCGAAAAGACGAAGGCGCGCAGGTCGCCCGAATTCTGTGTGGTCTCCGCGGTGCAGACGAGTCCGACGTAGATCCTTCCGTCATGTACCTTTAGAGCGAACGGGCGGACATTGGCATTGATTGCGGCATTGCCGTCGCCGTCGTCGGGGCAGATGCCTGCGCCCGTCGGTTCGGGGAGCTTGTGCATCGACACGTCACCGACCGTGATCGGGCTCGCCGAGATGGGCATCTGGTACAGCTGCTTGGTTGCGAGGTTGATCGCGTAGAGCGTGTTGCGATCGTCTGAGATGTCGAGGTCGCCGAAGCCGATCTTGCCCACCGCGTCCCACGAAGCGGGATCATGTGCCCAGCAATCGTCCCCACTCGCAGGGACTCCGCAGCTGAAGGAAGAGCTTGGATGAGGGTCACTGCCGGCCAGTCCGCCGACATCGAGGTAGGTGGTGATGATCGGGGTGGCAGCGCTCGCGTCTGAGATTCGGTAGATGACGCCAGTGGCGCCGTGCGTGCGAAAGCCGGAGTGTCGCTTCATGAACGCTCCGGCGAATAGGCTGTCCGAACTGGGTTCGTACGCCAGGCCCCAAGTCGTTCCGATCTGCGCGCCCGAGGCGACGTGTGCGGGCGCCGGGCTCGAAACCGGCCCGCCACTATCGCAGCTGCCGTTCCGATTCGCGTCGGGACAGCCGGACGCGTACGCGAAGGAGACCAACACGTCCGCATTGGATGCAGACTGTTCGCCCGCGATGTAGCAGCTGGTCGCCAGGTCGGGCGCCGATTGGCAATGCTGGCCCGGGTTGGCCAACCCTACGTTGAGGTCGGAGGTGGGCTCGACTGCGAAAGTGACGGTTGTGGCCGAGTCTGCACCGAAGACGCCTGCGCGGAGGTAGCTCGGAACACCAGTCACCTCGATCCGATACCGAACGCCGCCCGTTAGCCCGCCCAAAGTGTAGCTGCCGTCAGCACTGGTCAGCGCGCTCGCGGCCACGGCTCCGCCCGAGTCGTATGCCGTGACGACGATGCCCGGTTCTCCTGGTTCCACGTTGCCAGCGCTCTGCGCGCCGTCCGCGTTGTAGTCACGGAAGACGGTGCCGCCGACATCGCCGTGCGCGGTGACGTGGAGCCCGGTCGATGCTGCGAGAAGAACCAGGAGTTGTACCGACAAGCGGGACACGGAGGCTGTTGTCATCGCGGGCCTTTCTTGGGGCAGGACAGGGGCAGGATCGAGCGTGGTTGGGGGGCACCTTTTCGGTGACTTCTAGTGCAAGAGGTTCGCGAGGATGGGTGAGCGAGAGCCCATCCATAGCCGTAACACCGTAGAATGTACCAGACCTCGTCGACGGCGGGCAAGATCCAATCGTACGCCGAGCAATATTGATGGTGCACCATTGTTCGCCGCGGGCGAATGGAGACGCCTTCGGCGTTGGGTAGGTCACTCTCTTTCGAACCGTGCCACGCGGAGAACGCCCGGGGCTGGGGCGCTCAGCGTTGATGCACCCGGCGAGCCGCGGCTCGTGTCGGCTCGGATGAGGGATCCACCGTTGTGAAAACGCGCGGCTCGCTGCTGTGCCGTTTGCTCGGTACCTTTGGTGATAAGGAGGAAGAGACGTTGTTCTTGCGAGTCGGGATGCGTTGCGCAGTCGTGTTGGCATTGATGGTCGTTGCTTTGGGCGCCCACGGGGCGCCGATCGAGGAGGTCGTGGTTCGTGCGGAGACGTCGTCCGCTCTTGCGGCGTCAGGAAGGTACACGGCACGCCACACGGTCTCGGGCAGCTTCGAGGGAGTTGACCTCGTCGATGGTGTGGCCGCCGCGAAGCTCGACTTCGTCGTGGAAGTCACGAACGACGAGGGGCCGGGGTTCCTTCATGGTGCGAAGGGCCACTGCATCGGCATCGCCTTGTATCAGCACGATAGTCCGATCGGTTCCGGCGTTTGCTCGTTCAAGGATTCCGACGGCGACGTGCTCTTCATGCGCTTCGTCGAGGACCCGTACACGTCCGCCGGAACGGCCGAGTCGATGGGTGGAACCGGTAAGTACGAGCACATCCAGGTGAACCAGACTCATCGCACCCTCGACTCCGATGAGATCGACGGATCTCGGTTCGAGGCAACTGGTGTCCGCAGCGGTGTCTGGCATACCGTGCAGAAGTAGGTGGGGCCGTCCGGGACCAGCGGGATCCGGACGGCGCGCCGTCTGGCGTGCTCGGTAGCGGGTTCGGCGCGATCCGATCGAGAGGCACGGGCGGGGTTCTTCGCCTAGGAGACTGGGGCAGCCGAACGACCCCTGCTCGAAGCGAGCCCTTCGAGCAGGATGAGACAACTGTCCCAACCTGGAGGAGCCGTGACGAATCTTAGACCTGTGCAACCCCAAACGCCGGCGCGTGGCGCTTTCGAGATTCATCGGGCCGAGGTCGCGCCCGATATGAACTTGGCCTACCTGCGCGAGGGGGTGGGGGGGTATCCACTGCTGCTCATCCACGGGTATCCGGAGAGCAAGCGGATCTGGTGGCGGAACGTGAAGCCACTCGCGGAAGCCGGGTACGAGGTGATCGTTCCCGATCTGCGCGGGTACGGGGACTCGGATCTCTCCGAGAAGGACGAGTACGATCTCGTGCTGTACTCGCGGGACCTCTACGCGCTCGTCCACGACGTCCTCGGCCATGAGAGATGTGGCCTACTGGGCGGCGACGTCGGCGGCGTCGTGCTGTGTGACATGGCGGCACGCTATCCGGGCTTCGTCGATCGAACGATCTTCTTCAACTCGATCCCGCCGACACTCTACGATCGCGAAGACTGGTACACCGCGCGCGGCCTCTCGATGAATGCGCTCGAGCACGGGCCGACCGGTGACTACCGCATCCGGCAGGGGCGCGATCCGGAGAAGCTCCTCGCCGAACTCGATACCCCGGGGCGTCGTCGCCAGTGGGTGCGCGACTTCTACGAGCACCGTCTGTTGGCCTCGCCGTACTCGTTCGAGGAGGAGGACTACGATTTCATGGTTGAGCCGTTCGAAGACGCTCGACGATTGGCCGCCGGGTGGGCTCCGTATCAGCTCGAGTACGGGCGGCCCATGACGGAGGCGCCGCTGTTGTTCCAACCAGTCGAGGTCCCGACCCTCGTCCTCTATGGCCCCGATGACCACGTCGTACCGAAGGATTTCCCGAAGCGCTGCGAGATCGCGTTTACGAAGCGGACCGGGCCCCTCGTGATACCCGACTGCGGCCACTTCCTGCAGTGGGAGCGCGCCGACGTGCTGAATGAGGTCGCAAAGTTCTACTTTGCGGATCTGCGGCCGGTCTGATTCTCAGTGGTATGACTGGAGCCGTCGAGGGTTTGAGCGCTCGGATGCGTGGGTGGCCGTGGGGGCTCGCGCTGGCCGCGAGCGTCGTGGTCTCCGGCTGCGATCTCGGGAGTGTGTCGGAAGCGCCGGTGTCGGCAGAGTGCACGGCCATCGGTGCGCGCTGCCAGCGCCCTGACGGTCCGATCGGAGTGTGTCAGCAAACGAACTGCACTTCGGGCGCGAAGCCGCCGTGCTACGTCTGTACCCCCCAGCACTGAGAGGAGGGACCCGATGAACGACTCGCTCGACAACGACCGCGCCGCGACGCGTGAGGTTCTGCTCACGTTCTACCGCGAGAACTCGCTGCAGTCGCGAAGTTACGAGCAGCAGCGCCAGGCGGTGACGACGACCGTCGCGATCTCTGCCGCCGTGGTGATCGGATCTGCCTCGTTTGCGCCGGCCGGGGCGCCCGACGTTCTCGCGGGGCTCTTCCTCGTCGTGCTCGGTGGCCACGGCTTCCTGGCGTGCCTTCGGCACTACGAACGGGGACGTCTACACGTCGAGCGGGTACACGCGGTGCGCCAGGAGATCTCGCGGACCGTGCCGGTCCTCGATCTTTACGCGGAAGCCAACGAGAAGCATGCGCGCCGCTTTCCCGTTCTGAGCGAGAAGACGGCACGCACCAATCTCATCTGGCTCGGCCTGCACGTTGCCGTCGCTACCCTCGGGGTCCTGCTCCTCGTTTTGTGATCAGCCGCGCGGGTGTTGGAGGAAGAACTTCGTAACTTCCTCGCCCCAGTGGAAGGTCGTGTCGGCGCCGCAGCCTACGAAGTTGTCGCTCCCCGGGAAGCAGTGGCCAAGAAGTGGTCTCGTGCCGAGGACGAAGCTCGTTTCCCACTCGAACTGGATGAACTCGAACCGCGTCTGCCGGTCATTGGTGTACCGGGTCCAGTTGTGGCCGGCATCCCTGGAGACGACGTCGCTCTCGGACATCGTCCAGCGGTCGGTGACATTGGCGACGGTCGTGGTGGCGCCTGCGAAGGGCACCAGGCCATCCGTGGTGCCGTGGGCGTAGAGAACGTCGATCTGCTCCGACGGCAGGTCTGCGTCGAAGCAGTTGCCCGCGCCGGCCGAGAGGGGTGCCACCGAGCCGAACAGCTCGGGGCGCGCGCACAGGAATCGCCAGGTCATGAAGCCGCCCTGCGAATACCCGGTCATGTGAACGCGCTCGTCCATGACGTGGAATACGTTCTTGATCCGGTTGAGGATCGCCAGCACCTGGGCGTCGTTCTGCGGCGACCAGGAAGAGAAGCCGTCGCCGCCGATGGGCGCGGACGGCTGCATCACGATGAAGCCCTGTGACGTGGCGATGTCGCTGAGCTCGGTGTGAAGATCTTCCGCCGATCCGTTCATGCCGAACCCGTGAACATCGACGATGAGGCCGCACGCGGTATCCTGACACGCGGCCGGCACATTCAACTCGAAGGAGATACCCTCGCATTCGAGGGTCTGCTGGCCGGCACTCGTGTCGGTGATGCAGCTGTCGGCCTCGGGAGGGTCGACCGGGACGGTTGCCGGGAGCGGCACCGCCTCGGAACTACCGCCGGAACCATCGTCAGTGGAGCTGTCGTCTCCGCAGGCGGCAAGCGCGAACCCGAGCGCGAGCGCCAACGAGACCGACGTGAGCTTCGTTGCTCTCGGGGCCATCATGCACGCAAGCGTAGCCCCGCCGAGGCGACGGGGCCACGTCATTCTTGCGCAGTGGTCAGTTCTCGTGCTTGCGATGCTGGGCGGCCCTGTATTCGTCCATGGGCTGGAAGTCGGGCTGAGGGCCGTAGTGCTCCTTGGTCTTCTCGAGGAGTTCCTTCTCCGACATGGCAAAATCCCAGCCGTCGATCTGGGGCTGCTTGACGTGGAAAGGCGAGTCGCAGAACACCTCGAGGCGGTTTCCCTCGGGATCCTGGAAATAGACTGACCACGCGTTGCCATGGTTCACGGCGCCGATCTGGGTCGCTCGGCCGTCTGCCTGGAGGCGCTCGGCCATCTCTTTCACGTCCTCGAGCGCCTCGACCCGAAAGGCCAGGTGGTCGAGTGTGGTCGACGGGGCGTCGTCCGGACGAACGTTGGCGAACGCGAGCTGGTGATGATCGCTGCCCACCTGGGTCATGAAGACCAACTGAACGCCTTCGGGGTTATTGGGATCCATCGGGCCCCGGTCGGAGATCTCGAAGCCGAGAATGTCGGTGTAGAAAGCGACCATCGCTTCGAGATCGCGGATGTACATGACGGCGTGGGACAGACGCAGTTTCATTTCGGGCCTCCTGGGCTACTGGATTGCACCTAGCGCATACTTGCACTCAGTGCAAGTATGCGCTAGGTCTCTCATCCGATCACATGACGACCACTGCACAAACCCTTCCCGAAGGCCGCGTGGCCCGCCGCCGCGCCGAGGTGCGCGAGCGGCTTCTCCGGGTGGCAGAAGAGCTGATGGTCGAGCGTGGGGTCGATGGGGTTACGATTGAGGACATCACCGAGGCTGCGGACATCGCGCGCCGCAGCTTCTACCACCACTTCGAGAGCAAGCATGAGATCCTGATCCCGATCGCGCGCGGTCGCAGCGGTGCGCTGAACCGTCGACTCGACTACCTGGTCGCGGCCATAGACGACCCGGCCGAAGGGATGGCGACCGCGATACGACACGGATTGCGCGAGATTCCGTCCGATCCGCTCTGCCGCTGGTTCGTGTTGCACTCGGGTCTACCGGTCGAGCGGCTTCACGAGGGGTTCGGCGATAGTGCCCTTCGTGACGTCGTGCGCGCGACCGAGGCGGGGCGCTTTCACGTCGAGAACAAAGAGGTGATCCGCCAACTCATGCCGGCGGCCTTCATCGCAATCATCACCGCGCGGGTCGAAGGGCGATTCGACGAGTCGGATCTCGATGACGCGGTCGAGCACGTGCTCCGCATGTTCGGCGTCGAACGCGCAGAAGCGAAGCGCATCGCGCACCTCCCCTTGCCACCCCTGCCGGCCGATCCGGCCGACGGCTAAACCAAAGGACGACACGACAATGGCATTTCGACTCGCAGCGAAGGACGACCGGGCAGTTCTCGTCAAGGGCGATGGCATCTTTGATCTCGAGAAGAGCGGCGGCGGTACGTTCTCGTCCGATCCGATGGAGGCGATCGCGCGGCATGGCGAGCTACACGCGGTCGCTGCCGGCCTCGGTGACACGCCGGACGGGAAGCTCGACGAAAACGAGCTCGGCATCTGCGTGCCGCGTCCCCAGAAGATCTTCGGGATCGGGCTGAACTACCGCGCTCACGCCGAGGAGTCGAAGATGGAGATTCCGCCGAACCCGCTCGTCTTTGCCAAGTTCAACAATTGCCTCGCGGCCGGGAATGCGGACGTCATCGTATTTGGGCCGACGACGGATTACGAAGCAGAGCTCGTCCTGGTCATGGGCTCGCGCGCGCGAGACATTCCGGAGGACGAGGCGTGGGATCACATCGCGGGCCTTACGTGCGGGCAGGATGTCTCGGAGCGAGGGACGCAGTTCGCAAGCAAGCCGCCGCATTTCGACCTCGGGAAATCGTTCGACACGTTTGGCCCGATCGGCCCCTGCGTGGTGTCGCACGATCAGTTCGAGGATCCAGCCAACCTCCATCTCACGTGCGATCTGAACGGCGAGCGCAAGCAGGACACGCAGACGGATGACCTGATCTTCGACATCCCGAAGCTGGTCTCGTACATCTCCGCCATCTGCACCTTCGAGCCAGGGGATCTCATCTTCACGGGTACCCCCTCGGGCGTGGGCTTCATGGCCGGCACGTTCCTCGCGCCGGGCGATGTCCTCACGACGACGATCGAGGGCATCGGGACGATGACGAACAAGTGCGTGGCTTGGCCGCGATAGTGCATGACGTCGCCATCATAGGGGCCGGCCCCGTGGGCGTCGTCGCGGCCAACCTCTGTGGACAGTACGGACTGTCGGCGATCGCCTTCGATCGCGAGCCCGATGTCTATGATCTGCCGCGGGCGGCGGGGATGTACGATGACGTGCAACGGATTCTTGCGAACGCGGGGCTCCTCGGCGCGGTGCTCCCCGGAACGCAGGAGCACGTCGGCGCAGAGTTCCTCGATCCGGACGGGAACCGGCTGATCGGGATCGAGTTCCCGGGGCTGAAGACCTCCAACGGCTTTCCGCCGCTCTTGTCGATCGCGCAGCCGGAGATCGAGAAGGGTCTTCGGAGCTGCCTCGATCGCTACGAGAGCGTCGAGCTGTGCGTTTCGCACGACGTGAGGGAGATCGAGCAGCACGAGGATCGCGTCGAATTGACCGTGCACGATCTCGCCCGCGGCAAGAGCCGGGGGGTGAGCGCGCGGTGGCTGATCGGTGCGGACGGCGCGAGCAGTTCTGTGCGCAAGAGCTGTCGGATTTCGTGGGATAGCCTGGGGTACGATCGCGAGTGGCTCGTGATCGACGTCGAGCGGGAGCCATCGGTGGAGCTACCGCCGTTCGCTCAGCAGATCTGTGACCCCGCCCGCCCGGTGACGCTGGTCCCGATGCCGGGCCGGCTCTACCGCTGGGAGTTCCAGTTGGGGGCCGGTGAGACGCGCGAAGAGATGGAGGACAGCAACCGCGTGTGGGAGCTCCTCGCGCCGTGGATGTCGTCCGAGCAAGGACGGATTCTCCGCGCGGTGGTCTACCGGTTCCACTCGACGATCGCAGCAACCTTCCGCCGCGGCCGTGTGTTTCTGGCCGGCGATGCGGCGCACCAGACGCCGCCATTCATGGGGCAAGGGCTGTGTACGGGCGTCCGCGACGCAGAGAATCTGATCTGGAAGCTGGCCGCGGTGAAGCGCGGCAACGGGAGTGACCTGCTGCTCGACACGTACACGCAGGAGCGTCATCCGATGGCGGTGGCGATGGTACAACATTCCACGAACACGGGACGACTGATCGACGCATACGCCGATATGACCGTCACGGGAAAGCCTCCGCCTCCAGATCTGATCGAGTACGGTTACGGTGGAAGCAAGCAACTCCCGACTCTGACGACCGGTCTTCTGGCCGACGGCGAGAGCGAGTGGATTGGGCAGCTGATGCCGCAGTGCCGGGTAAGGAACGGCACGACCTCGGGCCCCTTCGACGACGTCGTCGGCCCGCATTGGGCGGTAGTGGCCAAGGAGGATCCGCGCTCGATCCTCTCCGAAGACGAGAGTCGCGGTTGGAAGGACCTCGGTGCGACATTCATCGTGCTGGACGATCCCAACGCCGAGGGGCTGTTCGCGGATGGCGACGTCGCTCTCGTGCGGCCGGACCGAGTGATCTTTTCGCTGGGACCGAACACGGCCATTCCCGGACTGCTAGCCCAATAGACGGGGCAAGACGATCGGCACTCGGAACTTCCAACGGACATCGCCACGCCCGAGATGATCGCTCCTTTGGTCTGGATTGCCGACGCGATCGCGAGGCTCTTGGCCGTTCCCTTTGGTGGCGCGACTGGGGTAGGAACGAGCCATGTCCGATGCTGCGACCCCCCTCGAGCTTCTGCCCGACTTTTTCGAGCGGTATTTCTCGTTCTTTGGTCCCGGTCACCAACAAGGCGTTGTGCCGTGTCGGCTGAAGGAGTTGGCGCGCCTCAAGATCGCCGAGTTGAACGGGTGCGACACTTGACTGTTCGCTCGCTACGCGCCGGCGGCGCGTGATGGCTTGACCGAAGAGATCATTGCCGAGATCCGCAAGCCCGAGGCCTCCCGACGTCTGGAGCGGCGTGAGGCTCTGGTCGTGCGTTGGGCCGAGAAGCTCGCGACCGACTTTCGCACCGTCGACGACGCCTTCAAAGCCGAGCTGCGTGAACACTTCAGTGACGCGGAGTTCGTCGAGCTCGGGATGATGATCGGTCAGTATCTGTCGTTCGGCCGGCTGCTCGTGATGCTCGGGCGTCACAAGGCCGCCTGCGAGATTTATACCCCACGCGGCTGACGATTCGGTGCACCTTGGCCCGCGGTCCTTCCGTCGGCCCGCCAAGTCGCGCACAATGTGCAGATGGGTCGTTCTCTCCAGAGCTTGATCGTCTTCGTGCTGGTGCTTCTCGGGTTGAACTGGCTGCTCGGGGAGATGAACTACGGGCTGCACATCTCGATCGTTGGGAGCATCGTGCTGACGCTCGTCGTGTCGTTGGTCATGAACGGGTTGAATCGTTAGCGAGGCTCAACGAACACCCGCGACCGGTTGCATGGCGATGTCGCACACGCCGCCAACCTTCGCGGTCTCAAGCCGGGGCTCCTCGCGACAGGTTTTGCCGCGTGATCGTACCGGGCAGGTCAGCTCGATGGGCTTCCCGGCCGACAGCCAGCTCGGAACCTTCCGGTGGCGGCCGATCGAGTCGAAGCGGCAGCCCGATGGTGTCCCGTAGGGCCTGCATCTGGAGGCTCGGCGAAGCGTGACCTTTCGCGCGTCGATGAGGAAGTCTGGGTACTCGTCGATCAGTCGCACGACGTCTCGGTCTTCGAGGCTTTCGATCGATGCCGACTGGAACTCGTAGCCGCGACCGCGCTTGCGGCCGACTTCGACTCTGGTGTTCGCGATGAGGGCGGAGTCGCTGCCCTTGCTCGCGATCGCCCCAGACATGTACTCGACGCGCTCGTGGCCGGGGAAACACTTTCCCATGGCAGGAGGATGGTAGTAGTGGCGTAGCGTTTTACTCCGGCCAGGTGCGGTGCCGGGAAACGCGGCGGCGAGTTCCGCGTCGTCTCCGAAGAGGATCTTCTCGACGTCGCCCCGGTTCTGCGCGTACATGGCTTGGAGCCGGGTGTAGTCTTCGTGTCCCCGTAGATCCGATCGCAGGAAACACGAGGTGAGCCCCGACACCTGGGTCAGATACTCGTCCCAGATGTTGTACTGCGAGACCTTGGACGCGACGCCCTCGAAATCGCCTTCGTAGCGGCAACCCTGCCCCCTCGAGCACGCGCCGCGTCCGCGGTTTCGGATCGAAAGCGCGATTACGTTACGCTCGCACGCACCATACGCGTTGCAGCCTCGGTCGAGGTGGCCCTCGTGCAGGGCCGTTCGCATGACGTAGTCGAGGTGGCGCGCTCGCGCGAGACTTTGTTTGGGCCAATGTGGGGCCTGGTCCTTCGCGAATGCCGTCCATGCCTCGTCGAGTGCGGCGCGCCGCCCAATGAGGCGGGTCTGTGCGGACCGACAGCGCGGCGAGTCGTGAAACGCTCGTACGATCGCGTCCAGTTCGTTTGCGGGGCGAGGGGCTGCTGACGATCTCCGTGACGGGGGGTCGAAGAACGGCGCCTTACTCATTTCGTACAGGTTGCGGATGCCAATGACGTACCGGACGGTCTTCGCACAGTGGTGGTTCTGTACCTTGCCGTGCTGCCGCTTCTCGAACACGGCCCGGAACCGGTCGGTCGATGCGGGAGTGGCCTTGCGCGAGTCGACGACCACATCGAAGCCGACATAAGGTGTCCCCTTGGCGTCGGTGAGGGGCTTGCCATCGCGGATCACGAGGCACGGGACCACCGACGTTCCCTGAGCGAGCGAGCCGGCCTTCTTCGCCTTCGTACCACGTCGCGCGAAGTCGTCGACGGCGTAGTACGGCACGTCGAGTGCTCCGTTGAACCTGTAGAGAGTCATCACCGGTGTCGCCGGAATGGCCCCCGCCAGCTTCGGAATCAGGAGGGTCAGCAGAACGAGCAGGCTGGCCCGCCCGCCGGAGCCCGAGACTCCCATGCTCAGTCGAACACGACGACGCTGCGGGCGACGGTGCCCTTCTTCATCTCGTCGAAGCATATGTTAATCTCTTCGAGAGGCCGCCGCGCCGAGATCATCTCGTCGAGTTTGAGCTGCCCGTTCAGGTAGAAGTCGACGAATCGGGGCATGTCGACCCGGAAGGAGTTCGATCCCATCATCGATCCCAGTACGCGCTTTTCGGAGAGCACGAAGTCGAGCCCCGGGAGTTCGATGTTTTCGCCGATCTTCGTGACGCCGACGATGACCGTAGCACCGCCCTTGCGCGTCATGGCGAAGGCTTGTGAGATCGTGGTTTTGAGTCCGATGGCTTCGAACGCATAGTGCGCCCCGCCTTCTGTGATTTCGTGCACCGCCGCGACCGGGTCGTCGGAGCCCGCGTTGATCGCGTGGGTCGCGCCCATCTGCTTCGCCAACTCGAGCTTCCAGGGCTCCTTGTCGACGACGATGATCTGGCCGGCACCGGCAATGCGGCAGCCTTGCAGAATGCTGAGCCCGACGCCCCCGGCCCCGATGACGACGCATCTGGATCCCGCTTCGACCTTGGCCGTGTTCAGGGCTGCCCCGAGCCCAGTCGTCACCCCGCAGCCGATCAGCGCGGCTCGGTCGAGCGGGATCTCTTCGCGAACCTTCACGAGTGCGTTCTCGGGTACGAGCATTTGCTCCGCGAACGAGCCGAGCTGGGCCATCTGGTAGAGGGGAGTGCCGTCGTACGAAAGTCGCGGCGGCTGTTCCGCGGTCCGATCCAACATCGCGCCCCCGCACAGATTGGTCCGCCCCGTGACGCAGTACTCGCACGTCCCGCAGAAGATCGAGAGGCAGGCGATCACCCGGTCCCCGGGCTTCACGTACGCGACGTTCTCGCCGATCTGCTCGACGATCCCTGCCGGCTCGTGGCCCAGAACGCAGGGGCAGGGCACGGGCAGCGAGCCGTCGACACAGTGGAGATCGCTGTGGCACACGCCCGTGGCAGCCGTGCGGAGAAGGACCTCGCCTGGGCTGGGCTTGTCGATCGTGACGTCTACGATTTCGAGAGGCTCATTGTAGGCAGGCAGAATGGCGGCTTTCATCCGGCGATCTTCGCATGTTTACGTCCCTCCATGCCATGCTTTTCGACTTGACGTGGCAGTGGTAGAAACGAATTGCATGCGTGTGACTCGAACCATAGTTGCCCTGGTGTCTGTCGCGATGGTGATCGTCGTGTTCGCGGCAGCCCCGGGGCTTGCGTTGGATGATGGCTCTTTGTCGTTCAAGGACGCTGAGGTCCGCCTCGGCGATCGGCTCTTCTTCGAGACCCGCTTCTCGCAGTTCTACTTCGCAAACGCGGACGGGAATCCGAACGCGATCCTCGACGCCGGCGAGCGCTTGATGGAGAAGGTGCCCGTGGCGCTTGGCGACGATCTCCCCGGCCCGTTTGCCGGCCAGGGGATCAATTGTCGACAGTGCCACCTGGGCTCCGATTTCCTACCGGCGCGGCCGCGTGCCGGCCGCACCTACGGAGACTTCAGTCGCCGCAGCCCCGTACCCGACCGCGGCGACGGCCAGACGGTGACCACGCGGAACTCGCCGATCATGATCGATCTCGGGGTGGCGCGAGAGGTGCCGGTTCTTCTGCACCTCGACGGGGAGTTCGTCACCCACGAAGATCTCATCCTCGACACACTTACTGGGCGGAACTTCGGCTGGCTTCCGGGCGAGGCGGAGGTGGCCCGCAAGCACATCGCGCAGATCGTACGCGAGGACGAGGGGATGAATCCGCGCCACATTCGCTATCCCGACGGGAAGGGAATCCCATACGGTAAGGTGCTTCTCGCAACCGATCCGCTGCTGCTCCATCAGCAGATCCCGCCCGAGTATCGGATCGACGTCGAGGAGGCGTCGGACGACGAGATCCTGATGGCGGTGGCCAGGTTGATTCACGCGTACATGGATTCACTGCGTTTCGGCACGCACAACACGTTCCGCGAGTCGGGCTCGCCCTACGATCTCTTCTTGAAGAAGAACGGGCTGCCAGTCGAAGCCGCTGCGGGAGAGGCCGCGGCCGCGTACTCGAAGCGCCTTCTCGGGTTGATCGACGAGCGCAACAGCTTCGATTGGGTCCGACCTGCCGACGACTACTTCGCATTGCACGAGCAGCGGTTCGAGTTCGGGCCGACGGAGCTCGAAGGTCTGAGGATCTTTCTCAGCCCCGGGAAGGGGAAGAAGAGCGATGCTGGGAACTGCGTCGCGTGCCACCCGGCGCCGCGGTTTACGGACTTCAGTCTCCACAACAACGGAGTTTCCCAGGTCGAGTACGACTCGATCTTCGGAGGAGGTGCCTTTGCGGCGCTCGAAGTCCCCGACCTGGCGACGCGCAACGCCGACTACGACTCGTTTCTTCCGGCGACGCAGGCTCATCCGAATGCCAGCGGTCGATTCCGTGCGATCCCCGAGAAGAGCAGGCCCGGTTACACCGATCTCGGGGTGTGGAGCATTTATGCGAACCCCGACTTCCCGAAGCCTCAGGCCGCTCTGAACCAGATCCTGTGCGGGGCTGGTGGGCCGGCGCAGGAGGGCTGCACGCCAGAGGCCGCGCTGCCGCTCTCGATCGGGTACTTCAAGGCCCCCTCGGTACGGGACCTTGGCCAGTCAGAGCCGTATTTCCACACGGGCGAGATGGATACGATCGAAGCGGTGCTTCAGTTCTACGTCGCGACGTCGCAATTGGCCCAGGCCGGGAGGCTTCGCAACGGCTCTCCGGAGATGAGAGAGATGCACATCGACGAGAATGACGTGGTGCCACTGGCCGCGTTCCTCCAATCGCTCAACGAGGATTATCACTGATGACGAAGTCGCTTTCGCTGTTGCTCAGCAGCTTGCTGCTGGCGCTGATCGCCGTTCCCCAGGAGGTCTCGGCTCTGAGCAGAGACCGATGGACCAACGCCCAACCCTATGGGGTGTTCTTCAACGACTACGATCCGAATTTTTACACGGGGTTCGTGCCCCGTGTGCAAGACGCGGATCGAATCAAGATCCACCTCGGGCGCGGAAACCAGCTTCGTGTGCGGATGGTGCTCCCCGACGAGACGGTCGACAACTTCGTTACCGACCAGGTGGCGAAACACGATCTCTACCAAGAGGTCATCGATGCGGGGGTGATCGAGCTCACGGCGAACAAGGCGTGGGAGGACTACGACAAGAACTTCAACGAATCGGGCCTCCGCGAGGTCGCGGCCAAGAAGGGCACAGTGTCCCCCGAGGAGTGGCGTCAGCTGAACGTGCAGGCGTTGGAGAAGTTGCAGCCCGATCGCGTCTACCACATTCAGAAGGACTTCGGTCAGATGACGAAGGAGTTCTACGCGTCACTGGCCGCGGCACCCGAACCGAAGGACCTCGGGGGCAAGCTCGACCTGGTGAACGGTTACTTCAAGAACCGCATCTTCGCCTACGATCTGACCAAGGAGCAGGATGCAGCCCTGGGCGAGCTCCGCGCCCTCGCCAAGGCCGGCGATGAAGCCGGGTTCAATCCCAAGGCAGCTGCATTCTTTGCCGACGTGACCGACGGCATCTACTCGATCGAGGACGGCAAGATCGACTACTACGAGTATACCGCCGTCTGGGCCGCCGGAACGTATGACAAGACGACGAAGGTGAACGGCCAAGAGATGCCGTGGATCACCACGCCGGGCGTCTGGACCTTCATCCCGCGCATGCACGGCAAGGGAATCACCGGGATGGTCGATTACATCTCTTCGGCTGGGTACTACGGCCTGATTCCGATGTTCCCCTACGAGTACGGCGGGGGAATCGCCTACAACGCGATCCACAACACCGGCATCAGCAACTGGATCCAAGGCCACCCGCTCTTGCCGAAGGAGTGGAAGACCTACACGGACGGGAGCAGGAACGGGAAGCCCTATAATCGCGTTGCGGTGACCAGCCGGGGGCCCGTTTCGCACGGCTGCACGCGGCTCGGTTCAGGCCACCTCGCCGAGCTTCGTGAAATGCTCCCGTCGGTCTCTGAGGACATGAAGGGGATCATCAACTACCGGAACGTCTCGCAGTGCTACGATGTGTTCGACCGCAAGGGAGACGGAAATGAAGAAGTGATGGGCGTGCAGTATTACATCGCGTTCCGTCACACGAACGAGCGGGTCGCGAAGCATATCTGGGCGCAGAACAACCGCGAGGACTTCTACAAGTGGTTGTACGGCAGCGACATGAACTATGGGCCGATCGGCGACGTGACGTTCAACGAGGCGTGCACCGGCAAGTTCGTGAAGAAGAAAGCCAAGGAAGGTGCGACCTACGAGAACATCAAGCTATATGAAGCCCCATACGAGCCTGAGACGATTCAGTTCTACAAGATCAAGGGCGTGAGCCGGCTGTCGCGGGAGAGTATGGACTTCAATCGCGAGATGCGTCGGGTGGGCGCCGGATACGAAGTCGATCGCAAGAAGCTCCGTCTGCCCGCGAAGAAGACGGCGGCGGCGGCGAAGTAGGTTCGTGGTGATGCACGGGTGTGATGGTCCGGTGGGCGGGACATGGGTCGTAGTCTTGGGAGGTGAGGAAGCATGAAGGCAGGCACGAAAAAGTGGGCCACGTTCGCCGTGGCGTCGGGGATGATCGTGGGGATGGTCGCGTCGGGGGCGCTCGCAAGCGAGACGGCCGAGCTGCAGACGCAGGTGGATCAGGCGAAGTCCATCCTAGCCGACTTTCAAAAGATCCCGGAGAAGGGCATCCCGAACGGCATCCTTCGCAACTGCAAGGGGCTCGCCTTCCTCACGGTCACGCGGGCAGGCTTAATCATCAGCGGTTCCGGCGGCAGTGGCGTGGTGGTCGCGAAGAACGACGACGGAACGTGGACGGGGCCGTCGTTCATCGGTACCGGCGGCGCGGGATTCGGCTTTCAGATCGGGGCGCAGGTCAGTGAGTTCGTCATGGTTTTGAACACGCCGGAGGCGGTGAACGCCTTTTCGAAGGGGAGCAACGTTTCGCTCGGTGCCCAGGTGAGTGCCGCGGCGGGGCCCGTGGGCCGCAGCCTCGGTGCCGAGGTGATGCCGCAGGCGGCGATCTACACGTACAGCCGCGCGCAGGGCCTCTTCGGTGGCATCTCGCTCGACGGGACAGTCATTGCCACTCGCAAGGAGGCGAATCGCGACTACTACGGCACGGCGGTTTCGGCTGAGTCGATCCTGACCGGCAAGGTCGCCGCGCCCGCGGGGGCGGACGCGCTGCGCGGCGCGCTCGCGAAATCGACGGCAGCCGCGGACGCCGAGTAGCACCGCGGCGCGTTCGCCGCGCCTGGAGAACGCGCCGAAAGCTACGCGTCATCGGGACGAGGCCTTCAACGGGTCCACGAGAGGCGCTCGGCGAGATGTGCGCGAGCCTCGATTCGCGCGTTGTATACGGCCACGAGATCGTTCCTTGTGACGACGAGTTCGTTGAGGTCCTCGGTTGAGAACTCGATCGCGGCGGCCAGCTCTTGAGCGCGCTCGAATTCGGGCGGGGGCAGAACCTGCCCGAAGCGCTGCGTCAGGGCCTCGAGCGCTCGTGCGCCGCCCTCGCGCTCCGCCTCTACCGCCTCGATCTCCGCGGCAAGCCGGGCGAGCTCGGTCTTCTCGCGTCGGAGCCGGGCGTCGACATCTTCGATCTCCGAGCGGAGCGCGGATTGGGCTTCCCGAACGGCGGCCGACTCTGTTTTGTGGAACGCTTCGTGGCGCCGTCGCGTGACCGCGGCCTGGGCTTCGATCGCGCGCTCGACCAACGCATTGCAGGCCTCTGCCGAAGCGCCCGCGGCCTCGATCGAGCCCTGCTCCAGCTTGGCCTGTAGCTCCTGCACTCCTTGGAACTCGATCTCGACGTGGCGATACTCGTGAAACTCGACGAGGGCCTCGTAGGCGTCCCATTGGCGGCGGGTCTGGGTGTCGAGGCTACGCGGTCGTTCGTGTTGCGGCAGCGTCACGGTGACCGTGGCGCGCAGAGTGACACTCGAGAGGCGACACGAGGCCGCGTTCGTCGAGGTCGAGAGGGAGAACGAGAGCTCGGCCTCCGTGAGGCCGCTCGCCGCGAGGCCTGCTTCGGCGCCGAGCCGCTGTCGCTGAATCGAACCGAAGATCTCTTCTGCATCGGTCCCGTAGACGCCGTAGGAGCGCTCCTGTACGTCGGTCTCGATCTGAACGCTTGGGGGAGATGCCCGTGTCGGCGTCGCGGAGAGCAAGGCGATCGTCGCAAGTGCGACCGTGAGGGGAGTCCGCGCTTGGATCAAAAGAGTGGTCATCGGGGCGCGTGTTACTGCTCGGCCGGGCGCTCCTCGGACTCCTCGGCGGTTCGCGCTTGTACGGATTCGTAGCCAGCCCGGGTCACGATGACCTTGGTGCTCGCCAGAGCGTGGAGTGTGACGGGAGCACCGACGGTCTTGGTGACCTTCCGTTCGATCTCGCCAATGGTCTCGGGGGAGATGACGGTTGGTCCGACGATCTCTGCGCGTGCGATCCAGCCTTCGCGGGAGCGGACGGCGTCGATGAACGGGGCAAAGAAGCTGGACGTCATCTCGATCTGTTCCTTCAGGTGTCCCTCGACCACGTTCGCCTGTGCCCGTTCGTCCAGTGGGAGATCTGCGAAATGGGCCGCGCCAAACAGAACTCGGCCGCTGGCCGTGACGTCCGTTGACGCCACCGTACGCACCACGAGCATGATGTCGGGGTTGCCGACGCGCTCTCGGATCATCTCCTGAACGTCCTCGATGCTCTCCGCGGCCGGCTCTCGTGAGCTTTGGATCGATACGATGAGCACGGGACCGATGGGCATCTCGGCGAGGGA
>JAJCZO010000345.1 GCA_029262355.1 Deltaproteobacteria bacterium
GGGGGCGGGGGCGCGGCCCCCCGCCCCGCCCCCCGGCCAGATCACTTCGGAATCAGGACGAGTCCCGTGACCTCGAGGCTGCCGCAGTTGTCACCGACCGCGAGATCCTTCGAGCAGGAGGTGTGAATCTCGTTCTCTTCGACGAGGGCACCCCCCGTGTCGAAGATCCGCGCCAGCGTCGCGGCCTTGAACTTGTCTTCACCGCCGTCAGCCGCGGTACCGGTAACGGAGCCGCCCAGAGGCAAGCCCGACTCGTCGCCGTACACGATGCCCGCATCGCCCTTGTCGCGGACCTGGATCCGAACCGGAGCAGTGAAGTTGGCGTCTCCGGTGCAAACCGCCTTGCCCTCCTGTGGGGTGTCGCTCGCCCCACACCCGGCGCCCGTGTAGGTGAGCGTGATCTCGCTCACCTTGGACTCACCGTCGCACGCAGCCGGCGGCTGTGGCGGGATCACCTCGGTCACCGTCGCCGTAGCCGAGTCGTCGCAGATGGCGCCCCCCGCCGCGGTCGCGCTCGCTACGACGAGGTTGATCGTCGTCTCCGAGATCAACGCATCGGTCGTGAGTACGACCGACGCCCCTGGGGCCAGGTTCGTCACCGGGGAGCCCGGCACCTCACCGAGCTTGTCGTCGACGACGCTGATGCTGGTCAGCATTTCACTCCCGACGTTCACGACCGCGTAGCTGTACGTGACCGACTCTCCGAGGTTCTGTTCCCCGTCCTCGGTCGACGTGAGGCTCACGAGCTCGAGGCTGCCGAAGCGATCGCCGAGATCCAGATCCTTGGAACAGGACGTGTGCACCTCGAGTTCCTCGATGATCGTGTCACCCGCGTCGCGGATCTCGATGATGGTCTCCGCGCCGAACTCGTTCTTACCGCCTGCAGCCGCGGTGGCACTGGCCGTACCGTCGAGGAACACGCCAGGCGTGTCGCCGTACACGTTGTTCGCCTTCCTCTTCTCGCGAATGCGGATGCGAACCGGCTCCTCGAAATCCGCGTCGCCCGAGCAGCTGGCCTTGCCCTCCTGGGTGTTCGTCGTTGCTCCGCAGCCCTCGCCCGTATACCGGAAGGTGAGAGCCTCGACCTTACCGTTGCAATTCGGCGCACTCGCGCCTACTACGATCTCGTCGGGCGAAGCGGACTTCTCCACGTCGACGATGCACGCAGCCGGAAGGGGTAGCGAGCAATCGTTTCGGCAGGCGTCGCCGTCATCGTCGTTCGCGTCGTCGCAGGCTTCGCCCGCGGCGACCTCGCCGTCACCGCAGTACGTGCAATCGCCGCGGCAAAGGCTGCCACCAATCGGGAACGGATCGGACCCCGGCGGGTCGCAGGTCTCGCCGAGCTGGTTCAGCTCACCGTCGCCACAGCTCGGTGCCACGTTGAGGGTACAGTCGTTACGGCAGGAGTCTCCGTCGACGTCGTTGCCGTCGTCGCAGACCTCGTCGGCGTTCACCGCGCCGTCGCCGCAATAGGTACAGCTGGTACGGCATAGGTTGCCACCCACCGGCAGCGGGTCGGTGCCCGGCGGGTCACAGGTCTCGCCGGGATCCATCGAACCATTGCCACACGTCGGGGGCTGATTCAGCGTACAGTCGTTCGCACACGCGTCGTCGTCGTTCGTGTTTCCGTCGTCGCAGTCCTCGCCGGCTTGCGCGGTTGCGTCACCGCAGTACGTGCAGTTCACCCGACAGAGGCTGCCACCGGGTGCTCCAGGATCGGATCCCGGTGGGTCACACGTTTCCCCGCCATCCAGCGTGTCGTTTCCGCAGGTCGGCGGCTCGGGAACGGTGCAGTCGTTTCGGCAGGAGTCTCCGTCGACGTCGTTCCCATCGTCGCACTCCTCACCGGCGTCTGCTGTCCCGTCGCCACAGTAGGTGCAGCCGAGACGACAGAGATTGCCGCCGGCGGGGTCTGGATCCGATCCAGGCGGGTCACACGTCTCGCCCGCGTCGATCGCATCATTCCCACACGACGGAGGCGGCGGAAGCGTGCAATCGTTCCGGCACGAATCCCCGCTATCAGTGTTTCCGTCGTCGCACTCCTCACCGGAGTCGACGGCCGCATCGCCGCAATAGGTACAATCCGTACGGCAGACATTCCCACCCGGCGCGCCTGGATCACCGCCCGGAGGATCACAGGTCTCGCCGGGGTCGAGTGTGTCGTTCCCACACAGAGGGGGCGGCGTGAGCCTACAACTGTTGCTGCAGGCATCGGCGTTGTCGGAGTTTCCGTCATCGCACTCTTCGCCCGCCTGCGTCAGTCCGTCGCCGCAAAACGTGCAACCGGCGGTGCAAACGTTCTGGTTCGGCGGCTGCGGGGCCCCCGGCGGGTCGCACGTCTCGGCATCCGCGACGGTTCCGTCCCCGCACGTATTGTTCCCGACCACCGTCGGCCCCCGGTTGAGAGTGAACCGACCGCTGCACCCAAGCCGCCGAACGACGACGTGTCCGGTCACGACGGCTCCGGCGCCGATCTTCATGTTCGCCTTCGGCGCGAAGATCCGGCCGCTGAACGTCGCGTTCTTCCCGAACTTGACGCTCTTCCTTCCACCGAAGTTGATCTGGATGTCGTTGGCGGTTCCACCGGCCGATGGCGTGAGCGTGGCGCCCTGCCCCAGCGAGAACCGGTTCGCAATGTTGATCGTCACGGGACCCGTCGCCTCGAGGTCTCCGAGGACCGTGAGTTCGCAAACGGTATAGGTGCCCGCGCTCAGAACCAGCTTGCCGGTCCCACGCGCATCGAGGTCTTCGTACGTCCCTGGGCCGACGGACACGGTCTGCCCAGGCAGGGCCTGATGCGTGACCCCGCCGCACGAGATCGGGAAAGCGGCGGGGTAGTTTGCCGGATCGAATGGATCGGGCACGACCAACGGCTCCGTTACGTAAACGGGTGCGGGAATCGGGCTCACGATCGAGCCGCTGATGATCACGCCGGCCGGCTTGAAGCGAATGACGTTCCCGTAGACGTCGAAGGTCTTCGACCCCGAGCCGAGCGACAAGCGGGCCGCCACAACTTCTGTTCCTGCCGCCATCACGGAGCCGATCCCAACCTTGGCCCTGCCACGGGCGTCATTCACACCCACACTCCCGTTGATCGTCGCCTCGGCCGCGATGTGGACCGTCTGCCGCGCAAGGAGAACATACGCCTCCTCCGTTCGCGGCTGGGCGTCTGAAACGGCGGGCGTCGCGAGGACGGAGATTGCCGCAACGGCGAAGAGCGCGGATGCCACGGCGAGGCCGGTGGCGGTGGGTATCGAAGCGGAGCGAGCAGGGCGCATGGCGCCTCCTAAGGCAGATGGGAGAGGTGAAGTAGACTCACCGTAGGGCGCGGCCAACCGAGGCCGGTCGAGACGAAGTTTTAGCGCGACACGGGTTGTCCGGCAATAATGAAATTTGGCTATTTTCCGATTTCCAATGTTCAGAGACGCAACCTCTATGGCGATCGTCTACCGAAGACGAGCCCGGAGGAGTGCCGCGGCTGAGAATGGAACGCGGGAACGATCCGGACGCACCTCGAAGGTCGGCGCGGCCAAAGGCGCGCGGGTTCCCCGGAGGTGCACACTCGGAGAACCGACCCTTCAGGCCGCCTTGGAACGGGTGTCATCGCGAGCGTTCTCTTGCTCCTCGAGGAAGGAGATGAGCACCGAGCGCAGTGGATAGTATCCCGGGTACTCGATGATCTTCGCGCGATCCCGAGGCCTCGGCAGAGTAACGTCGAGTATCTTCCCGACTCGCGCCCGAGGCCCATTGGTCATCATCACGACGCGGTCGGCGAGGAAAAGAGCCTCGTCCACGTCGTGCGTGACCATCAAGGCCGTCTTCCGATCCCTCTGCCAGAGTTCCAGAAGAACGTCCTGAAGTTCGTTTCGCGTCAGCGAATCCAGCATGCCAAACGGCTCGTCGAGCAACAGCATTCTCGGCGCGAGCGCGAAGGCGCGCGCCAGGCCAACGCGCTGCTGCATGCCGAGCGACAACTCCGCCGGCCGCTTGTCCATCGCGTCGTCCAGGCCTACCCGGGCAAGGTAATACTCGGCGATCTCCAGACGTTCCTGCGCGGTGCCATGAGCGTAGACTTGGTCGACTCCGATCATCACATTCTCCCGCGCGCTCAGCCACGGGAGGAGACACGGCGCCTGAAAGACGACTCCGCGATCGGGACCGGCTCCACGGACTTCCCGCCCCCCGACCAGAGCGTTGCCGTCGGTAATGTCGTTCAGTCCGGCCAACATCGACAGGACCGTGGACTTCCCACAGCCCGAGTGGCCGATCAGGCAAACGAACTCACCCGCATCCATCTTCAGGTCGAAGCCCTCGACGATGACCGCCTCGCCATCCTTTGTAGGGTAGCTCTTCTTGAGTTGAACGATGTCGAGGAAGAGGGACATGGGAAGCTAGCTCCGGAAGCTCGCGCGAGGCGGCCGCAGGTCGGCCGGCTCGAGATCGGGTAGGGAACGACCGAGCGCACTCATCGCCGGCGTACTCCGGCTCTGCATCTCGATCAGGTACTGCGTGACCTCGTTCCGGGTGCGCTGGAACGTAACCGAGCCATTGAGCGCCTTCCGATCACGCGGACGAGGGAGATCCACCGGGAACGACGGGCCGAGACTCGCGCGCGGCCCGGGCTTCAGCGGTACGATTCGATCGGCCAAGAGCACTGCCTCGTCGACGCTGTTCGTGACGAGCACGACGGTCTTCTTGTCTCTCGCCCAGATGCGCTCTATCTCCACTTGCAGCGTTCCCCGGGTCAGCGCGTCGAGCGCGCCGAGCGGCTCATCCATCAGAAGAATTCGCGGTTCGATTGCCAGCCCCCGCGCCACTGCGACGCGCTGCCGCATTCCGCCCGAGAGCTCGTCGGGCCGCTTTTCGAGGGCCGCCGTCAGATTCACCATCTCGATGTAGTGCTCCGCGTGATCGGCGCGCTCGACGGCGCTCTTCTTCGGGAAGACCTGATCGACGGCCAAGAGCACGTTCTCGCGCACCGTGAGCCACGGGAGCAGTGAGTAGTTCTGGAACACCACGCCCCGATCCGGCCCGGGACCCGTTACCGGCTCGCCCAGGATTCGCAGGGAGCCCTGGTCCGGGTCGAGCAGGCCGGCCATCAGAGCGACCAGCGTCGACTTGCCGCTCCCGGAAAACCCCACGATCGCGACGAACTCACCTTCGCGGATCTCGAGGTTCACCCCACGCAAGACCTCGGTCGCCGACTCTGTGGGACCAAAGGACTTGCCGACTCCGTTCATCTCGAAGAAGGCAGGCGGCGTCGGGCGCGGGCTCCCGCCCAGCTCAGGAAGAACGGACATCGTAGCTCACCGCGTTCTGGAGCGTGATCATCATCCGGTCGAGAAGAGAGCCGATGATGCCGATCGTGAAAACCGCCACCATGATCTGCGCCAGCGTCTGGCTCGAGCCGTTCTGGAACATGTCCCAGACGAACTTCCCGAGGCCGGGGTTCTGCGCGAGCATCTCGGCCGCGATGAGAACCATCCATCCCACGCCGAGCGACAGGCGCAGCCCCGTAAAGATGAACGGGAGTGCGGACGGGATCACGATCTTCCGCACTGTCGAGAACCGGCTCAACTGAAGCACTCGCGCGACGTTCAGATGATCCTTCTCGACCGACGCGACGCCCACCGCCGTGTTGATCAGCGTGGGCCAGAGAGAACAAAGGGCCACAGTCACTGCGGAGCTGATGAACGATTTCTCGAAGAAGGGGTTTTCGGCCGTATAGAGCGCGCTCACCATGATCATGACGATGGGTAGCCATGCCAGCGGAGACACGGGCTTGAAGATCTGGATCAGCGGGTTCATCGCCGCGTAGAAGGTCGGGCTGAGCCCGCAGAGAATCCCGATGGGGACGGCCACGACCGACGCGATCACGAACCCCGCGAAGACCGTCGCGAGACTCGTGCCGACCTGATCGAGGAAGGTCGGCTTGCCCGAGTACCGCCGGTCCTTCCAAGGCCTGCCTTCCTCCGCGTATTTCTCCTTCAAGCCTTCCATCCGCTCGTAGAATTGAGCCTCTTTCGTTCTCTCGGCGTAGTGATCGCCCACGAGCGCCTTGCCTTGCTCCCATACCGCGGCAGGGCCCGGCACCCTCCCGATGCTCGTCTCGATCTGCGAAGCAACACCCGCCCACACCAGCAGGAACACTCCGAGGGCAAGCAGCGGGATCCCCACGCTGCGGCCGAACTCGGCGATCTGGCGACTCGGCTCTTCGCCCGACAACAGACGGACGACCGGCACGAACACATCGAGCCCGGCGACTTCGCAGCCGTGAATGACTCTCGCTTTCCTAGACACTTCCCTACTCCCCTCTTCCCTTACTTCGATGCGGGCTTCGCCAAGGCGGTCTTGGCGGCGGACTGCAGGCCTACATCGAACTTCTCGAGGTACCCGTTCGGCCTTTTCCCGTCGTAGACCACGCCGTCGATGAAGCCCGCGTCGGCCGCCTTGTAGCCGTCGGTCTCCGGGATCTCGCTCTGTTCGATCTTGCCCTCGGCCACGAGCGACTCGGCAGCTTTGCGATAGATGTCGGGTCGGTAGATCTTTCTCGCGGTCTCGTCGTACCAAGAGTCGGGCTTCTCGTCCGGGATCTGCCCCCAACGACGCATCTGCGTCAGGAACCAAACCGCGTCGCTGTAGAACGGATACGTCGCGTCATAGCGGTAGAACACGTTGAAGTCGGGCATCTCGCGCTTGTCGCCCTTCTCGAACTCGAAGGTGCCGGTCATGCTGTTCGCGATCACCGCTTCGTCCGCGCCGACATACTCACTGCGCGAGAGAATCTTGACCGCTTCCAACCGGTTTTCGGGGCTCTCGTCCAGCCAGCGACCGGCGCGAATCAACGCCTTGGTGACCGCCACGGCCGTGTTCGGGTTCTCTTCCGCCCAACCCTTCGTAATGCCGAAGACCTTCTCTGGATTGTTCTTCCAGATCTCGTAGTTCGTCACGACCGGCACACCGATCCCGCGAAAAACCGCCTGCTGGTTCCACGGCTCGCCGACGCAGTAGCCCTCGATCGTTCCCTGCTCGAGGGTCGCAGGCATCTGAGGCGGAGGAGTGACCGATAGAAGGACATCGGCATCCGTCATCCCGGTCGTGTCTGCCGGCGTGTAGTAGCCCGGGCTGATCCCCGCCGCGGCGAGCCAATAGCGAAGCTCGTAGTTGTGGGTGGAGACCGGGAAGGCCATCCCCATGTTGAGAGGATCGCCCAGCGCCTTGCGCTCCTCGACGATCGGCTTCAGCGCATCCGCGGTGATCGGATGGGGCGGCCTGTCACTCGCCAAAGAGGGATCGTTCGCCTGCATCTGTTTCCAGATCTCGTCCGAAACCGTGATCCCGTTGCCGTTGAGATCCATGCTGAACGGCGTGACGACATCAGCCTTCGTCCCGATACCGATCGTTGCCCCGATCGGCTGTCCGGCCAACATGTGTGCACCATCCAACTCTCCGCTGATGACCCGGTCGAGCAGGATCTTCCAATTCGCCTGCGCTTCGACATCGACGAACAAACCTTCTTCTTCGAAGAAGCCCTTCTCTTTTGCGATGACGAGGGGAGCGCAATCCGTGAGCTTGATGAAACCGAACTTGAGTTGGTCCTTTTCGACGGCGAGTAACTCCGCGCCCGCCGCCGACGTGCCGAGGACTGAGGCGACGGCCACGACGCTCACGCAGCGACTGATCGAGTTTGGTGCTTTCATGTCTGGTTCGAGCCCTCCGGTCCGTGGATTCTGAGAGCACGTCGTCGGCATCGTTAGACGCGGCTCGATGTCGGGACGGCAGCCTCTTGGGGCCGCCAGGTTGATGACGCTCCGCTCCAAGTCCCGTGCCAGCCCGCCAGAGCCCAAAAGTGCGGCCATTTCCGCGAGCGAGCCGGGCTGAGAGCAACCACCACGGCGATGTTTTGGGCTGAGCGCTCAAAGATCGAGCAGCTTCTGCGCCGAAGAGGCATACGCCTGGGATGACGACACGCCTTTCTCGGGCGGATCCCGCCGCAGCGGCGTCCATGAGAGGTCCGAAGAAGGGCGCGAACAGCGTCGGGAACGTGCCGAGATCCGGGACACGCGGATCCTCTGCGCCAAACGACTAGATGTTCGAGCGGTCCAACGTCGCTTTCGGCTTTGCGCGGCAGGGGCCGGGTTGCGCCGCAAGCGACAGTAGATGACAAGCTCTCATGCTCGATGCGGATCTGGACATTGCCGAGATTCAAGCTCGCTGTGAGCGGGGCACGCTGACCTCGGCCGCCCTATGCCACTACTACCTCGATCGCATCGAGAAGCTCGACCGCGCCGGACCGACCCTGCGTTCGATCATCGAAGTCAACCCGGATGCGCTCGACATCGCCACACGAATGGACGAAGAGCGCCGAAGGCAGGGCCCACGAGGTCCACTGCACGGTGTGCCGATCGTCGTCAAGGATAGTATCGATACGGCAGACCGAATGATGACGACTGCCGGCTCCCTCGCCATGGTCGGCAACATCGCGCCACGCGACGCCTTCCTGGTCGGGAGGCTGCGCGCCGCTGGCGCCGTTCTCTTGGCCAAGACCAACATGAGTGAGTGGGGGTACATGCGCTCGACCCGCGGTTGCAGCGGCTGGAGCAGCCGCGGCGGCCAGGTGAGAAATCCGTACTCGCTCGACCGAAGCCCATCGGGCTCGAGTTCCGGCTCCGCCGTCGCGGTGGCGGCAGACCTCTGCACCGCCGCAATCGGCGCGGAGGTCGACGGCTCGATCGTGCGCCCTTCGTCGATCAACGGAATCGTCGGCCTGAAGCCTACCGTCGGCTTGATCAGTCGCGCGGGCGTCATCGGCGTCGCCGAACCCCAGGACACAGCCGGGCCCATGACGCGGTCGGTCTCGGATCTCGCAACGGTATTGTCGGTGCTCTCCGCCGCCGACACCGAGGATCCCGCCACGCACACGGCGAGCGTACAGCGCCCGATGGACTATCGCCGCTGTCTCGATGAGAAGGCCCTGCGCGGAGCGCGGCTCGGCGTCTGCCGCGATCTCATGGGTGAGCACGAAGGAACCGATGGCGTCATCGACGATGCCATTGGTGTACTGAAAGACCTGGGGGCCGAAATCGTCGACCCCGCCAATGGCGCGGCCGTTCCTCTCTTCGGCGAGGCCGAAGTCACGCTCTTGCTCTACGAAATGAAGGTGGGCCTGGCGCGCTACCTCGCTGAGCATCCCTCGGCCCCCGTGCGAACCCTCGACGAGCTGATCGAATTCAACCGCGATCATGCGGACCAGGTCATGCCGTACTTCCAACAGGAGATTCTGGAGATGGTGCAGGCGCAGGGCGACCTGACCGAACCCAACTACGAGAAGGCGAAGGCCGAGTGTCGGCGCCTCTCACGCACGGACGGCATCGACAAGGTCCTGGGCGAGAACCGCGTCGACGCGCTCGTCGCGCCGACCGACGGCCACCCCGCATGGGTCATCGATCCCATCGTGGGCGACAAGATCAAGGGCGGCTGCTCGTCTCCCGCGGCAATGGCCGGATACCCACACATCACGGTGCCCGCCGGATACGCACACGGACTCCCAGTGGCGCTCTCCTTCTTCGCTGGCGCGTGGAGGGAACCCCAGCTCATTGGCTACGCCTACGCGTTCGAACACGCGACCCGAGTCCGCCGCTCCCCTACCTACCGGCGCACCGTCAGCTGAGCCGGCATTCGAGCGCACCGGGCCGCGCGGGCGGACGAGCATGCCCGTCGGACCCGGGAAGATCGGCTCAGAAGCGACCTTCTCGTACATCGCGCCCGAGCCCACGGTCTCCACGCCGAACGCCCAAATGGCGGGTTCTGCCGACCATCGGCAGACTGCCTCTAGCGAAGCTGGCGGATTCGGCTGATGATACGCAACTCTCACGGAGGTAGCGCGATGCGTCGATGGTGGATTCAAATGGTGATGATGGCGCTCCTCGCGTCCCCCGGCGCCGGCGCTGAGCACGACCGATCGAGCGGCGTGTCGAATCGGCCGGCCGAGATCAAGACAGTCGAGGCGAACGGCCTGACGTTCGCCTATCTAGAAGAAGGCGCCGGCCCGCTCGTTCTCCTGCTTCACGGGTTTCCAGATACGGCGCACACCTGGTCGCATACGATGCAGCGATTGGCGGCGGCGGGGTATCGCGCGGTCGCGCCCTTCACACGGGGCTACCATCCTACCGACATGCCGGCGGACGGCGACTACTCGGTCCTTGCACTGGCGAACGACGCACTCGCCTTGATCGAAGCTCTGGGCGAGGACGAAGCCGTGGTGGTCGGGCACGACTGGGGCGCATCGACCGCCTACACGGCGGCTAGCC
>JAJCZO010000346.1 GCA_029262355.1 Deltaproteobacteria bacterium
CGCCCAGTTCCAGCAGAATCTCATAGATAACCGCCGAGCCCGAGAAGCCATCATGGCACAGAGCCGTGCACTCGCCGCGCAGAACGAAGCCTTCCGCGCCAACATCATGCGACGTCACCGAGCCGCCATGGACACCACCGCCCACAAGAGCTTTATCGGCGGTATCCACAGCGACGGATCGTCGTCATCCAGCGGCATGTCCGGCCAGGACAAATACATCGACTCGATCCACGACCGCGAAACCTTCGACGATTCTTCGACCGTCACCGGGGCCTCCCAACACGGCTACGCCGACCACCACTGGTCCGACGGCTGGGGCAACTACGTCCACACCGACAACCCCAATGTCGACCCCAACATCGGCTCTACCGTCCAGTGGCAACAACTCCAGCGCGTCGAGTAATCACGTAGCTACGCTTGCAAGAGCGCACGCCCAGCGCCCACTGGGCGGGGCTCGCTTCCACGTGCCCCGTGGTGTCCGGAAACTTGGTCCCCGCAGTACTTCTCGGTGAAGACTCTCCGTCGGCGAGCATGCAGTCGAGGACTCGGCGCGTCGTCGACGTTGCCAGCGCGCCCCGTCTAGTGTCGTGTATCTCAAGTTCTTGTAACGTGCGCACCGGCGGGGGCGTTCATCTTGGCAGCCTTGGAAGCTTCGCCACGTTACAGAGATCTGCGTTGCACGACACTAGGAGAACCTGCCGTCCGATGCGACCCCTAATGGCTACGTCCCCCATCGGCCTTATGCGGCAAGGCGATACTCGTGGTGAAGACCGCCAAGGATGGGGATTTCTTGGACCGAGTCAGACCCGTGGACGGCTTCTCGTTCCGGTGGTCTGTCCGGAATCCGTTGGCCGATTCCCTGGTGCGGGCGTGCTGCGTTGAAGTACTCGCAGTAGCTCTGAAGGACCGAAGCCAGGTGCTCCTCGGTGAGGACGATGACGTGGTCGAGGCACTCGTTGCGCACGCGGCGAAGGAACCTCTCGCACGCAGCATTCGCATTCGGCGCACGAACGGGTGTTGGCAGCACCTTGATGCCGGACCCCTCGGCTACCGTATCGAACCGGCGGCCGAACTTGGCGTCGTTGTCACGAATCAGAAACCGCGGCCCGTCACCCCACGTCGTTGCCTCGCGGAGCTGTTGGGTCACCCAGGCGCTCGACGGTGACCGGGTCACACCGACGTGCACGACCCGCCGCGAGCCGAGTTCGATCAGGAAGAACGCGAAGCTCGGTCGGAACAGCAGGTCATACGTCTGTAGGAAGTCGCAGGCCCAGGTTTCGTGTGCATGGTTGCGAAGGAAAGTCGACCAGCGCTGGGTGTTGTGTTGACCCGGTCCGCGTCGTACGGCTCGGTGCTTCCGGAAGCCACCCGTGCCCGAGTCGGCACACGGCTGCGGACCAAGTTGGGACCAGATGCAGGCTCGTCTGACCCTCGCGATGAAGGCCACCGACCTCTCCGTCCCCCTGTGTCTACGTGAGGGGGAAGCCTACGCGCCGTGGTATGCCGCACGTGCTCCGCATGCTTGGCGGCGGCCCAGCGCAAGTGTGAGAATCGCGTCGAACGCGACCCGTCGCGCCACGCCAACCCCTCGTGCTCAGCCGCAGGACGGCGTCGTCGGGGCGCCCTTCGCCTTGAACTGGCCGGGCTCGTCGCGAACGACGAGCCCGCCGTAGCTCGCACACTGCGGGCCGGCGCTCCCGAGCGCCACCGACGCGGCTAGGCCTCCTTGGCTCGCCTCGTCGAGCGAGAACGGAATCGGTCCGTTGTTCGCCTTGCAAGTGACCTTCAGGTTCTTGAAAGGGCGGACCGATACCTTGCACGGATTCACGCCAGTCTTGTCCTTGTACTTGTATCCGTTGATCCCTGGAGGGTTGCCGATCCCCTTCCAATCGGCCCCGGGCGGAGCGGCGAGGATCGCTTCCTCCAGCGTCGACGGGTTCCAGAGTCGGATCGTGGCGCCGACCAGTATCGGGTCGTTGAGCGATCCGGGCAGGGGTGTCTGCAGCTCGTCTCCCTTGACGAGGAACTTCAATCGGCGCTTCGTGGGATCCCCGGGGTCCTTGTCGCGGAACACCATCGTCTGGCCACGCAAACCCGCCATGGACCCGTCCGCCTGGTCGACCTTCAAGGAAAGGAAGATGAATGGCCGATCCTTGTCGAACAGACGACCGACGGCGACCAGATCGCCGGCCGGGTCGACGGCGAGAGCGTGAACGTGCTCGTCGGAGTCGCGGTCGCTGCCGTCTAGATCGGTGAGCCAGTCGAGCGCACCCGTGGCCGCATCTAGACGAGCGACGAATGAAGGCTTGGTCCAGGTGGTGCGCCTACCACCGGCGAAGACCGCGCCGGACGCGGAGACGGCGACGTGCGTGCCGCTGCGGTTGTCGAGCCAGGTATGCCGCCAGAGCTCGGTCCCGGGGCCCCCGGCCAACCGGAAGGCACCGTCCCGGCTCGCGGCGGCGACGTCCGACGCCCCGACTATCGCGATCGCCGGCGCACCCACCGGCTCGAGGTGGCGCCACTCCTCCGCGCCTGTCGCACCGTCGTACTTGATCACGGCACCACCGTCGGCACTGACTACGACGTCCGCAGCGGCATCGACGGCCAAGTGGAACACCTCGAGGCCGTCAGGATCTCCCTGGACCGACCAGAGCGACGCGCCGGTGGCGCCGTCGATCTTGACCACGTACAGGTCGTCGTCCAGAAGGCCCGCCGCGAGCACGTGGCCACTCGGGTCGATGGCGACGACGTTCGCGCCGTCGGAGAAGCCGGGCGAACCCTCGACCGAGTAGGTCCACAGCTCGCCACCCGTCGCGCCATCGAGCTTCGCAACGAAGAACTCTCCCCCGAACCAGCCCGAGACCACGACGTCACCCGAAGCATCGAACTCGACGTCTTTCGCGCCGTTGCTCGTCGGTTTCAGATACAGCCAGAGCTCGGCCCCCGTCGGGCCGTCGAGCTTGGCGACCGCGAGGGCGTGTGGCGGGCTGCCACCGTAGTCGCCGGCTACTACGACATCCCCGCTCGAATCCACGGCAACCGCGTCGGCATGCCCGTTCGGGCTGGGCGCGGGATCGAACACCTTCCGCCAGATCTCCTCGCCCGTGGCGCCGGCCAGCTTCGAGACCATCATGGAGGTAGGGGCCGCGCCGGACACGATCTCGCCGCCGACGAACACGTCGCCCACCGCATCGACGGCGAGGTCGGTCGAGTGGAGGAAGTCGGCGTCGTCGTCCGGAAATCGCTGGATCCATGCGGCGGCCGGCTCGGCCATTCCAACGAGAAGCGCGGCCAAAAGGAGGAGACTGTGCGCGGGCAAGTAGGACACGGCTCGCAGGCTACAACAGCCGCTGCCTAGCGGACAATCCGTTCCTTGCACTGAGAAGAGACGGGCTCCCGTCGGGCGGCTACCTCGACACCTTTCCGGGCTCGGTTCGCATGACCGAATCTGCAACAAAACAGGACCTTATGTTGTTCACGCTCGCGGAAGGCCCCGGTCCGAGTCTCGCAGCTTCCTCGGCGTGCCCTTCCGACAACGCGAATATCACAAACCGGCGGCGGGGCATGACCGATGGACGCCGAACGCGCCGCCAACGAAGTCGAGACCGAGTACGGAGCGAAGTACCCGAAGGCGATCAAGTCGCTGCGTCGCGATTTCGAGAAGCTCCTGACCTTCTTCGACTTCCCCGCCGAGCATTGGAAGCATCTACGCACGACGAATCTGATCGAGTCGCCGTTTGCGACCGTGCGACTGCGCACACGAGTCACCAAGGGCGCGGGGTCGCGAGCGAAGGCGATAACGATGACCTTCAAGCTCTTGGAGATGGCGGAGAAGCGGTGGCGACGGCTCAACGGCCACGAGCTGCTCCCGCTGGTCGCACACGGAGTCAAGTACGAAGACGGAATTCAACTGGAGAACAAGGAAGAACGCGCCGCCTGATCGCGCCCGATCCACACCATTTGCAAATATCTCACGGACTACAAGACCCCACTAGATACCCTGGCGACGAAGTTGCGATGACCGGTTGAGCCCGCAAGGGGTTTTGGCACAGCGTCGCACCGCGTCACGCCGCCGTGTGCCTAAACCCACCGATTTAGAACTGTCGGACCTCAGTTTCGGTGGGACCGGGTCGGTGCGGGGGCTCCTACAACAAATGGGGGTTTATTCGGGAGGCGTCGCAAGATTAGCCTGGAAATGCCCGCCAGGATACGCCCAGAATCCGCAGGGGGCACGCACGCGAGCGATGACCCCAGATACCTATTTCATCAATTCAACTCCAAGCCAGAAGGAGGTTCCGATGCTGTCCGTTGCCACCCTTTTTTTCACGCTGCTGAGTCTCTCCCTCGTACCCGCTAGTTGGGCGGCCAATGTCCCCTGTGGCGCTACGATTACGACTAACACGATCCTCGATGCAGACCTGGGTCCATGTCTGCCCGGCAACGCCGTCGTGGTCCAAGGCCCGGCCACTCTCGACCTCAATGGCAAGACCGTATCCTGCTTTCTTGCGCAGAATCGTGGAGTTCTCCTCACTGGGGAAGGGGCCAAGCTACGCAATGGCGTCGTCACGGGCTGCGATGAGGGTGTCAGGTTGGGGGGCACAGGCCGCCACCGGGTCGAGCGCGTGTTGTCCACCCAGAATGTTACGGGCTTTAATGTCGTCACTGAGCGGAATACGCTCAAAGAGAATACGGCCGCTAACAGTTCGTCGACTGGCTTTCTCCTGGATGGCAACCGGACCACGGCCATCGACAACACCGCCGCCAGCAGCCTGGGTTCTGGCTTCGATAGTGCAGGTGTCGACGGCCTCAGCTTGCGCGGCAATACCGCTACTCACAATGGGACTCACGGTTTCGTCTCCAGCTTGGGAACGAACCACCGCTACAAGAAGAATGTGGCTCTGCAGAATGGCGGTGATGGCTTCAATCTTAGGGGCAGCGGCTACAAGCTGACCCAGAACCGCGCCATTGATAATGCCAGTCACGGCATTGAAAACGACGCCACCGACTCTCGCTTCGTGCGCAACACCGCGCTCGGCCACACCGAGGACATCATGGAAAGTTTCGGTGACTGTGACGGCAATACGTATAGCAACAACATCTTTGGCACCGCCAATGGGACCTGCGTGAAGTAAGTCGGAAGCATCGCCGAGGTGGCCTCCGCACCACCGCAAGCTTCAACTACATCATCTCCAAGCCCACCGATCGAACGGTGGTCACCTGCACGCTGGAAGCTATATCCGGCCGCTCGTCCCAGTGATCGAGCCGAAGGCTGCGGTGGCGTAGCTGCAGCGAACCATGGAGCGACGGCGGGCTGGGTCGTGGTTCATCTGCGACCGGTTTCCAGCTGCGCCATCGATATGGCGATGGCGGTCAGAACCCACTCACCGCGGCGACGGTGTCTCGTTGATGCGCGATTGAAGCGCCACGCGGACGGTGTTCCGGCCGCCTTTCAGGGGCACGCGGCAGTAGCTGCGGTTCGCCGAGGAGGTGAACGCCCTGTTGCTGTTCCTGCCGGCCGCAACGGTCAACGGGCCGGCCGAGGCTATCACATTCCCCAAGAATGATAGGACCTCGACCGTGATCTCACGCTCCTTGGTCGACACGTTCACGGCCGAACACGAGTGCTCGCCGCCGTTCTCTGCTACCAGGGCGGGCGTATAGATCGTCGCGGCCTGCGCGGCCGTAGCGGTGGTGAGGGCAAGGCTGATGATGGGGGTGACGAGCTTCTTCATGGGGCTCTTCCTAGGTTGAGTTAGGGGTTCGGGGAAACTGACCGAGTCGTATCAGCTCAGTTGGTCGCTGTGTACGAAGTTCTCCACGACCTTCCGGGCCTGCCCAAGCCGTCCCACAACCGAGGGAATTCGGGGCATCGGTGGGGGGGCCTCTGAAATCACTGGGATCGCTCGCGTTGTGTTCCGAATGTTCGCAACACCGAATTTTTGACCCATTCGGCAATCAGAAACTGACCCACCCCCAGCTCGTAGATTCGATCTAGGATTTGGTCATCGCCTTCTTCTTCGTCCGGTAGGAATCTCCTTTCGTCGTCAGGATGTCCGCGTGGTGGCCGAGGCGATCGAGCAGCGCCGTCGTCATCTTCTCGTCGCCAAAGACCTGGACCCACTCGCTGAAAGCGAGATTGGTGGTCAGGATCGTCGACCGGCGCTCGTACCGAGCCGCGAGCAAGTTGAAGAGGAGCTCGCCGCCCTGGCGGTCAAACGGCACGAAGCCCAGTTCGTCCACGATCAGGAGATCGACGCGCTCGTAGCGTTTGAGCAAGCGCCCGAGGGTGCGCTCGTCTCGGGCCTCGATCAGTTCACGCACAAGGTCGGCGGCGCGGATGAATGCGACACGGCGACGACGACGGGCCGCTTCGACGCCGAGGGCGGTAGCGATCATGGTCTTCCCCGTTCCGATCGGCCCGGCGATGACGACGTCGTCACCGCGATCGAGATAATCGCACGAAGCCAGTTCCATGATCTTCGGGCGCGAGATCCCCGTCAGCGTATCCCAGTCGATCTGGTCCAGCGTCTTCACGTCGGGGAAGCGTGCTTCGTGGATACGGCGCGCTGCCGTCCGATCGCGGCGACCGTTCACCTCCGCCTCGAGCGGGCCGTCATCTCTCGGTGCGGAAACGTCACCTTCCGCACTGCCGGAGTCAGATTGTCGAGGATGCACCGCTGCGGCACTGCGCCGAAGTGGGCAAAGGCGCGCACGTGGCCGTCGAGGAACGCGACCTGGTCGCACCGGTCGTACACCCACGTGAAATCGCGGCCCGAGTGCATGAGCCGCATCAGAAACTTCCACGCCTTTCGCCGCTCCCCGTTGATGTCGACCACGATCTCGAAGAAGTCGACCTGTGCTTCGTCGCCCGGCCGATGGACCAGAGGGCCGTAGACCTCTGCCGCTGCGCGCTTCTTCTCGCGCAGGATCGCGCGCACTGTCGTCACGCACGCCTCGTGACCGTCTTCGAGCAGTTGGCAATGGACACGGGTGCCCGTGATCCGCTGCTTCTGCGTCGTCCGACCCTTCCACGACTCCAGAATCGCCTCGACACGGGCTTCGTCTTTTCCTTGATCGGGCTCCGTCGTCCGACCGTAACCTGCCGTTTCGGCTCAGATTCCTTCAGGTACTTCCGCACCGTGTTGCGGCTCACCCTCATCTCCCGGGCTACCGCCCGGATCGCTCGCCCTTCGACGAGCACCTTGTGTCGGATTACATGTACTTGATCCATCCTCAGCACCTCGTTCCTCCCGGCTCCTGGTTGGCTTTGTCACCGTCAGGGGTACCGGAAGAGGGGCTGGGGGTGGGTCACTTCTTCCGTGCCGGGTGGGTCACTTTTCTAGCGCCGCGAACGTTCCTCTTCGCGAAGCCCACCTTGAGCTCGACACCCAGGACCTCGGCGATTCTCTCCAGGGTTCCGACCTTCACGTCGTGGTCCGGGTTCTCGAGGCGTGCGATCACGGGTTGCTTCACGCCGGTCTGCTCGGCAAGTTCGGTCTGCGTGAGCCCCTTGGCGAGGCGCGCGCGACGTAGCGCGATCTTCGTTGCCAGCACCGCCGGCACGGTCACCCACAGCACCCGCTTCCCCTTGACGGATCGGGGGGGCGCGGAGGGCACGTTGCCCATGTCGAGATGCGCCTTGAGCCAGCCGACGAGCGCGTCCTTGGCGAACTCCTCGATCTCTTCCGGATGGGCCCCAGTGACCAGACCCTCGCAGCCCGGGAAGGTCGCGAGGACCTGGCGCCCATCCTTCTTGATCACGGCTCCGTATCGCATGGCTCTCTCGTTTCTAGATCAGCTTGACGCCGGTCTGCTTCTCCAGGCTCCGAAGGAGGCCGCGGCCCAGATCCTTCTTCGGATCTGGAACGGGCACTACCCGGCCTTCGGTGGGGTGAATCATCATCTGGTGAGAGCCTTCCTTGCGGCCCTTTGTCCAGCCGGCTGCCTCGAGCTTCCGGATGACCACTCGACTGGATCTCACAAACAGAGGGTATATAGCCGCTAGGCTATGCAGTCAAACTGCCCGCTCTCAGGACGTATCCACGCCGGGAGCACTCGACTTTCGGTAGAGCTGCCCGTGGCAGAACGCCTACGCCGAGCGATGGATCGGAACGTGCTACTGGCTACATCGTTGATCCGCAGAGGAATTGCAGGGAACCTGCCGGACGGCGAGAACGTCGGAATGCGATCTCACATCCGTTCCTGGCTCACGAAGATGCTGGATTTCTACGGGGATCGAATCCGCCTATGGTCGCGGCCCGCCACCCGACCCATCGTCGGATATGTCCTAGACCAATTCCGGCCTCGTCGAACCCTGATCCGAGAGAACGCCTTACTCCGCAAGCAACTCGAAGTTGCCTGTCGCCAGATCGTACGGCCGAAGCTGACCCCGGTCGATCGATCCGTCCTCGTCTTGCTCGCTCGCCCCGTCCCGACCTGGCGCAGTGCGACGCTGCTCATCCAGCCTGAAACCATCTTGCGCTGGCACCGCAAGGGGTTTGGACTGCTCTGGCGTCGCAAGTCCAAGCCCACCGGAGCAGAGCCTCGAATCTCTACCGAGACGATTGCCCTCATCCAGAAGATGGCAGTGAACAACCGACTCTGGGGTGCCGAGAGGATTCGCGGTGAACTGCTGAAGCTCGACATCCGCGTCGCGAAGCGAACGATCCAGAAGCACATGCGGCGACTCCGAGAACCACGACCTCCCACCCAGCGCTGGTCCACGTTCCTTCGAAACCATGCTCGCGAAACCTGGGCCTGCGACTTCTTGCAGACATATGACCTGCTGTTCCGACCGATCTTCGCCGTCTTCCTGATCGAACTTGCCTCGCGGCGGGTCGTGCACGTCGGTGTGACCGGGTCACCGTCGAGCGCCTGGGTGACCCAACAGCTCCGCGAGGCAACGACGTGGGGTGACGGACCGCGGTTTCTGATTCGCGACAACGACGCCAAGTTCGGCCGCCAGTTCGATGCGGTAGCCGAGGGGACCGGCATCAAGGTGCTGCCAACACCCGTTCGTGCGCCGAATGCGAATGCTGTGTGCGAGAGGTTCCTTCGCCGCGTGCGCAACGAGTGCCTCGACCACGTCATCGTCCTCACTAGCCCTCCCCCGGTTTGATGGACACTCAATAAAGCGCGAGAAAGCGCTGGGAGTGATCCATGACGAAGACCAAGAGGAAGCGGCGAGCGTTTACGCCTGAGTTCAAGGCGGAGGTAGTGGGGCTATGCGCGGTCGGAGA
>JAJCZO010000347.1 GCA_029262355.1 Deltaproteobacteria bacterium
AGTTCAACATCTCGTGCGATGGCGACGGCGGTGGCGACACGGATCCCGAGCCTACTCCGGAGCCGCAACCACAGCCTGATCCCGCGGACGGCATCCGGACGACCCGACTTCGTCTCAATGACGACGACAAGGGCGCTTTCAACCCGAATCGACGTCGGATCGTCTTCGAATCGAAGGACACCGACGCTGCGTCGAGCGGTATCATCGAGCCCGGCTTCGGCACTGCGGGCGATCCTACACCGAACGGGGCGAGCGGCGGCGGTGCTCGACTGGTCGTCTATCGTGTCGGCGGCGAGCCGACCGACGTCGCAGTGACGATCCTTCCGGTCGGACGCTGGCGTCGGCTCGGGAATGTGAACAACCCGGGCTTCCTCTACCGAGACTCCGACGGTGTCGACGGTCCGATCCAGAAGGTTCGGATTCGCAACGGCAACCTTCTGATTCGCGGTAAGGGTGCAGAGCTCTACTCACTGGCCAATGCGCCCCAAGGGGAGATGGCGGTCCGCCTCGAGATCGGGTCGGACACGGAGTGGTGTGCCACGACCACGGCCAAGTCCGGCGCGAGACGCGACTCGACGGCCCTGTTCGTCGGCAAGCCCTCTACAGCCCCGAGTGAGTGTCCGCCCGTTCCCGGCACCTCGGGTTATGGCTCGGCCAGCCTCGCGTTCATCAACCCGAGCGCGGGCCTGCTGAACTGACGCTCGTGGCGCAACGGCGCAGGGGGCGGCCTCGCTCCCTGCGCCGTTTCACGTTCGGGGCTCGCGCGAGGTGGCGCGGCGCGTGACAACTCCAGAATGCCTCTCCGTCTTCATCTCCTCCACCAGATCGGCTTCACCCGCGACTTGCTCCGTCAGTGGACACGACCCGGGACGCGGCCTCGGCAGGATCGACTTCTCGGAAGCACACCTGTTGGAAGAACCCTCTCCGGCCCGACCTGGCCCGACCTGGCCCGACGGCAAACCTACCTCGTTCAGGCCCGATGGCTCTGAGGTGTTGAACTGACGCTGCTGCTCTACGCGGATTCCCGAGATGCAGGCATCAAGGCTGCGACGTCGACTGCTCACCACCTACACCGCCACCCGTGCCCGGAACGAATCTCGGCACTCGGCCGGAATACTCTGCGTATTCGGGCAGCGCCTCGACCAGGTCACGCTCCTCAAGCCGAACCGCGATCAGGATATACGCCGTCGTCACGACGGCGAACATCAGATGCGCGATCGTCATCGTAGGCGTCGCCCAGAAGGCGAAGAACCAGCCGACGTACAGCGGATGGCGAATGTACCTGTACAGCAGCGGCGTCTTGAAGGGCAGCGGCGTGTATTCCTCGCCCTGCAAATGGAGCCAGACCTGACGCAGACCGAAAAGGTCGAAATGGTTGATGAGGAGGGTCGACAACAGCACCAGCCCCCAGCCGAAAAAGAACAGGCCCAGCAGAGTCGCGTGGCCGATCGGGTTGGTGACGTTCCAGACCATCCCGCCCATCGGGCGCCACAGCCAGAAGAGCAGGATCAGGGCCAGGCTCGACAGGAGGGTGTAGGTGCTGCGCTCGGCCGCCTCCGGGATGATCTGGGTCCACCAGCGCTTGAAGGCCGGTCGCGCCATCACGCTGTGTTGCACGGCGAAGATCGACAGCAGGACCAGATTGACTATGAGCGCCTGTCCTACGGGTCCCTCGGCCGGGCCGTCGATGGCCTTGGGCACACCTAGGTTTCCGACGAAGGCCATCGCATAGAGAAATGTCCCCAAGAAGATGAGGTAGGAGACCAGGCCGTACGCAAACACCAACACTCGATTCATGGTCGCTCCCTTGTGGCGTCAAGAGGCCCCACGTAAGGGCCGGTCATACCGGGTACGGACGAACCCAAGACACGACGTTGCAGATCGCTATCAACGCGAGAGATGCGGCGGTGAGGGCTATTTTGCGCGAGCCTGTTCGGGTCGAACAGGGCTTTCACGCCAGTCTATCCGTAGTGAGTTGAGCCAACGTGGACCACTCTTGAGCAACGGATCGGTGATGGTCGACCGCAAAGTAGATGGCACCGTTCCGCATGGCGGTCCAAATAGCTCCACCCAGAACTCCGCGTCTAGAGCGATCGTTGGACGAACGCCCGTTCCCAACCACCGTTCGGAACGATCGTTCGCATACCTCATGGAGGAGAACCGCGTCCTGCGTGAGCAGCTCGACAAACAGCTCGGTGGTCGTCGGGAGGGACCCTCAGCGCTCTGGAAGTCGGCGCGCCGTTCGTTGCCTGCAACTGATGGCACCGCCTCGGATCGGTGTGCGGCTCGTCGGCAACACCGGTGACGCGCAGGTCTCGATTCTGCGACGGACAGTGGAGGCCAGGGGCGCGCCACGATGGTTATAGCGGAACTTGATCACCTGCGTCCCTTGCCCGAAGTTCTTCCCATAGTTCGTTAGATACACGTCGCGACTACCGAACCCCCGCCCTGGTCCAAACGCGAGATTGGAAGGTCCGTCCATGAGCGGGTCGTTCGAGAGGACCTCGACCTCTCCCGTACGATGGCGCACCCAAACGCGGTCTTCTCCTACCGCCAGGAGATTGCCCGCGCTGTCGAATCCGATCGCGGACACGAACAGCCCGTCCGCATAGCGCTCCTCTTCTCCGAACGTTCCGTCGGCGAACATGCGATAGCGCACGACCTCGCCGTCCAGGCGCAGCCCGACGTACAGGTACTGTCGCCCCCGCTCCTCTGCAATCGCGAGGCCGTCGGGGAACCTGACGGCCGTGAGCACGACGTCGGGAACCCCGTCGGTGATCTCGACGATAGTGCTCTGGAGTGAAGCGCTCACAAAGATGCGCCCGTCCCGAATGCTCTCGACGATGGTGTTCGGGCCGCTGATCCCTTCGGCGAAGACGGCCACCTCCCCCTGCGTAGAGATCGCCCAAACGCGGCCCATCACCAGGGACGCGGCGAGCACGCGCCCATCGGAAAGCACCGTCACGCCCGCGATCGGGTCCTCGATCGTCGCCACAAGGGTAGACGTACCATCTGGCGCGAAGCTCCTAACGTTGCCGTCCGCGCCGACGACGATGAGGTGCCCATCCCGCGTGAAGGCCAGTCCCTCCGGGCCGTCGAGCCCGTCCGCGAAGACCTCGAAGTCGCTCGCCTTCGGAGAGTGCGCCCCCGCCGCCGGAGCGAAGAGCAGCCCGAGGTTTAGAGCCAGAACAGCCGCCACCACGTGGGATCGATGCGTTCTCATCGGACCCCTTCTAGCCGCAATCGCCATCACCATCATCACGTCGGCGTGCGGCGACTCCTCGGCCCCGCCGCCGGGGATCGAACCGCCCGTGACCTTCCGGCTGGTCATGAGCCCAGTGCGAGGCGGGCCGAGAGCCGACAAGCCGCCGAAGACGCGATCGACGGGTTCCAGCGCGAGCACGGGGCGAAGTACGCCAAGGCGGCGGGTGAATGCGACTCATTTGGTTCCGCTCGTGCGGGCGGGTGTGCGTTTCCAAGACGGGGTTCAGCTGCCTGAGGCGTCTGGACGTTCCCTCGGCCCCGGAGATAGTCTCCAATCAAAGGCAGCATGAAAACGCTGGGCCGCAATTTCGGACACGACGCGATGAGCGACGTAGCCAGTAGGGGCGCCTGAAGACCAGGGCTCTCAGGTCGAGAGCTTCGCTTTGCGCACCAGGAACGGTCGCTCGATGCAGACGTAGGTCGCGGCGGAGATGGCCGTGCACAGCACGAGCGCGAACCCTACCCGGGTCCAGACATGGAGCGACCAGGTCCCCACGCCGCCGGGCGCCGAGCGGTGCAGCGGTAAGAGGATGCGGTACAGAACGGGAAGGTGGACGAGGTACAGCGAGTACGACAGCAACCCGATCCAACTGAGTGCGCGGTTGCAGATCAGGAGGCGTAGCCGACCGGGTACGAGCTGGATGAGGAGCACGACGGCGGTCCAGCAGATCGCCTCGGCAACGTGCCAGGCGTGCCAGTGCAGCGTCGCCTCGGCCACATGGCGAGAAACGACCTGGGAGAGCAGGAAGCCCAGAGCGGCAGCGACGGCCAGCAGGGCGACGTCGCCCGCCCAGCTCGTCCAGGGTCGGAGCACGCAGGCGGCCCGGACGCGGACGCCGTACGTCTGGACGAACCACGCGGCGGCCATGCCGAACGCGAACGCAGGCGCGCGACCAACGAGAGAGTTGAGAAGCGTCACCTGTGCGGCGCCGTTGGCGAGATGCAGTTCCCCCGTGCACAGTGCCCGGTAGATCAGCACGTACCCGGGCACCGCGAGCACCAGTGCGCGTCGACCCAGTGGCGTTCCGAGTGCGCTCCCGACGATGGGTAGGACCGCGTAGAACTGCGCTTCGGTGGCGAGGCTCCACCACACAGCGCTCCACGGGAGCAGTGGCGTTGCGACGCCGTAGATGGAGTTTGCGAAGAACAGATAGGGGAGGCCGCGCAGCCACTGCGCGGGGGCGTCGGACGTGGCTACGGCGGCGGTCGCAACGAACACGAAGTACAGCGGGAGGATGCGCATGGCGCGGCGCTCATAGAAGCGTACCCGATTGACGCGTGGACCGCCGTTGGCTTCGACGAGAAACGCGCGAGACAAGAGAAAGGCGCTCAGCACGAAGAACAGGGTCACGCCAGTGTGCCCGGCGGTCACGAACGCGGAGAGCGGGGACACCTTGCTGCCGATCAGCGCGCGATGGCCTCCGCTGATGATTCCGTCTGCGTGGAACAGGACTACCAGGAGAATGGCGACGCCCCGCAGCGCCTCGAGGTCGCGTGAGTACTCCGCAGTATCTCGGATGCCGGCCGGAGCTGCGCGGGGACCGGCGCTCATCTGCAGCAGCCTAGCCGGATCGCGGCTGGGTCGCCATGCTGCGGTTACGACGTAGGGCAAGGGCCCGTGCTGGCTAC
>JAJCZO010000348.1 GCA_029262355.1 Deltaproteobacteria bacterium
ATAGACCGCCTTGGAGTTGTGCCTCGTGGTGCCGTAGTAGCCGCGGTTTGGAAACGACTTCTCGAGCGACGACGGCATCTCGAGCTGTTCTGCAATCTCGCGCGGCGTGTTGCCGGCGTTGGCCAGGCGCAGGGTCTGGTCGTGAATGAACTTGTACCCGTCGCGCTGTTTCTTCAGGTAGTCGATCGACTCTTCGTTGCCCCAAGTCGGCCAATGGTGGCTCGCGAAGACCACCTCGGCGTCACCGAACCGAGTGATCGCTTCGTCGATGTAGCCGCTCCAGAGCAGAGCATCCCGCACCTTCGCCCCGCGAAGCGTGTAGAGATTGTGCATATTCCTCGAGACGACTTCGGCACCGCAGAACGCCCTCTTCTCCGGCAGGTAGAACGTGAGCTCGGCCGGGGCTTCGGACTCGGGCGCGTACTGGAACACGAAGTCGACGCCGTCGATCTCCATCTCCTGCGGCGTATCGTCGATCACATCCGTGGCCTGCATGATCCCGAAGCTGCCCCGCGCCGGCGACTTACCGAGGCCCGAATCGACGTGACCGCGTGGGCCCCGCTCGAGGGCGAAGCCGTACATGAACGACGCTCGGCGCCCCATGGCGATTCCCGCGAGCACGTTCTCGCTCGTCGCCTCATCGGCGAAGTGCTTCGGCGCGATGATGCGCACCTTCCCCGACGCGACGTCCTCGGGGGACACTACCGCCGGCATCCCACCGAAATGATCGATGTGGCTGTGGGTCAGAATCACCGCCTTGACCGGGGCCTCACCGAGGTGCTTCCTCGCGAGGGCGAGTGCCGCCGCGGCGGTCTCGACCGTCGTGAGGGGATCGACGATGATCCATCCCTCGTCGCCGACGATGATCGACATGTTCGCCAGGTCGTACCCCCGGATCTGGTAGATCCCGTACGCGACCTCGTAGAGACCGTGCTTGTTGTTGAGCCGCGCCTGACGCCACAGGCTCGGGTTCACGCTCGCCGGCGCCGACCCCTCTTCGAATCCGTAGGCGCTCGTGTCCCAGACAGTACCTCCCTCTGCATTCTTGATCGTCACGGCCGGCTCACGGGCGATCAGGCCGCGCTCGGCGTTCTCGAAGTCCGCGCCATCAGCCAGATCGAGAGCCTCCGCTACTGCGGCGTTGGCGCGCACGGTATGCTCCGTCGGCGCGGAGGCCCCCTGCTTGCCTTCGAGACTCGTCGCCGAGTCATCCGACCCGCCGCTACAGGCGAAGAGGAAGCCGGAGACGAACACCGTTGCGATCTGAACCCGTTGCCCCATGTGGATGCGATACGGGCGAGGGAAATGCGACGCAAGCCGACCGCCCAAGCCGGGGAGAGGATCGGTCTCGAGTCGCCTCCCGTCACGTCATACCAGAGGCGATCACGGCCCCCGCGCTCCCGATCCCCTCGGAGGCCATCGCAACCTACTTCAGCAACTCCGGATGGAAGGTCTCGACCATCCGCTTGAAGCCATCCTTCCAATCGACTTCCGTTGGCCCGACGAGCGCCTGCATCTTCGTCGTGTCGACCGCGACGCTGCCGATCGTCCGGTCGGTATCGACGAACGACGCCTCCAAGCCCGTCAGCCCTCCCATGTAACCGCACCATTCTTCGATGCTCACGGTCTCGGTGCCGGCCCAGTTCACGATCGTCGCCGGCACCGTCGCCGCCTCGAACAACGCCGGCAGCGTAGCGACGAGGTCGTCCTCGTGAATCGGGTTGTATACGCACGGGCGCTCAGGGTGCACAGGGATCGGCTCCCCCGCGATCATCATCGCGAGATGAAAGATCGGCCAGCCACCGTTGTTTCCGTACGGAACATTGAGCCGCGCGATCGTCGTCGGCAGATTGAACTGGCGGGCTGAGAACCGGGCGACGGCCTCGGCCGAGATCTTCGCGATGCTGTAGGTCGGGAGCATGACCCGATGATTGTCTCCGAGCGGGTCGTTCTCCCGGAGCTTGTGCGCGCCGGCGTGCTCGTACACCCCGGTGGTCGAGCAGTGCAAGAACGCTTTCGCGTTCCTGCAGTGCGCCATGAGGAGCCCAACGCCTTCGGCATTGGCCGAGATGTCGGCGTCGAAATCCCCCTTCGGACTCTTCGCGACGGCGAAGTGAGCCACGTAGTCGACATCCTCCGGCACGGCATCGAGGTCACCCGCCGCGAGATCACCCTTCACGCAGGTGACACCCGCCGCTTCCAAGCGTTCCCGGTCGGCCGGCTTCTTGAAGCGAGCGAGGCCATACACCTCGTTCTTCTGCGCGAACGCTCGAGCGACCGGAAAGCCCACCTGCCCCGTAGGTCCCGTGACCAAAATCTTCTTTCCTTCGAGCACCGACATGGTCTCTACCCCACCACTCCGAGGCCCCCGAGATCAACCGGTCAGAGTCTCCGCACATGCAGGCCCGCAACGCCGCGCTCGGAGCCGAAAGGCGGCGACCTCGTCGTGACCTGGCAGATGCTGTGGCGCACCCGTCCCGGGGATCGAGTGGGCATGGGTCATCTGCCGAGACGGCTGCATGTGATCCGGGGCAAAGCCCCGCAATCGCGCTGTTTTTGCCGCATGGATGCACCGCACCCTTTCGCGCAGCCCTTCAAACCGCGAAGTCCATTGCATCCGCGACGATCGCGGAGATACAAATGAGGTGTAAGGAAGAACCGGTGGCAACGACCCGGATTCTCATTTCAATTGTCGCCACATTGATCGGATTGACGTCGCAGAATACGGCGGCAGCTCCCGGCGACTTGGATCTCACGTTCGGGACTGGTGGCTCGGTCTCAACTCCAGTCTCGGCCGCGATCTTCGGGTACTCGGCCGTCGCGATTCAGCCGGACGGCAAGATCCTCGTCGCCTCCGACAGCGAGACCACGAACGCCGATCTCGGGATCGTTCGATACGACCCGAGCGGTGCGCTGGACCCGACCTGGGGAACCGCTGGCGTCGTCATCATCGCCACGAGCGGCTTCGACGAGGCTGCCGTGGACATCGAGCTCCAGCCAGACGGCAAGGTCCTCGTCGCGGCGGCCAACGTCGTCGACATCAAGGTCGTTCGCCTGGATTCCAGCGGCAACCTCGACACGACGTGGGGCTCGAGCGGAACGGTGTGGACCAACCTCTCCGGCGGCGGCTTTGGCGGGTTCGGCGACCTCCTGCTCCTGAACGACGGACGTCTGCTCGTCGCCGGCTCGTTTCTGGGCGACTTCGCGATCACGCGATACAGTGCGGACGGGGTGCTCGACGTCACGTTCGGGGGGAACGGGATGGCCGTCACCTCGTTCGGTACGAGTGCCGAACTCTCGAGCCTGGCCGTGCAAGCGGACGGAAAGATTCTCGCCACCGGGGCCGCCGGAGGGCAGATCGCGACGACCCGCCACTTCGACACGGGCGTTCCTGATCCAACCTTCGGCACGGCAGGTATCGTGCTCACCAGCGGCGGAACGGCAGCCGACGACCTCGGCCGCGACCTTCTCGTTCAACCCGACGGCAAGATCGTCGTTCTCGGACAGGACGGTACCACCGACGCCCTCGACCCGACGCTCTGGTTGACGATCCGCCTCGACGCCGATGGGAGTCTCGACCCGGCGTGGGGAGGGACCGGCATCGTCGACACCTCGATTCCGGCGCCCCCGGCAAGCAGCAACGCGCGGGCGATCCTACGGCAGAGCGACGGTAAGATCATCGTCGCCGGCGAATCTCTTCCCGACGCCGTCATGAGCTTCGACGTCGACTTCGCCACCGTGCGCTTTGCGGCCGACGGTAGCCTGGACACATCCTGGGGCGGCACCGGAATCGTGCTGAGCGACTTCGGTTCGACGTTCGAATTCGGAACCGACGCGCAATTGCAGGCCGACGGCAAGCTCATCGTCGCAGGATCGCAGGCCACCACGGCCAGCATTCTCGTCGCCCGCTACGAGGTTGGCCCCTATTGCGGCGACGGCGTCCTCCAGGGCGGCGAGACCTGCGACGATGGAAACGGCGTCGACGGCGACTGCTGCTCGGCCACGTGCACGTACGCGTCGCTCGGATCCGCCTGCGAGGACGAAGGAGACGCCTGTACCTCAGACACCTGCGACGGAGCCGGAACGTGTGTCCACGCGGCCGTCGGCGAGGGTGCCAGCTGCGAAGACGGCAATCCCTGTACCTTGGGAGAGACCTGCGGTGGCGGGATCTGCAGCGGCGGCGTGCCCAGCGGGGTCGGCTGTGTGAACCCCTTCGTTTGCTACAAGACGCGCGTCACCAAGGGACACCCAAAGTTCCCCGGCCAAAGCGCCATCAGCCTCGCCGACGATCTCGAAACGGGCTCGTTCGACGTGAAGAGCCAGTTCGAGGTGTGCGTGCCGGCCGCCGTCAACGATGTCGAGGTGCTCGACGCCGGCATCCGGCGGGTCGCCTACAAGCTCAAACCCACGAAGGGCGAGCCGAAGCACATCAAGCAGACCGGCATCGTCGTGCAGGATCACTTCGGGATTCGAAGCTACGACACCAAGAAAGCGGAGCTCCTGCTTTCGCCGGCGCATCTCAGCCTCGTCGGCCCTCCCGCGCCCCCGGCGCCCGGCGTCGCCGATCACTTCAAGTGCTACAAGGCCAGGATCAGCAAGGGACAGCTGCAATTTCCCCGAAGCCATGCGACCGCCGCCGACGAGTTCGAAGATCGCCTCTACGACGTCTTTTCACCGCGCCGCTTGTGCTTCCCGGTAGATAAGGACGGCCAGGGAATCACAGACGCGACGAATCTCATCACGTGCTACCGGCTGCGCCGATCTCACTTCCAGCCGTCGCACGACAAGATCGTGGGTCAGATCCACACCGCGGACGATCTGGGCGATCTGCGGATCGATACGAGCAAAGAGCGAGATCTCTGCCTCCCCGCGACGCTGTTGCCCTAGGAACGCCCAGCCGTTGACTCCACCGGGGGAGCTTGGGCAGAATCCGCAGCTCTGATGATGACCCTCCGCACGAGTTCTCTCCTTCTGCTGCTGACTCTCATCGTCCAGGTCAGCGGATGTACATCCGCCTACTACGGCGTGATGGAGCAGTTCGGCCGAGAGAAGCGCCACATCCTGAAGGACCGAGTCGAGGCCGGCCAGGAAGCGCAGGAGGAGGCACAGCAGCAGTTCGAGACCACGTACGACGCGTTCAAGACGGTGACGCGCTACGACGGCGGCGACCTCGAAGACTTCTACGACAAGATGGAGAGCGACTTCGAAGAGTGCGAGGCCCGTGCCCAGGACGTCCGGGACCAGATCGACTCGATCGAGCAGGTCTCCGGCGATCTGTTCACCGAGTGGGAGTCCGAGATCGACCAGATCTCGAACCATAACCTACGGGGCCGCAGCCAGGACGCACTGCGAGAGAGCCAAGAGCGCTACGACCGGATGATCGCGGCGATGCAGACGGCATCGGCCAAGATGGACCCCGTCATCACCGCGTTCCGCGACCAGGTCCTGTTCCTGAAGCACAACCTGAATGCGCGAGCCGTCGCCTCCCTCGAAACCAATGTCCTCGAGATCGAATCCGAGGTCCGAGCTCTGATCAACGACATGCAGGCCGCGATCACCGAAGCCGAACGCTTCCTGGCCTCGATGCCCTAGAGCACCGCCGTCGACATAGCGTGAACGCCTCGACGCCCGTCGCGGCGTCTCGTCTCCTCGGAAGATTGCCGGTATTCCTGCGTCGCCGTTCCTTGCGACGAACACCGCTCGACGTCAACTCCTTCGCGTTATGTCGACGGCGATGTCTCCGTGTCTTCGGAGCGAATCTCAGACAGCATATCCAGAACCACAGCTCGGGTCCGCGCGGCCAACCCCGCAACCCGCTCCTCGGCGTTCCCGTCGGGCGGCAACGGAATCGGCTCCCCGATGCGAACCCGCACGACGGTCGCCCGGGTCCCCGCGCTCACAGCCCCCTTGCTCATCATGTGAAACGTCCCATCGAGCACGACCGGGACCACCGGCGCGTTGCCCTGCACCGCTGCCTTGAACGCTCCTGCTTTGAAGTCCTTCAGCTTGCCATCCACCGTGCGCGTCCCTTCGGGAAAGATCAGAAGCGGCTTCCCCGCCTTCAGCACGGCACTGAACCGATCGATGACCTCCGCAGCGGCCTTGGCGCCGCCGCCGCGGTCGACGGGAACGTGGCCTGCCAATCGAAGATGCCAACCGAGAAACGGGATGTTCATCAGCGACCGCTTCGCGGCCCACTTGTAGTCGCCGGGCAGCACGGCACCAAGGACCAAGATGTCGACCAAGCTCTGGTGATTCGAGCAGTAGACGAACGCCCCGTTCGCAGGCACGTTCTCCACGCCGGAGAACTCGACCTCGATTCCGAGGCCCGAGATGCTGCCTACGCACCACCGGCGCATGGCCCACGAGCTACCGCAATGGTCACGCGTAAACGGCCCCACGAGGCAGGACACCGTACCGTACGCCACGGTTCGAACCGCGAACGGAGCCCATTGCCGGATGGCCTTCCCGATTTCACCGACCCGCACGCCCGGGAGCTTACGAAAGACGTGCCCCCTCTGCGAGCCTCTCGGTCACACGGCGACCGCCCAGAATGGCTTTCCTCTTAGACGAGTGTTTTGCTCTCGAGCTATGAGATTCGCTTTGTTCTACGAGATCCCCGTCGCTCGCCCCTGGGACGAGGACAAGGAGTACCGCGTCTACCAAGAGACCCTCGAGCAGGGGATCTTCGGCGACCAGATGGGGTTCCACGCGTTCTGGACCGTAGAGCACCACTTCCTCGAGGAATTCTCACACTGCTCGAATCCCGAGGTCCTGTACGGCGCACTCGCAAGCCGCACCAAAAACATGCGCCTGGGCTACGGCGTCCGCCTCCTCCCGAAGCCGTACAACCACCCGGTCCGCTCGGCCGAGTCGGCTGCGGTACTCGACCTGATCAGCAACGGCCGCGTCGACTTCGCGACCGGGCGCTCCGCCACGCGCAAGGAGCTCGAAGGTTTCGGCGTAGACCCGCGAGAGACGCGCGCCATGTGGCAGGAAGCGCTGGGCCACATCGTCGGCTGCTGGACGAATGACGAGTACGAGTTCGAGGGTGAGTATTGGTCCATGCCCAAGCGCCGTGTACTCCCGAAGCCGCGCCAGCGCCCACACCCACCGCTGTGGGGCGCCACGACAAGCGACGAGGGTCACGCGCTGATGGGCGAGCTCGGCATCGGGCTGTGCTCATTCGCGGTCGGCACGTCGCCCACCGAGGTGAAGCGCAAGATCGACATCTACCGTGCCGCCGTCGCGAAATGCGAGAAGCCGATCGGCGCCGAGATCCACAACGAGGCGGCCACCTTCACGATGATGTGCTGCGCGCCAACACGGGAAGAGGCCCTCGAGGCGGCGACCGAATCGTTCGAGTGGTACCCGTCGTTCGGCGCCAAGCAGATCGCCGAGGTCGCCGAGTGGATGAACGAAGAGAAGCGTGACCTCGGCACGTATGCCTACGCCGCCGACATGAAGAAGCACTCCGACGACGGCTCCCTCGACCTGATCTCGATGGACTACTTGACCGATGCCGGAGCCTGCGTCGTCGGCACGCCCGATCAATGCCTCGAATCCTGTCGAAACTACGCCGCGGCCGGCGTGGACCTCCTCTTGTGCTTGGTGAACCCATACAAGGTCCCGCACGAAAAGGTGATGCAGACGATCGAACTCATCGGGAAGCACGTCATCCCGAACGTCAGCTGAACCAGGCCCGCGGCAGAGCAACTTCTCGCTCCGCCGCGGATCCCTCGCTCTACTGGACTTCGATCGTCGTCTTGGTCATCGACAGCGGCTTGGTCGTCTGACCGCTGCGGCTGCCGTTCTGCTCGAGTTCCTTCACCGTATCCATGCCTTCGGTGACCTCACCAAAGATCGAGTGCTTGCCGTTCAGGTGCGGCGTCGGGACGAAGGTGAGGAAGAACTGGCTACCGTCCGTGCCCGGGCCGGCGTTCGCCATGCTGAGAAGACCTGGCTTGTCGTGCTTCGTGTTCGGGTCGTACTCACCGTCGTACTTGTAGCCCGGACCACCCGTGCCGTTGCCTAGCGGATCGCCGCCCTGCGCCATGAAGCCCTCGATCACGCGGTGGAAGGCCAGCCCGTCATAGAAGCCCAGCCTCGCGAGGTAGATCGTGCTCGAAGCGTGCATTGGGGCGACGTCGGGCAGAAGCTTAATCTTGATCGGGCCGCCGATGTTGGTGTCGATGACCCAATAGTAGGTTTTCGACGGATCGAACGACAGCACTGGGGGCTTGGCGAGGCTGGTCTTCCAGCTGCCGCTCTTGTCGATCTTCTGCTCCGCGATGAACGCGTCAATCTGGGCGATGGGATCGTTCTGGCTCACCGGCTTCTCCTCTTCGGCTCGAAGCGCAGGCGCGGCGAGCAGGCTGATCGCAAGGAATACTGCGAAAGTCGTAGTCTTCATCCCGAGCTACCTATCGATGGGCGCGCGGCGGGTCCAGTCGGCCCGCCAGCGCCTCCGCAGCCCGGCCCGTGAGCAACGCCGCGACGGCCGAACCCCATTGCGTAGCGCCCGGCGATGATCCATGAGGGCACACACCCCAGAAAAACGAGGATCCAACGATGCCGGACGGAATGATCGAAGCCCAGACATTCGCCCAGGGCTTTCGCGACGCCGTCGCGGACTCCCCCGAGGTCGTGGCCGTGAGAACGCTCGATGGCGCGGTCGCTCTCACCTACAAACAGCTCGCCACGCGAGCGGACGCCGTGGCGGGCGGGCTGACCAAGCTCGGGCTGGCCAAGGGCGATACGGTCGCGCTGATGCTGTCGAATCGACCCGAGTTTCACATCGCCGACATTGCCGCCGTGACGCTCGGGGCCGTCCCTTTCTCGATCTACCAGACGCTCTCTGCCGAGCAGATCGCCTACGTCGTAGGCGACTCGGGCGCCCGGATCGCCATCGTCGAGGGCACCTTCCTCGAGTCGTTCCTCGAGGCCCGCACCAGCCTCCCCGCTCTAGAGCATCTGATCGTCCTCGGCGGTGCCGGTGCCATGAGTTTCGCGGATCTCGAGGAATCCGGCGCGGGATTCGACGGCGCCACCGCCGCAAAAGGCGTGACGGAAAGCGACCTCCTCACTCTGATCTACACGTCGGGCACCACCGGCCCACCCAAAGGCGTCCAACTCACACACGCAAACCTGCGCGCCGCCTCCGCGATGCTGAACGAAACCGTCCCTCTACCGGCAAACGGCCGCGTGATCTCGTGGCTCCCCTCCGCACACATCGCCGAGCGCGCTCTGAACTACTACTTCCCGATTCTCTGTCGCTCGACCATCACGACGATTCCGGATCCCAAACAGATCGCAGCCGCCCTACCCCAGGTGCGCCCAGACTTCTTCTTCGCCGTTCCGCGGGTCTGGGAGAAGATCAAAGCCGGGCTCGAGGCGCGCCTCGCGTCGGCCCCCGAAGAACAACGCAAGGGAATGCAGAGGGCGCTGGCCGCTGCGCTCGAAAAACTCCGACTCGAACAGGCCGGGGAAGCGGTCCCCGCGCCACTCGCTGTCGAAGTCGCCGAGATCGACGCGATCACGTTCGCTCCCCTTCGTGAAGCGCTCGGATTCGACAAGCTCGCATTCGCATCGGTCGGCGCCGCGCCGACGCCGCCCGACGTGCTCGAGTTTTTCCACGCGATCGGCGTAAAGCTCGCCGAGGGTTGGGGCATGTCGGAAACGACGGCCATCGGCACCCTGTCGAAGGTGGACCAGATTCGGATCGGCACCGTCGGCAAGCCGGCTCCGGGGCTCGAGATCAGACTCGCGGCGGACGGCGAAGTGATGATCCGCGGCGCAAACATCATGCAGGGCTACCGCAACCTGCCCGACAAGACCGCCGAGACGATCGACAGCGACGGGTGGCTCGCAACCGGCGACGTCGGTGAGTTCGATGTTGACGGCTACTTGAAGATCGTCGACCGCAAGAAAGAGCTGATCATCAACGCGGCCGGCAAGAACATGTCGCCGGCAAACATCGAGTCGGCGCTGAAGGGCGCGTGTCCTCTGATCGGACAGGCGTTCGCGATCGGCGATGCGCGGCCCTACAACACGGCCCTGCTCGTGCTCGACCCCGACTACTCCTCGGCATGGGCCCACGAGCATGGCCTCGGCGAGAAGAGCCTGGCCGATCTGTCTGCGGACGAAACGGTGCTCGCCGCCGTCCAAGAAGGCGTCGACGCCGGCAACGAACGACTGTCGCGCGTCGAGCAAATCAAGAAGTTCACTCTCCTGCCGGCGGATTGGCTCCCGGGGGGCGATGAGCTGACACCGACGATGAAGCTCAAACGCAGGCCGATCGCCGCGAAGTACGTGAACCAGATCGACGCGATGTACGTCTGACGTCCAGCTCGACGGGCAGTCCACCAGGAGGCTAGTGTACCGTCAGCGACGTCGCCTTCACGCCTTGCCGCCCCGCAACTGGTGTCGAGGGGCGACGAGGCATTGATGCGATATCGGTGAACGGCGCACAAGGATCCAGGGCAGTCGCAGACCGGAGGAAGAAGCGTTGACCAAAGAAGAAATGATTCTCATCAGCGTAGACGATCACATCATCGAGCCACGAGATCTGTTCGCGCAGCACCTGCCGCAAAAGTGGAAAGACCGCGCTCCGCGCCTCACGTACGACAAGGAGCGCGGCGCGGAGGCGTGGACATGGGAGTACGGCGTCTCGTTTCAATCCTTCATCAACGCGGTCGTAACCCTGCCCAACGAAGAATGGGGATTCGATCCCGGCACCCAAGCCGAGGTTCGGCCCGGCTGTTACGACGTCGACTCACGCATCGACGACATGAACGCGAATGGCGTGCTGGCCTCACTCTGCTTCCCATCCTTCCCTGGTATGGCCGGCGGCTATTTTTCGAAGTCGACGGACCGCGAGCTCGGCCTCGCCTGCCTGCAAGCGTACAACGACTGGCACATCGACCAGTGGTGTGCCGCACACCCCGGGCGCTTCATCCCGAACCCCATCTCCCCGATCTGGGATGGCGAAGTGGCCGCGGCCGAAGTCCGCCGCGTCGCAAAGAAGGGCGCCACGGCGATCACCTTCACCGAGGATCCCGAAGTCTTCGGCTTTCCGAGCATCCATTCTGGCTCGTACGACCCATTCTTCCGCGCGTGCGCCGAAGAGAGCATCGTCGTGACGATCCACATCGGCTCGGCGATCGAGGGCTTCCCGGGACGCGAGAGCGAACCGCTCCACGTGCGCTACACGATGCCCACCTGGAACTCGTTGCCATGCGCGGCGAACCTTCTTTGGAGCCACATCGTTCGCGACAACCCCACTCTACGCATTGCACTGTCCGAGGGCGGCACGTCGTGGATTCCGGGCTTCCTCGACCGAATGGAGCGCCATTACCACGTCCAAAAGTGGGCAAATCCCGATCTGGGCGGCCGCACACCCACGGAGGTATTTCGCGAGCAGTTCCTGGCGTGTTTCATCTCTGACCCATCTGGACTGCTCCTGCGCGATCGCGTCGGCATCGACAGCATCGCGTACGAGGTCGACTACCCCCACTCCGACTGCACGTTTCCCGGTTCCGCTGACGAACTCTGGGAGTGCCTGGTCGACGCGAAGTGCACCGACGAAGAGATCAACAAGATCACCCACGAGAACGCGGCACGTTGGTTCCGAGTCGACCCGTTTGCCGTCACACCCAAGGCCGAGGCCACCGTCGGCGCGCTGCAGGCGCGCGCAACAGACGTCGACCTGAGCACCCGCTCAAAGGCCTACTACAAGGCCGCATGGGAAGCCGAGAACGGCCCCGTTGGCTAAACCCGCCCCGCGCTAGAGGCGCTTGCCGCTGTCGATGCCCTTCGGCATCCACGCCGGCGAGCGCTTCTCGGCGAAAGCCTTCATCCCTTCGCGTGCCTCGTTGCCGCGGAAGAGAGACCAATACATCGACATGCGGTCCGGGTGGCCATAGTTGTCATTGATGATGCGCTTCACGTGCATCCGCGCCTCGGGCGCCGTCTTGAGGATCGATTCAGCGACGGTCACGGCTTCGACCTTCAGATCGTCGTGATTCACCACCCGCGTGATCAGGCCCATCTTCAGGGCCTCGTCGGCGGTGACCTTGCGACCGGTCAAGAGCATGTCGCGCGCGGCGGCGACGCCGATGTGTGGTGGGAGGTAGGCAGCGTAGCCCGTGTCGGCGATGCCCCGTAAAAGCTCCGGCGCACGGAACGTGGCGCGCTCGCTGCATACGGCGACATCCGAGAGCATCGCGATCAACAGCCCACCGCCCTGGCAAATGCCATTGACCGCGGAGATGACCGGAGCAAAGCTGTGCCGCACCTCCTCGAACGGAGTCACGTCGCCGGACACGACGTAGTCGAGATTCGGATTGGCATCCTCGGCGTTCCCACGAAGCTCCCCGCCCGGCGCAAATACATCGTCAACGCCGGTGAAGATGAGAGCCGTAGGCTCGGGGAATGAGTTGACGAGATGAACGGCCTTCTTCACCCCATAGTACATCGCGGACGTGAGGGCGTTTCGAGATTTGGGCCGATCGATGGTGCACCAGGCGATGTGACCTTCGCGCTCGAAGCGCAGAAACTTGGTTCCGACATCGTAGGTCTCGGGCATCTGGACGTCCTCCGTTCGAGAAGGAGATCGCAGTTGGGGCCGCCAGATGCCAGTGTGAACACGTGAGTCAGGATCCAGAAGAGCGCAGGCGAGAGCTGCTGGTGGGCGAGCTTGCCGACTTCGGGCTCGACGACGAGGACTTCGAGGCGGCCACCGAGCTCGCCGAGCAAGTCCAAACCGTGGCGGAACTCGTGGCCCGAGGCACCGAGCTCTCCGTGCCGCTCGCGGTGTCCGAAGCGACCCAGACTCTCACGACCGACGCGATCGACGAAGAGATCGACGAGGACGAAGCGGTCGGACAGGGACCCGCCTGCGCGCCGGGATGCTCGGCCTGCTGCCACATCCCGGTATCCGCGACGGCCGCGGACGTCGCCTCGATTCTCGACTGGCTCGGCGCACAGCCGGCCGACGTCCGCGAAGACATCGAACGACGGACGCGCGAAGCACTCCCCCGGGCGACCGGGACCGCTCCACGCGGCGTCCTCGCGTGCCCTATTCTCGACGTCGACGCCGGGACGTGTCGCGCATACGAAGCCAGGCCGCTCGCCTGCCGAGGATGCTTCAGCGATGACGCCAGTCAGTGTGTACCTGGAGGCACGATCTCGGCATTCGTCGTACCGCAGGTGATCGCACGCAGCGCGTCGGTAGGCGTCCGGATGGCCCTCGCAGCCGCTGGGGAGGACGGCGCGTGCGAGGACTTGATCGTCGCACTGGCCCGCGAACTCGGCCGGGCACCCTGAGCGTCGTGCGCTAGCGCGTAACGGTCACGGTACTGGTCGCCACGTGCCCAGTGGCATCGACGCCGAAGATCAGGGCCTCGCCCCGCAGAGCCTCGTCCGGCAGGTGAAACATGACGCGCCCCTTCTGCGCCTCATTGTCGTTCTCCACGGTCGCCACGTCGGGATTCGTGGACGACCAATCGATCTCGCGTGTCACGAAAGCCGCACCACCGTTCGAGAAGTGAATCTCGGCACGAAGCTGTTTCTCGGTGCCCACGGCTGCGGTGAACGAGTCCGGAGTGATGGAGAGACCAATGACATCGCCCACGACGTCTACGGCTCCGACCGCCGTGAGTCCGTCGCAGGCAATGCGGACCGTGGTCGACCCAATCGCGACACCGGTGATGCCGCCCTTCTTTGGAAGCTCGTCGTCCACGGTGGCAACCGAGGCGTCAGCGATCGTCCAGTCGCACTTCTCGCTGATGTTCTTCTTCGAGCCATCATTGCGAGTCGCGCGCGCTTTGTAGGTGACGACCTGGCCCGTCTGTACTTGTCCGTCGTTGCCCGGCTCGACGACGACGGACACATTTTGAACTCCGGGTGGCGCCACCGGTGTCGGCCCTGGGTTCGGACGAGGATCCGGGTTCGGGTTCGGGTCCGGGTCCGGGTCCGGGTCCGACCCGTCGTCGACCGGCTCCACGGTGAGATTCCCGGACTGTGCCGAGCGAAGCCCGGTGGTCGGCTCCACCGCCGTGAGCGTCGTCGTTCCCAACTTCAACCCCAGGACTTCACCGGGATCGAGGCGACGCTGGCCCGGGTCTGGGTCTTCCCCGTTTCCGACCCGAGCGACGGTGCCGTTCGCGACCGACCAGTTGACCATGAGGCGTAGATCGCTCGTCTCGAGCCCACTCGACAAGCGCCCCGTGGCCTTCGCCTTCTTCTCGTCGTCCTTCTCGACGCGCACGTTCGACACCTCGATCGAGACCAGGCGTCCGGCCACCGTGACTTCGATCGCGTCCTCGAAACCGGTCGCCGGATCGACGGCCGTCACCGTCGCGACTCCATTCGAAACCCCCGTCACGACGCCCGCATCATCGACCAAAACGGCCCCCGCAGGATCGCTGGACCACCTGGCCTTGGAAGAGATGTTGCTCCGCCCACCGTCATCGCGGTTCGCGTAGGCTCGCAGCGGGTACGCCAGATCGAGGCCGACCGTCGCCGATTCCGGCTCGATGGCGAGGCTCGTCACGGCACCGCGGACGACGAGGTTGTCGACGGCCGTCGAGACGATGTCGAACTCGTCGTAGCGCGCCATCAGCGTCGTCGTACCCACCGCCTTTCCCTCGACCGTGCCGATGTCGTCCTCTCCATTTCCGACGCTGGCGAGCTTGGGGTCATCGACGATCCACTCGACGAGCTTTCTGAGGTTGCTCGTCTTCAACCCCGAAGAGAGAACCCCGAGCACCGACGCGTTGCGTGTGTCCGCTGCGTTGACCTTGAACGGGTTCGGCAAGACCTCGAGATCCTCGAGTACGCCTGCAACGATCACCACGATGGCGTGCTTCTTCCAGGTGCCGAGCTTCCGGATACGGTCGTACACCCGAACCGTTGCGATCCCGTTCCGAAGCGCGGTGACCCTCCCCGCGTCCTTGCCCGTCGCCACCACGTCTATGACCGAGCCATCGCTCGTCGTGAACGTGAGATCGTCGTCGAGGCGCGAGCGAACGTCCGTGTGGCCATGATAGCCGACGACGCGAAGATCGGTGGTCATCCCGCGCCCCAACACCAGGCTCGCTTCCTCGAAGCGCACCTTTTTGATCGGACGCAGCACCTGGGTCGCACCGTCTGTGTTCGCGAGTCCGGTCGCTGGGTGTCTGGCTCGGATGAAGGTCGTACCGAGGGTCTTGGGCACGACGCGCCCAGCCGTAGCGCCGTTGCTCACTCGCGCGACGTCCGGGTCCGTCGACGACCAGCGCGCCTCTGCGGTCACGTCTTGTTGGTACCCGGTCTCGAAAACCAGCCGCGCCTCGAAGGAGGCGGGGCGGTTGCGCTCGAGCTTCTTCGTGCTGGGACGCGTGATGAGCCGAACGACCTCGCCGGGGTCGATGGTGATCGTCGCAACGCCCTTGCGCCCGAGCAGCGTTGCACTGATCTCCACCACTCCGGGTCGCCTCGTTCGAAGCGCCCCCGGCGTGTCCGTGTCGAAGCGCGCCAGGGCGGTATCCGCCGTTTCCCAGAGAGCATTTGCCGTGACGTCCTGCACCGTTCCATCGGTCATCGACGCCGACGCCGTGTACTGGACGGTGCGGGACGGGGGGAGTGTCTGGCTGCCCGGAGTCAGGCGGATCGAGCCGACGCGCACCGCCGCGGACGCCGACGGAGCACCAAGCGCAAGCAGGCCGACGAACACCCCGGCCCACAGGGCGAACGAAATCGTCCACGCACGACGACGGCTACGCCGTCGCGCTCTCGCACTTCCTTGCCTAATTGTGAAGATCCTCCTGCCGCCGAGCGACCAATAAAGCAAACGCAGTGCCACTGAGGCCGCTGTTCTATGGCGGAATTCCGGGCTTTTCACGTGCAGGGGCGCAAGGCCCCGCAACCGTGCAACTCATTCGGCGCGGGTCGACGCGAAAAGGAGAAATGCCGCCACCACGACCTCGATGGCGATGAAAGCGGCAGCAAAGCCCGCCCCGTGCATCGCCCAGGCAAGGGTTCTCATGATGGCGGCCAGCCCGAAGAACATCGCCGCAGCCTGCAGCCAGTGGGCTCGCAGGGTGATCGCGCCGAGCAGGACGAGGGTGGCGAGCCCGAGAAAGAAGGACCCCATGTCCCCGATGACGGTGCTTCTCGCCATGCCGTCGGGGAGCATCAGCTCCAGGCTCTTTGCTGCCTCGACGGGATCGACAACCCAGTTCAGCCCGCTCAAGAGGCAGAGACCTCCGATGACTCCGACGGCAATTCGCAAACCCTTTGGCATCCGCGAAGCCATAGCCCATTGACGTGTCGCCTTCCAAGGCGATCGACGCAGAAGCGCCGTGCCGCTCGCCGGCGACTTGAGCCCCCTCCCAAGGGAGTGATACGGCACGTAGCCCCATGGCTGCATCCAAGAAGTGGAGCGTCGAGCTCACACACTTCGGTCGCAAGAGCGGCAAGCCGTTCAAGCTGAGCGTTTGGTACATCGACATGGATGGCCACGTCTGGGTCGGCTCCCGCGATACGAGCCGCAACTGGGTACGCAACGTGAGGGCGACGGGGCGAGCAGATCTCGACTTCGGCTCTGGGCCGACCTCGTACCGAAGTACGGAGGGAACCGCCGATGAGCTCGCACGCTTCGAGAAGGCGATCCTCTCGAAGCACCCGATCGGCGCGCGCATCATCAACTTCATGTCGCGCGGCAAGCAGCCCTGCTGCTTTCGCCTGGCCCCGGACGCTTAGCCGACCGAGCCGAGGAAGGCCCGCAGTCGCCCGTTGAAGTCCTCGACCTCTCGACGGAAGGGGTAGTGCCCCTGCCCCTCGAGGATCTGCAGCTCGGCGCCCGGTACCGCGCGACTGGCCTTCACGGATCCCCCCGGTCCGAAGGGATCCTTCTCTCCGACCACGAACGCGGTCGGAGCGGTGATCGCGCCAAGCCTCGGTGCGAGCGGTTCGGAGGCGAGCTCCGAGATCGCACGACAGCTGCGCGCGAAGCCATCGCCGTGCTCGGGCCGAACTCCCTCCGGTACCGGGAGGCGCGCATCCTTCAAGGCGGCTTCGAGGCCGCTCCTCTCCGCGACACTGGCCCAGCGGAGATAACTCGTCTGCGCGATCTCGGGCTTGAGCTCGGCCGAGGTACCGACGAGAAAGAGACTCTTCACTCGGGCGGCCTGCTCCAAAGCCATGCTCATCGCGAACACGCCACCCGCTGAATGCCCCACGACGTGCGCCGCCTCGATCTCCAACCGATCGAGCAACGCAACGAAATCGTGGGCGAAGTCGGCGATCTTCCAGGGCCCCGGTGGGACCGACGACTGGCCGTGGCCCCGCGCATCGACCCGGATCGTCCGAAAACTCTCCGAGAGGTCGGGGATCTGCCGTTCGAAAACCCCCTGGTCACCGGCCAGGCCGTGCAGGAACAGCACCGGGGCACCCTTGCCCTCGTCGACGAAGAACAGCTCTGCATTCGCGGTCACGGGACTTCTTGGTAGCCCGCCCGGGGGCGGATCTCATCTCGGGCACCAGGTCCCTAAAGGCCCTATTTCCCTCGGCCAAGTCCGCGACGATCGCCCCGCGGGAGGCAAGATCCTCGCTTGCCATCCGTGGCCCCCCTGCGCCAGGATGGGCGGAACCCGTTAGGAGAAATGTGCCCATGACTGCTCGCGAACTCGCCCTCCTCACCGCCCTCGGCTGCCTCCTACTCATCCCCAGTTCTGCGGCGGCCCAAACCTACGTTTGGGACATGGGCGCCTCCGAGGATCAGGTGAATAACTCCGGCGTCGGCGACGGTTCGACCGACAGTGCGGCGACCGGACACGCGAACATCTCCTATGATCACACCACCGGGCTGATCTCGTACACGATCGACTGGACCGGCTTGGAAGGGCTCCTCTCTGCGATCCACCTGCACGGCCCGGCTACCGCGTCGCAGAGCGTGATGCCGCACCTCTGGAACGTGTTCACCGCCGAAGCCGACGTCCTCGCATCGGGCGTGAACCGCACGACCGACTCGTACTCCGATACGGTCGCGCTCACCGCGGTCGTGCCGGGCACCCCGAGCCTGGTCGCACCGATCAATCTGCAACACATGATTGATGGGCTCGGCTACGTGAACATCCACAGCAACATCTGGCCGATGGGTGAGATCCGCGCAAACCTCGTACTCGTCACCGAGAACGTCCCCGTGACCAGTGACCACGAGAAGTGCATCCAGAAGATGCAAAGGCAGCTCGAGAAGCTCACCAGGGCCGTCGAGCGACGCGTGTACAACTGCCTCCGACTCACGGCGAAGGGGCTCCTCCTCGGGTCGGTGGAGACGTGCATCGCCGCCGAGGATCCCAAGACGACGGCGACCGTCACGAGCGCCACAAACGTCTTCGAAGGCGCGTGCTCCGGCTTCGACAACGTCGGCTACCTTCGCTTCCCGGCATTCGGCACGGGACAGGTCGACGAAATCCGCACGGCCGCCGAAGAGCGAGATCTCGACCTCACGCGCGGGATGCTCGGGCCCGACCTCGATGTCGGCCTGATCCTCGAAGCGACCGACCGCGACGCCTCCCAGTGCCAGCAGCTCGTGATCCGCAAGGCCCAGAAATGCGAAGCAACGATGCTCAAGGCGTTCCGCCGTTGCTCGACGCTGGGCTTCAAGGGGACCGACGGCCCGGGGGGCGCCGATCTGCCCTTCGACGACGCCACCGATCAGGCGCTGTGCGCCGGCGACGATCCCCGCGGCAAGATCGCGAAGAAGTGCGACACGTCGGTTGGGAAGCTCGACCCGATCCGCAAGGCCATCACCACGCGCTGCGTCGACGACGGCGTAGACATCCTGGCCGCCTTCCCCGCGTGCGGCACGAGTGACGGTGAGGTTCTGCACGGCTGCGTCCTCGCCTCCGCCCGCTGCGCCACCTGCACGGCCATCAACACCGCGTCGGAGGACCTCGCGCTCGACTGCGACACCTTCGACGACGGCGCGTCCAACGCGAGCTGCAGCTGACCGCCCAGATCCGGGGCCACCGCGCCGATCAGCGCCGTTCTGGCCCCGGCTGCGCCCGGCCGGTAGGTTCTCGAGGTGTCGAAGCCCCGCTATCGCCCCGCCGACAACGTCACCGAGCAGCGGTGGGAGTTCATCTGGTGGGGATTCACCAAGCGCTCCCGGTCGCAGCGCGGTTTCGAGGCCGACGCGCCGGTTCACCGGAGCTGGCGCCTGGGACCGGCCGAGATTCGGATCTACCTCGAAGCACCAAAGCCTCCCAACCATGACTCCCACAGCTCCGAGGCCCCGACCCGCCGCCTGCGCAGCCCAGAGGACATGAACAGGTGATCCGCGCGCCTCTCGCGTCCCGCTCGTCGGAGACCAGCGCCCAGGGTTGAGCGCCGTCAGACCTCGAGTCGCACCTCGTTCACGCCAAAGAAGAACTCGCCGGCCAGGCGGCCGACCAACGGCGGGGCCAGGCCGCGGTTCAAGAAGAACGCGCCTAGCCTCATGACGAGGCCCGCCGCGCTCCTCTGACTAAAGAGAATCCTCGGCGGCACCGCCTGCCTGGCCTGGATCAACGATACCTCCGGGACCCGTTCACTCTCCACGCCGCGCGACGCGCGATCCACGGCCGCGGCAGCGACCGCCCCATCTACGGTCAACACCGGGATGAAATGATTCGCTGCGCTCACCGCGTCGCGCAGCGCGTGATTCAACCCCTGTCCCCCGACGGGACTCATCGTGTGCGCCGCGTCGCCGATCACCATCATCCCGGGGCGACTCCACTCGGTGACGCGATCCGAGATCGTGCTCAGGAGAAAGGGCTCCATGGCCTCGGCACCGGTCGCGCGCAGGTGGTCTGCAAGATCGGGCGACACGTGCCTGGCCATCGCCTCGAGGCACGCCTCCATGCCCCGCTCGCGGACGCGCCCGAAGCCTCCCTTCGGAATGATCCAGGCCACCTGAATCCGATCGTCATACACAGGCGCCACCAGCATCAGATGACCGTCGCCAACGTACACGCGGGAATGGGGATCTCGCGCCATGAAGCCCGGGCGTGGGAGCTTGAACCAAACGATGTCCATCGGCGTGGCGTCCTCGTGAACCGGAAGCCCCGCGCGCCGACGCACGACCGATGAGCGGCCGTCAGCCCCGATCAAGACGTCGGCCGTGTAATCCCGCTCCCCCTCGGGCCCCACGCAGCGCACCCCCACGACCCGACCGTGGTCGCGAAGGAGGTCGCGCACCGTCACGCCCCGCTCCAACCGAAACGACGGATGCTTCCCGGCTTCGGCGACCATCCACTCGAGAAAGTGCGGCTGCGATACCCACCGTGGTGCGACATCCCCCATCACGACGGGATCGAAGTCGACCCGAGCCCGGCGTCGCCCGCCGACGAACATCTCGACCGACCGGAGCTCCACCTGCGGCACGGCCTCGTACGCTTCCCACAGCCCCATCTGCTGGATCATCTGAAGGCCGCCGGGGAGCAGGACCTCGCCACGGAATTCACGGGCGAAATCCGTATGTCGCTCGATGAGGGTTACGCCGACGCCGCGACGAGCCAGGAGAAAGGCGAGCGCCGCGCCCCCTGGCCCCGCTCCGGCTATCACCACGCTGCCCATCGCCCGTTCAATCTACCCCACAAACTCGGAGAGTGGCCAGCGCCCCCCGCACGAGAAAGGCCCACAGCACAGTAGCCGAGCCGGGCGCCGGGGTTGTCGTCCGACGCGACGTTGGGATAGGCGTCGGCTCATGCTCGACATCCTCGAGGGAATTCGCGTTCTGGAAGTAGCCGAGCACGGCTTCGTGCCGTCGGCCGGCACTGCCTTGGCCGACTGGGGCGCCGAGGTCGTGAAGGTGGAGCACCCTGAGCGCGGCGACCCTACGCGCCAACTCATCTCGTGGGGCGTGATTCCGGGCACCGACCCGAGCGTACCGAGCTTCATGACCGAGTCGCTCTTTCGCAGCAAGCGCTGCATCGCGGTCGACATCACGAAGCCAGAAGGCCACGCCCTGCTCCTCAAGGTCGCGGCGAAGGCCGACGTATTTCTGACGAACCTGCTGCCCGGAAGCCGACAGCGCCTACACATCGACGTCGAGGACATTCGTGAGGTGAACTCGAAGATCATCTACGCGCGCGGCCACGGACAGGGCGCCAAGGGAGACGAGGCCGACGCAGGAGGCTTCGACGCGGTTTCGTTCTGGGCACGCGGCGCGGTGCAGGAGCGTCTCACCCCACCCGGTGGCGCGCTGATCGGTCAGCGCCCCGCGACCGGAGACTTCACGAGCGGCCTCACCCTGGCAGGAGGAATCGCCGCCGCGCTCTACAAGCGCGAACGGACCGGGCATCCGAGCGTCGTCGACGTATCACTTCTGGGGGTCGCCACATGGGTGATGTCGCCCGACATCAACGCGGCGATGCAGTACGGCCGCGATCTTCCCAAAATGGAAGTCGGGGGACCACCCCGCTCCGCCGTTGCCGCGACCTACCTCACCCAGGACGACAAGTACGTGACCCTCATGATGTGGCAGGACGAGGCGCGCTTCTTCCCAATCTTCGCGAAGGCCGCCGGGTTCGAGAATTTGCTCGACGACCCTCGATTTGCGACTCCCGAGACGCGTTCGGACAACCTGGGCGAGCTCGTGACGGAGATCCAGCGTCGGTTCGAAGAGCAGCCGCGCGCTGAGTGGGTGCGACGACTCTCCGGCACGGATTGCATTTGGGGACTGAACCAGAGCCCGATCGACATCCCCAACGACCCGCAGGTCCGCGCCAACGGCTACATTCTGGACATCGACCGGGACGACGGCACGACCTTCCGCGCGGTGGGCGCGCCAGTCGTCTTCGACGGCGACCCACCGCAGGCCCGGCACGCCGCCCAGGTGCTCGGCCAGGCCACCGAGGAGGTGCTGCGTGAGTCTGGAGCGACGCAAGACGAGATTCTAGCGGCCGACGCGGCCGGAGCCATTCGTCGCGCTTCGTGACCGGGCGCGCTACGTTTCACGTCTGATGTTCCCCGAGACGGTCCGCCTCGAAGCAAACGGGCTCCTGTTCCGCGCACTCGCCCAAGGCACCGGAGCCCCCGTCTTGTGCCTACATGGCTTCCCGGACCACTACGAGTCGTTTCGCCACCAACTCCCGGCGCTCGCTGCGGCCGGTTACCGCGCCACGGCGCCGATGATGCGCGGCTACGAGCCGTCCTCACAGCCCGGGCACGACATCGGGGCGCACCACCCGTTGCAACTCGCGCGCGATGCGATCGAGTGGGCACGCGGCCTCGGCGGGGGCGAACCCATTCACCTCGTGGGTCACGATTGGGGAGCAATCGCAGGAGCGCTGGCCTGCTTGCTCGAACCAACACTGTTCCGCTCGTATACCTCGGTGGCCATCGGCAATTTTCAGTCGGTCGAAGACGGCATCCGCCAGCACCCGGTTCAGATCAGAAACTCCTGGTACATCCTTTTCTTCCAACTCCGCGGCATCGCCGACGTCGTACTCGCCCGCAACGACTTCGCGTTCATCGAGAGACTCTGGCACGATTGGTCCCCCGGCTGGGACTGGGATCCGAGCGCGATGGAGAACCTGAAGGAGACCTTCCGCCAACCCGGTGTCCCGTGGTCCGCCCTCGCCTACTACCGGGCAATGCTGAACCCGTTCCTCGAGGACTCCAAGCGGCTGCGAACGCTCACCCGCGCGAAGACCCACGTCCCCACCTTGACCGTGACCGGCGTCCTGGACGGATGCATGGATACGCGACTCTTCGACTACATCGACCCCAACCTGTACCCGAAGGGCGTTCGAACCGAGCGGATCGACGGAGCAGGCCACTTCCTGCACCAGGAGAAACCGGACGTGTTCAACCCACTTCTGCTGGACTGGCTGCGCAGCAACGAGTGACGCACAGAACCAGATCCATCTTGCGCGAGGCCACGGAGCGGCGCCCCGGCCACGCGCCTACGGGGTCTCGCCGTCGGCGCAAAAGGACCTGGGGCGGGCGCTCTTCTCAACGGCCGCGAGACGCTCCGCCCGGCCCTGTCAGGTCCTGGGTGGCATCTTTGCGAGCTTGCGCTGCAGGGAACGTCTATGGAGGCCGAGGCGACGGGCAGCCTCCGAGATGTTGCCGTCGCAGTCGGTGAGGACGCGGTTGATGTGCTCCCATTGCGCGCGAGCGAGCGACGGCGCCTCCACACCGGACTCACCGTTCTCTTCCGATTCGGCGTCCGGGCGCTCGAAGGCTGCGAGGATGTCGTCGGCGTCGGCCGGCTTCGAGAGATAATTCGTCGCGCCGAGCTTCATGGCCTCGACCGCGCTCGCAATGCTGCCGTAGCCGGTCAACACGACGATCTTTGCATCAGGGAATCGTTCACGGAGCTCTCGGACCAGTTCGAGTCCGGATCGGCCGGGCATGCGGAGATCCACGACGGCGCGCTGCGGCGCGATGTCCACGACCTCCGCCAGGGCCTCGTCCGTGCCCGCTGCGGCGACGACGTCGAAACCGCGATCTCGGAGGGCGCGGGCGAGCCTCTCCCGCAGCACCCGGTCGTCATCGACCACGAGAACGCGAAGCTTGCTCACGACACACCCGTCTCCGAAGAGGAGGTCAGCGGCAGGCGAAGCTCCGCCGTGGTTCCCACACCAGGGCGCGAGCGGAGTTCGAGCCCTCCCCCGAGTCCACAGAGGACCGTCTGCGCGAGAAAGACTCCGAGGCCCATGCCGCGATCGGGGCCCTTCGTCGTAAAGAACGGCTCACCGACCCGGGCGAGAACGTCGTCCGGCATTCCGGGCCCGTGATCACGCACATGAATGCGCCACTCCTCGCCCTCGAGCCCCGCCCGGACCTCGACCGATGTGTCTTTCGGGGACGCCTCCAGCGCGTTCTTCGCCACGGCCCGCAGCGCCTGCACGACCGCACGCCTGGGCACGTACAACGAGCGCGCGGGGACCACCGGCTGCACAATCACATCCAGCCGATCGCCGCCGCGAAGGCCATCCGTCGACTCGGACACCAGCTCCGCGAGTCCGACCGCGACGAACTTCTCGCCCCTCACCTCGCCGGCATCCGCGGACATCTGATCGAGAATGCGACGGCACCGATCGACCTGCTCACGGACGAGCCGCGAATCTTCAGCCGCCTCATCCTGACCGTCCGTGGCGGCGAGCTTGCGCTCCAACTCACGCGCCACGACCGCGATGGTCGAGAGCGGCGTCGAGAGCTCGTGGGCGGCGCCGGCAGCGAGGGTACCGAGCGCGGCGAGGCGTTCGGCACGGGCACGCGCGTGACGAGCATCCGCGAGCTCTCCTTCGCGCAGCGCAAGCTCCCTCGTCACGCGCTGAACAAAGTACGCGATGAACGCCGCGCTCACGACGAACGCGACGAACATCCCTTCGAAGTGCAGCCCGAGGTTGCCGTGTGCCGCGTGGGACATCGCGCCGTCATCACCGGCCGACACCGAGAAGAGCAGCCCGAAGCAGCCGATCGAGACCACCACGAGCGCCCAGGTCCACCGTGGACGGAGCACGGCGGCCGCAAGCGCGATGTTCACGAGGTACAGCGTGCTGAACGGGTTGGAGGCGCCTCCAGTGGCTGCGAGAAGCCCGGTCAAGATCGCCACGTCGATCAACATGACCACCGCGGGGGCGGCCTCGGGGACGCGCAGGGCACGGCTCGCCCACTGGGTGGCCGCGACATTCGTAGCGGCCCCCACGCCGATCAGGAAAAAGAGGGTCGAGAGCGGCAGCTCGATCCCGAGCCACGCCCACACGACGAATACAGTGACGGCCTGGCCCGCCGCCGCCCCCCAGCGAAGGAGGAGCAACCACGAGAGATTGATGCGACTCCGCTCGTCCGCGAGCCCTTCGGTCTCACCAAGCCCCTGTGCGCCTCGAGGGTCCACCGCATGCACCCTATGGGGCCTCGGCCAGCGGCGGAAGCCCGGGAGAGCCCAGGAGCCGCGGGACCATCTCAGCCAACATGTCGGTCCCGCCGGGACCGAAGTGCGCGGCGCGCACCACGCCCTGTGCATCGATCACGTACAGCGCCGGGATGCCGTCGGCCCCAAAGCTGGCCAAGGCAGCGCCCCCGGGATCGTGCACGCCGTGGAATTTCGCATCCGGGAACTTCTGCGCAAGATAGCTCCGGGCGTCGGTCGCTTCATTGTCGATGCTCGGCGCGACCACCGCCAAGCCGTCGGAGGACAGTTGTGTCACAAACCGATCGAGTGCCTCGAGTTGGGCGACGCACGGCGCACACCACGTGGCCCAAAAGTCGAGGACGACGACCTTACCCCGCAGGCGCTCGAGGTCTACCTCTTCACCATCGAGAGCAGCGAACTCGACCTGGGGGGCGCGATCACCAACGGAAACCGCTCCGGCGTTCCGTCCCAGCCCGAGCACGAGCCCGAGGGACAGGACGAGCGCAGCCCGAATCAGAAGCGCCACACCACCGCTCCACGGATGCGGTAGTCGGGAACGATCTGCAGCGACGTCTCGTTCCGGACGAACGGGATGTCTCCACCGACTTCGGCCGACAAGCTCGAACCGTACGCCAGTCGGATCGCCGGCCCCGCAAAGACGTACGTCGCTGCGGTATCATCGAGGGCTTCGCCCGACAGCTCATCCTGCCCCTTCGTTTGACCCGACACGACCGCTTGGAGCCCCACCGACCAGCTGTGAGCCAGGTACGCGAAGTAGCCGGGGCCTGCGTTGAAGGTCAGATCGTTCGCGTAGCGGTAGTCGAACGAGCCCTCGGTGCGGAGCGCATACTGCCCCGAGGCAGTCAGGAAGAATCGATCCCAGCTCATGAACAGTTGGCCGCCGACGACCCCGTCGTACGAACCGGTTCCCAGGGCCAGATCGTGCCCGTGAATCGCGCTCGCGCTGCCGCCGTGGGCGACCGAGCCCAGGCTCGCCGTCGAACTGAGGACCCGCCCACGAATCAGGTCGTCGAGATCGGGCTCGAGTTCTTCGGCGAGCGGATCGGAGTTGCCCGTCGGGAATTTGAGTCCGCCGAACACGGAAAACCGGAACAGGCCCCGTTCGCTCACCGTACGGAACGGCACCCAGCGACCGAGCAGCGAGAGATCGCCAATGCCGGACTCAGACCCGGACACCAGGACGTCGTCCTCCAGACGGGTGTACGGCCGGTAGATGATCGGCAAATTGACCTGCAAACCCCACTCCGGCCCGAAGTTGTAGCCGAGCAGAATCTGCGTGATCGAGCTCTGCATCTCTTCGCCCGGATTCTCGACCTCGACCGAGTCTTCCATACGG
>JAJCZO010000349.1 GCA_029262355.1 Deltaproteobacteria bacterium
CTCGCCGCGGGCGCGTAACCACGCTTCGGCCTGGTCGGCGAAGATCTCATCGCGTCGAACACCCGCATCCGAGAGTGCGGCGCCGTGCGGCTCTGGGCCGATCCAGCCGTCGAAACCCATGGGTCCGAGCGGGTTCGCTTCCTCGTAGCGTCTCTCGCCTTCGGGCAGGCGGGTGCCGGCGCTGTTGGCCGTCCGGACGACCCGGCCCTGTTCATCGCGCAGGTCGGCGTCGGACGCATGCCACTTTCCCTTGTAAACCGTCTCGTAGCCCGCCGCGCGAAAGTAGTCACCCAAGCTAGGAACGTCGCCGGCTTCGAGCCACCGGAGTCGCCTATCGCCGTGGTGCTTTGCGATGCCGGACGTCTGTGTCACTGCGTGCAAGCTGGGGTAGTGGCCGGTCCAGAGCGTCGGGCGGCTCGGGCTGCATGCGGTCGAGCCGGTGTAGTGCCAGCCGAAGTCGACGCCGTTCTCTGCCATCCAGCGACGGGCGGGGAGGTGGTCGGCACGAAACCGCGCCAGCGTCTCGTCTTCGTAGGCCGGAGCACGTCGCTCCTGGTCCGTCATGAGAACGATGACATTCGGCTTCTCTTTCATGACACCTCCACCTGCCCCTAGTGCACCGCCAGCGGGATCGCGTCAATGGACCGCCGCGGCGCCTGCTGGCCAGGAACGGTGACGCAGGATGTCGGCAATCTCCGCAAGGAGACGACACGCCGCGCCGCGGCGCCTGGCACCGGCGCCAGCAGCGCGGGTGGAGGGCGCGCAAGCTGAGGGCGCGGCGTCGATGGGAAGTCGGCGTCACGGCGAGGCCGTTCTCGAAATCGAGAGCGGGCATTCTCGAAAGTAGTGGAATCTCCCCCGGATTTGGGAATCGCGGGCCGTTTTGGCCACCCACGGGCCGATTGTCCTGGGTACGGCCCTTGCAACTCTCCGCGCTCGTGGAGGAAGGTCCCGCAGCGTTCGTCGTGCAGCGAGAAGCGCTCGCAGCTCTCCCGGCCGTTCTTCGGGCCCGAGGCTATCTGGTGGTCGGTCCGGTCGTCCGAGAAGGTGCGGTCGTATTGGAGGAGCTGCGGTCGCTCGAGGATCTGCCTCGTGGTTGGGCCGACGACCAAGCTCCGGGAGCGTATCGGTTGCGCCGACGCGAGGACGGCGCCCTGTTCGGCTTCGCGGTAGGACCCCAGTCTCCGAAATGCTGGTTTCATCCAGCGGATGCCCTGGTGTTCCGCGCGCGGCGGTCACGGGCGGGGACGGAGATTGCCCCGAACGTGGAGGCGCCGCCGAAGCTCGCCCTCTTCGGAGCGCGGGCCTGCGACTTGGCGGCCATCGCCGTCCAGGACCGCGTGCTTCGCGAGGGCCCCGCGGTCGACTCGATCTACGACTCCCGGCGGCGCGATTGTTTTGTCGTTGCTGTGAACTGCACGGAGCCCGCTAGAACGTGCTTTTGCGTGTCGACGGGAACGGGCCCGTGCGCGACCGCCGGCTTCGACCTCGCTCTGACGGAACTGATCGATGAGGTGGGCCATCGATTCATCGTGACGGTCGGGAGTCCCGCCGGCCGCCGGATCCTCGCGGAGCTGCATGCGCGCCCCGCGGGAACGTCGGACGTCGAGTCGGCGCACGCCGCGCACGCGAGAGCCGCAAGCGAGATGAAACGCGCGATCGATCCTGTCGAGGCTCGGGGGCTTCTTGCGCGAAATGCCGAGAGCCCCGTCTGGGAGGAGATCGCCGACCGCTGTCTGGCGTGCGGGAATTGCACGATGGTCTGTCCCACTTGCTTCTGCACCACGGTGGACGACGTGGCGGATCTGACGGGCGACCACGCGGAGCGCTGGCGCCGCTGGGACTCGTGTTTTACGTTCCAATTCTCGCACCTGAATTCGGGTGTCGTCCGCGCGGGTACGAGCGCTCAGTACCGTCACTGGCTGACCCACAAGCTCTCCGGATGGAATGAGCAGTTCGGCCAGTCCGGCTGCGTTGGCTGCGGTCGGTGCATCACATGGTGTCCGGTTGGCATCGATCTGACCGAAGAGCTCGTCCGAATCCGGGAGCGAGAGGATCGGCCGGCCCGCCCGGAGATTCACGCGTGAAAGGACTCGAGGACATCCTGGCCGAGCATCCATTCTCCCGGGGGTTGGATCGTGCCCACCTTTCGTTGCTTCTCGGGTGCGCGACGAACGTACGATTCGAGGCGGGGGCGAGCCTTTTCAAGGCGGGCGAGTCGGCGGATCGTTTCTATATCGTTCGCGCTGGACAGGTAGCCATCGAGATCCACGAGCCGGGGCGCGGCCGGATCACGGTCGAGACGGTCGGGGAGGGGGATGTCGTAGGCTGGTCGTGGCTCGTTCCTCCGCACCGCTGGCTGTTCGACGGCCGCGCGGTGACGCTGTGCCGCGCGATTGCCCTCGATGGTGCGTGTTTGCGTGCCAAGTGTGATGAGAACCATGACCTGGGTTACGAGCTGCTCCGCCGTGTGGCCACGACGGTTGGGGAGCGGCTTGCCGGAGCGCGGCTCCAGCTCCTCGACATCTACGGGCGAAGCTCGAGAGCGGACCCATGATCGGCCAAGCCCCTGAGCGCCTCGACCCGATGGTGCCTCGACCGCATCGCATCCACGACGTTCGCCAGGAAACCTCGGATACGTTCACCCTCGAGCTGAAGTCGCTGGACGCTGACGTCGCCCACGACTCCTTCGCTCCGGGCCAGTTCAACATGTTGTACGCCTTTGGTGTCGGCGAGGCGGCGATCTCCATTGCTGGCGATCCGGGGCGTCGTGGCGTGTTCGTGCACACGATCCGCGCGGTCGGCGCGGTAACTCGTGCCCTTGCCCGAATGGAGGGGGGCGAGACCGTTGGCGTCCGTGGCCCGTTCGGCCGCGGTTGGCCCGTGGACGAGGCTGCCGGTCGCGACGTGGTCTTGGTGGCCGGCGGCATCGGGATCGCACCGCTGCGTTCGTTGGTGTACGGGCTTCTCGCCCATCGCGAGCGTTACGGCCGGATCTCGATCGCGTACGGCGCGCGAACGCCGGGCGACGTGCTCTTTGCCACGGAACTGGACGAGTGGCGCAACCGGGGCGGCATCGAGGTGGCGGTCAGCGTCGACCGGGCGACCGAGTCTTGGCACGGGCACGTCGGCGTCGTGACGACCCTTCTGCGCCGATTCTCGTTCGATCCCCCTGAGACGATCGCGATGATCTGTGGTCCTGAGATCATGACGCGGTACGTGGCAGGCGAGCTGATTGCCCGCGACGTCGTGCCCGGCGCCATCCACGTGGCGCTCGAGCGGAACATGAAATGTGGCGTGGGTCTCTGCGGACACTGCCAGCTTGGACCCGCCTTCGTTTGTCGCGAAGGGCCGGTGTTCCCGTTCGACAGCGTTGAGCGGTGGCTTGGGATCGAGGAACTCTGAATCATGGCGCGCCGTCCGAAGCTCGCCGTGTGGAAGTTCACCTCGTGCGACGGCTGTCAGTTGAGCTTGCTCGACCTCGAGGACGAGTTGCTCGAGGTGGCTGGGCAGGTGAAGATCGCGCACTTTCCCGAGGCGACGAGGCGATCGCTGCAAGGCCCGTACGATCTCTCCCTGGTCGAAGGCTCGATCACGACCGAAGCCGAGAAGGCCCGGATACTCGAGGTGCGCGGCGCGTCGCGACGACTAGTGACGATCGGTGCCTGCGCGACGACCGGCGGCATTCAAGCGCTTCGGAATTTCGCCGACGTCTCTGCCTTCGCCGAAGTCGTGTACGCGCGGCCCGAGACGATCTCGACGCTTGCGGACTCGACCCCGATCTCGGACCACGTGCCCGTCGACTTCGAGCTGCGGGGTTGCCCGATCAACAAACGGCAACTCTTGGAAGTGATCTGCGCTTTCCTGGCGCGCCGGCCGCCGGTCGTGCCGACGTACAGTGTTTGTGTGGAGTGTAAGCGGCGCGGTGCGGTCTGCGTCGCGGTGATGGGCACACCGTGCCTCGGCCCGATCACGCAGGCCGGCTGCGGTGCGATCTGCCCGGCGTACACGCGGGGGTGCTACGGCTGCTTCGGGCTGGACGAGTCTCCGAACGTCGCATCGCTCGCGCGGCACTGGCGGGGGAGCGGCGTGCCTGCGGACCAGGTCGTGCGAATGCTGCAGACCTTCAACGCTGGAGCCGCGCCGCTGCGCGAAGAGAGCGAGCGTCATGGCAGGGACTAGAACGATTCGCGTCGATTCGCTCGCGCGCGTCGAGGGGGAGGGAGCCCTCACCCTCGAGGTGCGAGGGGGGGAGTTGGTGGACGCGCGGCTCGAGATTTTTGAGCCGCCGCGCTTCTTCGAAGCGCTTCTGCGCGGACGGCACTACGCCGAAGCGCCCGACATCACCGCGCGCATCTGTGGGATTTGCCCGGTGGCCTACCAAATGAGTGCGGTCCACGCGGTCGAAGACGCCTTGGGTGTCGTCGTGTCGGACCCGATCCGGTTGTTGCGCAGACTTCTGTACTGCGGCGAATGGATCGAAAGTCATGCGCTCCACGTCTTCCTCCTCCACGCGCCCGACGTCCTCGGCTTCGAGGACGCGATCTCGATGGCGAAGCGAAACGACGAGCTGGTTCGGCGCGGTCTTCGTCTGAAGCAGGTGGGCAACCGGATCATGAGCCTCCTGGGGGGGAGAGAGATTCACCCGATCAACGTATGCGTCGGCGGCTTCTACCGGGTTCCGACGCGTGTCGAGCTCTCGGCGCTCGAGGCAGACCTCGAGTGGGCGCGTGATGCGGCGTACGAGACCGTTCGGTGGGCGGCGGGACTCTCGTTTCCTGAGCTCGAGCGCGCTGACGAGCGGGTCGCGCTGTCTTCGGCGTCGGAGTATCCGTTCAACGAGGGCAGGGTCGTCTCCGATCGCGGCCTCTCAATCGAGCCGGAGGATTTCGAGGAAGAGTTCATCGAGGAGCAGGTGGCGCACAGCACCGCTCTGCACGCGCGGCGGCCCGATGGTCGCTCATACCTCGTGGGGCCGATGGCGCGGTTCGCGCTGAATCGAGATCGCCTCTCGCCGGCGGCGCTGGCTGCGGCCGATGAGGTCGGACTCGGAGCAGATTCGAGAAATCCGTTCCTGAGCATCGTCATTCGCTCCATCGAGATTCTGCACGCCTGCGACGACGCGCTGCGGATGATCGAAGGGTACGCACCTCCAGACGAGCCGGCGGCGCGGGTGGAGGTGCGGGCGGGAGTCGGCCATGCCTGCACCGAGGCACCGCGCGGGATTCTCTATCATCACTATCGCCTCGACGAGCGCGGGATCATCGAAGAGGCCCGGATCGTGCCGCCGACGTCCCAGAACCAACGGGCGATCGAGGATGACCTGCGAGCGTTCGCCGCTCCCCGGCTGGAGATGGCGGAAGACGAGCTCCGCCGTGGGTGCGAGCAGACGATTCGGAACTACGACCCCTGCATTTCCTGCGCGACCCATTTCCTGGACCTTCGGGTGAACCGAAGATGAACGAGCGAACGGACATTCTTCTGATTGGTCTCGGCCACCGAGACCGCGGCGACGACGAGGTGGGCCTGGCGCTCGCCGACGAGATGAAGGCCCGAAGGCTGGCGGGCGTAGACGTGACGAGTGGCGCATGCGACGCCGCGTGGATTCTGGAGACGTGGCGCGGGCGCGCCGGCGTGATCGTCGTCGACTGCATACGATCGGATCGCCCGGTGGGGACCCTTCATCGAATCGATCCGCTGGACGGGCCGTTCGTCGATGGTGCGTCTGCCTCGACGCATGGGATGGGGCTGGCCTCGGCGGTCGAGCTGGGACGCGTGCTGGGAGATCTTCCACGCCGGCTGGCTGTCGTGGGGATCGAGGGTGCCTCGTTCCGTCTCGGGTCGGTGATGTCGCCCGAGGTGCGGACGGCGCTTCCCGGTGCCGCCTCGATGATCGAGGCGCTGATCGTCGAATGGCGGGGAGCCGCGTCGGCGGACGTGCCCCATGCATGAGCTCTCCCTACTGCGCGGTTTGATGCGGCGGATCGAGCGCGTTGCTCGCGACGAGGGGGTCGAGCGCGTCCGAGAAGTCCGTCTTCATCTGGGGGCGCTCGCTCATATCTCCCCCGAGCATCTGCGGGAGCACTTCGACCAGGCGGCCTCGGGTAGCGTGGCCGACGGGGCGCGTCTCGTGATCGACGTCGGCACGGACGCGAGTGATGCGCGCGCGCAGGACATTACGCTCGAGAGCCTCGTGGTGGAGGACTGAGCGGTGGGCTCCCCGGGAGCAGCGTGCGACGGAGCTTTGAGTCTTCGAGTCGAGGTGACGGGGGCCGTTCAAGGGGTGGGCTTTCGTCCCTTCGCCCATCGCCTCGCCGCGGACCTCGGCCTCGCCGGTTCCGTACAGAATCTCTCGGGAGGCGTCCGCATCGACATCGAGGGCGAAGCGGACCGCGTCCGCTCATTTCTCTCCCGCCTCGCAACGGAGATCCCAGCCGGTGCACAGATCGACGACGTGGCAACGAGCCCGCGCGCGGCTCGCGGCACGAAGAGATTCGAGATCCTCGAGAGTCTCTCGGAGGGAGCGCCGGGACCGCTCCCGCTGGATTCGGCGCCCTGCAGCGAGTGTGTGGCCGAGCTGTTCGAGCCCGAGGCCCGACGTCATCAGTACCCGTTCGTTTCGTGCGCAGCGTGTGGTCCGCGGTACAGCATCGTCCAGGCGCTCCCGTACGACCGGTCGCGCACGTCGATGCGGGTGTTTCCGATGTGCTCCGAGTGCCAGGCGGAGTATCTGGATCCGTGGGACCGGCGGTTCCACGCGCAGACGAACTGCTGTCCGGCGTGTGGCCCGCGGGTCGAGCTCTGGGATGCCACGGGACGGAGGCTCTCGCGTGACGCCGCTGCTTTGAGGCAGGCTGGACGCGCGGTACTCGACGGCGCGGTCGTCGCGCTCAAGGGGCTCGGCGGGTTCCAGCTGATCGTCGATGCCGCGGCGCCGCAGGCGGTCGAGCGGCTGCGCACGCGCAAGGGGCGACCGGAGAAGCCGTTCGCGCTCCTGGTCCGGGACGTCGAGCAGGCGAGACAGCTGTGCCGCATATCCGCCGCAGAGCTGTCTACGCTTCGGTCGGCGGCGGCGCCCATCGTCTTGCTCGAGCGGATCCCAGAAGGCGCCGGGCGGGTTGCCGACGGGGTTGCCCCGGAGAACCCCGACCTGGGCGTGATGTTGCCAGCCACTCCGCTTCATCATCTGCTTCTCGACGAAATCGGATCACCCGTCGTGGCGACGAGTGGCAATCGCTCTGGGGATCCGATCTGTCACATGGAGTCGCAAGCGGTCGCGCGCCTCGAGGGGATGGCCGATCTCTTCTTGGTGCACGATCGGCCCGTCGTACACCCGATCGATGACTCGGTCGTGCGCGTCTTCCGCGGTCAGCCATGCGTGCTGCGTGCCGCGCGCGGGTATGCGCCGATATCGGTGCCCGTGCCCGGCGCGCGGGCGGGCGTCGTGGGCTGGGGAGCGCATCTCAAGAACACGGTCGCCGTCTCGGCTCGCGGGCGCGTTCGCGTGAGTCCCCACATCGGCGATCTTCATTCGCCCGACTCGCGCGCCCTCGCGGCACGCACGGTCGAGTGGCTCGGTCGGCTGGAGGAGCCCGGTGCGACGACGTGCTCGGCCGTGGATCTCCATCCTGAGTCTGGGCAAGAGCCCGAGCAGGAGGTCCAAGTGCAACATCACTACGCGCATGTGCTCGCCTGCATGGCGGAGCACGACGTGTCCGAGCCGGTTCTGGGCATTGCCTGGGATGGGAACGGGTATGGACCGGATGGAACGATCTGGGGCGGCGAGTTCCTGGTCTGTGATCGTCGAGACTTCCGGCGGGCGGCCCATCTGCGCACGTTCCCCTTGCCGGGCGCGGAGCGTGCCATCCGAGAGGGACGCCGTGCAGCTCTCGGTGTGCTGTACGAGCTTCATGGCTCGGGCGTCCTGGATGATCTCGACCTGGCTCCCGTCCGCAGCTTCCGCGCATCCGAGCGCCGCACGATAGCGCGGATGCTCGAGCGCGGGCTCAACTGCCCGCGGACCTCGAGTATGGGGCGACTCTTCGATGCCATCGCGTCGCTCGTCGATCTGCGCCACAAGACTGGTTTCGAGGGCCAGGCGGCGATGGCGCTCGAATTCTCCTCCCGGGGACGGCGCGATGCCGCTGCGTATCCGTTCCCGCTGGTTCAATCTGGTAGCGATCGACCGCTCACGGCGGACTGGGGGCCGCTGGTGGAGGCGGTGATTCGAGATGCTCGTGTCGGTCTGACGGCGGGATGGATCTCGGCGTGCTTCCACGAGACGCTGGCGGCGCTCACGGTGGCCGTGGCGGAGAGGGAGGGGCTCGGTCGAGTAGTCCTCACCGGCGGCTGTTTCCAGAACCAGCGGCTCCTCGAGCGTGCCATGGATCGATTGCGCAACGCGGGCTTCGATCCGCTCTGCCATCGGCATGTGCCCCCGAACGACGGCGGCGTCGCGCTGGGGCAGGTCGTCCATGCTTCGACGCAACCCCCGATGGAGGTCTGAGAGTCATGTGTCTCGCGGTACCAGGGCGAATCGAGTCGATCCGGGGGGGAGATCCTCTCCTGCGCACGGCGTCCGTCTGCTTCGACGGGGCTGTGCGCCAGATCGAGCTCGCGTATACGCCAGAGGCGAAGGTCGGCGACTACGTATTGGTTCATGTTGGCTTCGCGATCTCGGTGCTCGATGAGAAGGCGGCGCTACGCTCACTCCATCTACTCGAAGAGGCGACGCGCGCCGTTACCCAGGGCGAGTCGTGAAGTTTCGCGACGAGTACCGCGAGGGGGCGGCGGCGCGCGAGTGCGCATCGGCGATCTCCCGAATCGCGACGCGCCGGTGGACGTTGATGGAAGTGTGTGGCGGGCAGACCAACGCGATCGTTCGCCATGGGCTCGATCAGCTTCTGCCCGAGGCGGTCGATCTCGTGCATGGTCCGGGCTGCCCGGTGTGCGTGACGCCGGTCGAGATCATCGACAAGGCTCATGCGATCGCCGGCCGCGACGGGGTGATCTTCTGCTCGTTCGGCGACATGCTGCGCGTTCCGGGGTCGAATGGAGACCTTCTCGGCGTCCGTGCCCTCGGAGCCGACGTGCGCGTGGTCTACTCGCCGCTGGACGCCGTTCGGATCGCTCAGGCCAATTCGGAGAAGCAGGTCGTGTTCTTCGCCGTCGGCTTCGAGACGACGGCGCCCGCGAACGCCATGGCCGCGAAGCGGGCACTGGATGAGAATGTCGAGAACTTCTCGCTGCTGACGTCGCACGTCCTCGTCCCTCCTGCGCTCGAGGCGATCCTGGGCGCAGCGGAGAACCGCGTCCAGGCGTTCCTGGCAGCAGGGCACGTATGCACGATCATGGGTTTTGAGGAGTATGAACCGCTCGCGGCGAAGTACGGCGTCCCGATCGTCGTGACCGGCTTCGAGCCCCTCGACATCTTGCAAGGTGTGCTGATGTGCGTGCTCCAGCTCGAAGCCGGGAGAGCGGAAGTGGAGAACCAGTATGCCCGCTCCGTGCGGCGCACCGGAAACGCGGCGGCGATCGCGTTGCTGCGGGACGTGTTCGAAGTCGTGGGACGCAAGTGGCGCGGGTTGGGTGCTCTGCCCCGCAGTGGTCTCGGATTGCGTGGTCGATACCGTGTTCTCGATGCCGAGCGCCGCTTCGGTGTCGAGGGCATCGAGGCGACGGAATCCTCCGAGTGCCGCAGTGGCCTGGTCCTGCGTGGGCAGATCAAGCCGGCTGAATGTGCGTCGTTCGGCGCCGGTTGCACGCCCGAAACACCCCTCGGAGCACCGATGGTCTCCGACGAAGGCGCGTGCGCCGCGTACTTTCGATATCGGCGCCGGTCCGCCGTCGGAACGTCGGGGTCCCTCGAAACGCCTTAGGAAACGGCCGATGCGGTGTCGTGGCGGCGCGCGGGCCGTGGTGGGACGCGGCTGCCGTTCGCCACCCGACTGCTCGGGGAGGTTGCGACGGTTGGCTGATCCTCGTTCATCCCGTGCTCCGGTGTCGCATCGTCGCATCCCCCGCGTCGCGTCCGATCACGACCCGGTCGCCGCGTCGCGACCCGCGTCCGGCGGTCAGGACGGTCCACTGGCCTCCGCCGCCGTGGTCGTCTCGGTAGATCACCACCCGGTCTCGCGTCGGGCCGAGGTTGGGTCTGCGCGCGGTGTTCGAGTAGAGGGCGGTGTAGTGTCGTCCTCCGCGCCGGGTGTGCAGGACCGGGTATTCTGCTTGGCCTCGGTTGCAGCGGCGTGGTGCGATCCTAGCGAGCGCGTCGGAGGCGGCGCCTCGCCTGTACTCCGCGTCGACGTCGAGCAACTCGGAGGTCGACGGCTGGTCCTCGGGACCCGGGACCAGCTGTACCGGCGAAGTTCGTCGACCCAAGCGTCCGGCAAGGGAGTCCCGGACTCCGCGCAGCTTGCACGGCCCGAGGCCCTCGATGGTCGCGAGCCTACCGTCGCGCGCCGTGGCTTCGAGATCGCCAAGGGTCTCGATGCCGAGTCCCTCATGGATGCGTCGGGCAAGCTCGGGGCCGATTCCGCGTACGGTCGCCAGAGTGCGCAGGGGATTCTGCTCCCCGCGGAGCCGGTCGAGGAGCCCCCACCGGTTGGTCTGGACGAGCTCCTCGATCGAGCGCGCGAGGGATCGCCCGACGTCGGGGATTCGCTCGAGTCCGGCGCGGCCGCGGCGCCACAGGGTGTCGGCTGCGGGCTCCGCTAGCCCTCTTAGGCTCTCGGCGCCCCTTCGGTACGCTGCGACGCGCAACGCGTCGGCGCCCTGGGCTTCGAGGAGCGCGGCGGCCTCACCAAACTGAGCAGCGATGCTCGCATTCGACGGATCGACGGTTGGTCTCACGTCCGGGAGTCCTGCATCTCTCGTGCCGAGTGGCGCCCGAGATTCAGACGAACGCCGATTGGCGCCAATCCGTTTACCCGATGTCGATGCCCCGAGCTCCACGGATTCGCTTCGTCGGGCGCGACGTCGCCCGCGATCAAGCTGGCGGCCGCTCGCTGAAGGGCCGCCCTGGCGTCGCCTCCTCCGTTCGGTGGACCGTCAACACCGGGCACGGTGCCGTGGGGAGCGTCCGCTCGGCGACGCTCCCGAAGAAGACTCGCGAGATTCCCGAGCGGCCGTGCGTTCCCATCGCGATCAGGTCCGCGCCGATCCTCGACGCCTCCTGATCGATCGCATCGGCTGGTTCCCCTTCGCACTCCGTCGTCTCGACGTCGAATCCGGCATCTCGCAGCGGTGTCGCAATCTCCTCTAGCTTTCGCTGCGCGTCGTTGGCCGTCTGTCGCCGGATTCGTTCGATCGGGAACGTGCCCCACGGACTGAGGATGACCGGAACGCGCCAGACGTGGAGGAGGGTGACCTTCATGCCTTCGGAGACGGGGCCCAGCATGCGGATCGTCGTCTCCACGGCGAGGCCGGAATCGCCCGAGAAGTCCGTCGGGGCCAGTACGCGGCGGACCGGGCGGTGGACGTCCTCTTCGGTTGCCGGGACGGCGAGTACTGGGCAAGGGGCGTCGCGGATCAGCCTCGCGGCGACGCTGCCCAGGAAGGTCCGCTTGAGGCCCGTGAGACCCCGCGTCCCGACGACGACCAAGTCTGCGTTCTCTTCTACGGCGGCGTCGATGATCGCAGGCCCCGACGGGCCGACTTCCATCCGGGCCTCGATCTCGACCCCGGATCTGCGTCGCTTCGCGACCTCCTCGTTGAGGAGTTCGCGAGAGCATTCCTTCTGCTGCTCGTAGATGTCCGGTGGGAGGTTGACGAACTCGGGTACCGCGGCGGGCCCGATCGGAGGCGCGACGGCGTGGAACAACACCAACCGAGCGTTGTGGACTCGAGCCAGGTCCTGCGCCCAATCGAGTGCCCGGGCGGCGTTCTCGGAGAAGTCCATTGCCGCCAGGACGGTCTTCACGGCCGGCGCTCCTTGGTTCGACATTGCTCTGCCTCCCTGACCTCGTTGTGGGTCTTTGGACGCCGGGGTTCCGGGCTCGGTCCGTCGCATGGGCTCAGAGCTCGGACAGGACACGCAGGGCGTCTGTGCTCGTGAATATCCCGACGAGCACGCCTGCGTCCGTTACCAGAGCGCTCGTGATGCCACGGGTGACCATCGCACCTGCGACCTCGGGGATCGTGGAGAGCGGATCGACGCTCAATACGTCGCGGGTGCAGACGTCTGCGACCTTCTTTTCGCCAGCCGTCCCACCGAAACGCAGCCACGCGTCCTGCACGTCCTGGCGAGACAGCACACCGAGGAGCCTCACCCCGTCCATGACCGGGATGTGTCGGATGTGGTGCTCGCTCATGAGCTGCACCGCGACGCTCAGCGGCTCGTGGTGCTCGACCTCCTGTGGGAGGCGACTCATGTAGTCGCGAACGGGTGTGCTCTTGCGCATGGGCCGTATGGGATGCACGAGCGATGCCAAGCTCAGCCGTTCTTCGATGCATACGCCGCTTCGGGGCGTCTCGGCGAAGAGAATCCAGCCCCCCAAGGCTTCCCGGAAACGCGAATGGCGCCCCCGGGTGCGTGGCCAGCCTCGGGGGATCGCGGCGAAGAGGCTCCGTCCTGGGCCTTTTGCGCCGGCCTCATGCGCCTCGGTCGCCATTGCTGGAGTGTGGGCGGCACGAGGGCGGTCACTCGAGGCCGCTGGCGAAGTACTCGCGCGTACCACGAGACTCGATCGCCTCGCCGATTCGGCGGATCGCGTGGGCGTAGGCCGATTGGCGCAGGCTGATGTCGTGGCGCTCTGCTCGGTTTCGCACCTCGTGGAAGTGGGTCGTAAGCCTCGCGCGTAGGCGCTCGTGGACCTCGTCGAGTGTCCAGTAGTAGCCCGAGCGGTTTTGGGTCCATTCGAAGTAGCTGACAGTGACGCCCCCTGCGTTGGCGAGGACGTCCGGGATGATCAGAGTTCCCCGGTCGTTCAGGATGGCGTCTGCGGCGCGCGTCGTAGGTCCGTTGGCGAGTTCGACGATCGTTGATGCGCGGATGCGGCTCGCATTGCTCTCGGTGATCTGGTTCTCGCGCGCGGCCGGGATCAGCACGTCGACGTCGAGTTCGAGGAGTTCCTCGTTCGTGAGGTCGTCATGGTCTTGCGCGCGGCAGACCGAACCCTCGCAGTAGACGGCGCGCAGCTCGCGGGTTTCTTCCTTCACCCGATGAATGCTCGTGGGGTCGAGCCCCGACGCCCGGTGAATCCCACCCTGAGAATCGCTCACGGCCACGATCTGGTAGCCGTCGTCGTGGAGAAGGCGCGCGATATGGTATCCCGCGTTGCCGAAGCCCTGGACGGCCACTTTCGTTTCCGCCGGATCGCAGCCGCGAATCTTCTCGAGCTCCTTCAAGATGTAGTAGCCGCCTCGTGCGGTCGCATCGTCGCGCCCGAGCGAGCCCCCGGCCGCTACCGGCTTGCCGGTGACCACCGCCGGCGTATTCTCGCCCCGGATCTTTTGATACTCGTCGGCCATCCAGCCCATGACCGTCGCGTTCGTGTAGAGATCCGGCGCGGGGATGTCGCGATCTGGGCCGATGAAGCTCCCCATCGCCGCGACGTAACTGCGAGAGAGGCGTTCGAGTTCGGTGCGCGAGAGCCTCTTGGGGTCGACCGCGATTCCACCCTTTGCGCCGCCGAATGGAAGGTGCACGGCCGAGCACTTGATCGTCATCCAGAAGGCGAGGGTGGATACTTCGTCGGCATTCACGTCGCGGTCGTAGCGGACCCCGCCCTTGGTCGGGCCCAACGCATCGTTGTACCGAACGCGATAGCCCCGGAAGATCCGCAACGATCCGTCGTCCATCCGCACCGGTATCGATACGATCTTCGATTCCTTGGGGTGATGGAGCTTTTCGATGACCTCGTCGTGTACCTCGGCGTACCGTGCCGCTTCCTCGAGCTGTCGGTGTGCCTCCTGTAACTGGGAGGGCGTGCGCGGGTCTACACTCATGGTCATCGTGCCTAGCGCAGGAGTGGAGCAAGCCGTATGCCCCGATTCAACCGTGCCCGGCCGCGGAAGCCCGCTGGCATTTCCCATTCGCGGGGTTCTCGTGGCCGGACTTCCCGAAGTTGAGAACCGCAGCACGGATTCGTCACGAGGGCAGGGGCGCCGTGCATGGCACGCGGGCTGCGATGGGAGGGGCGTATGCTGAAGCCGACGTCCGAACTGGGGAGCATGGCCTGTCCGATCTCGGTGGAGCGGTACCCGACCGTCACGTTGGCCCACGGCGACGGTGGTCGACTGACGCATGAGCTCATCGAAGGAGTGTTTCATCGAGCCTTTGGGAACACGCATCTACACCGAGCGCACGATGGGGCGGTGGTCGATGTCCCCGGCCGACGGGTGGCGTTTACGACCGATTCGTACGTGGTGAGACCGCTCTTCTTCCCGGGAGGCGACATCGGAAGCCTCGCCGTCCACGGGACCGTCAACGATCTTGCGATGTGCGGCGCCAGGCCCCGGTACCTGAGCGCGAGCTTTCTCCTCGAAGAGGGTTTCTCCATGGAGACGCTCTGGCGCGTGGTCCGATCGATGGCCGCGGCGGCGGAGGCCGCCGATGTGGAGGTCGTCACCGGGGACACCAAGGTCGTCGATCACGGCAAGGGCGACGGTGTCTACATCAACACGGCCGGTGTGGGCGTCCTCGAGCACGACGTCGATATCCACCCCGGGGCCGTGGGCGACGGCGACGTCGTGCTGCTCAGCGGCGATCCGGGTCGTCACGGACTCGCCGTACTGACTGCGCGTGAGGAGCTTTCGTTCGAGCACGAGATATCGAGCGACGCGGCGTCGGTCGCGGAACCGGTCCTCGGGTTGCTCGCGGCGGGGCTCGAGGTGCACTGCCTACGCGACATTACCCGAGGGGGCCTTGCCACGGGGTTGGTCGAGATCGCCGAGACCGCAGGGGTTTCGATCGAGATCGAGGAGAAGGCGGTCCCGGTCACACCCGTCGTGCGCGGGGGCTGCGAGTTGTTGGGGCTGGACCCCCTCTATCTCGCGAGCGAAGGGCGTTTCGTCGCGGTGGTGGCCGAGGCCGATGCTGGGGCGGCGCTGCAGGTCATGCGCGGCTACGAGATTTCGCGGGACGCTCAGCGAATCGGTCGGGTGCTCCGCGACCCGCGGTCGGGGGTCTGTCTGCGGACCGCGTTGGGTACGAGCCGGGTGCTGGAGCGGCTGGCCGGGGCGAGCCTACCGCGGATCTGCTGACCGACCGGTTCTCGCAGAGCGCCAGCCGTCCGTTGGCCCGATAGCCGATCCGACCGGTGAGAATTCTTGGCGCTTCTCATTGGCAGGCGCGCGAACGGGGATTCGCGTGGTGCGGTGCATCGCCTGGCACGCCGAGTGCAGCGCACCAGAGCATGGAATCTCTAGTCGTGTCGTTTGCCGACGTGTCGATCGACGACATTCCGACGGTTGGTGGGAAGAACGCTTCCCTCGGAGAGATGACGCGCACGCTGACCACGGCGGGCGTGCGCGTGCCGTCGGGGTTTGCCGTCACGGCGGAGGCCTTCTGGCTTCACCTGTCCGAAGCAGGCCTGGAAGACCTGATCTACCCGATACTGAGGCGAACCGATGTGCGCGACGTGGCTGCGCTCGAAGTGGCGGGGCGGCAGATTCGCTCCCTGATTCGCGGCGCGCCCTTGCCGCGTCGGGTGACATCGCAGGTCGTCAGCGCATACGATGCGCTCTCGAGGGAGAGCGACGAGGAGGAGACCGACGTCGCCGTTCGCTCCAGTGCGACGGCCGAGGATCTCCCGACGGCTTCCTTTGCAGGCCAGCAGGAGTCGTATCTGAACGTCCGTGGCCGCGGGAATCTCCTCGCGGCGGTGCGCGACTGCATGGCGTCGCTCTTCACGGACCGGGCGATCGTCTATCGCGAAGAGGGCGGCTTCGATCACCGCAAGGTTGCTCTCTCGGTGGGCGTACAGAAGATGGTGCGGAGTGATCTGGCGTCGGCGGGTGTGATCTTCACTCTCGACACCGAAACGGGCTTCCGGGACGTCGTACTCATCACCGGCGCGTGGGGTCTGGGAGAGAGCCTGGTCCAGGGGCGCGTCGACCCCGATGAGTTCTGGGTGCACAAGCCGACGCTCCGCGCGGGTTTTCGGCCGATTTTGCGCCGAGAGTGCGGCGCGAAGGCGATCAAGCTCGAGTACGGCGACGGGCCACGCGGTGCGATTCGCGAGCGCCGGGTGCCGGCCGATCAGCGTCGGCGTCTGGTCCTCTCCGATGACGAGGTGCTCGGGCTTGCGCGTTCGGCACTCGCGGTCGAGGAGCACTACAGCCGCAAGCATGGGCGGCCTACACCGATGGATCTGGAGTGGGCGAAGGATGGCCGCACCGGCGGGCTCTACATCGTCCAAGCCCGCCCGGAGACCGTTCACGCGCAGAAGACGGCGCCGGCGATCGAGGTCTACACGCTGCTCGAGAAGAGCGAAGTTCTCGTCCGCGGAAAGAATGTCGGGAACAAGATCGCGACGGGGCCGGTTCGGGTCGTTCGCTCCAAGGAGGAGTTGTCCGCGTTCCAGCCCGGCGAAGTGCTCGTCGCCGCCATGACCGACCCGGACTGGGAGCCCGTACTGCGCCAGGCGGCTGCAGTGGTCACGGACCACGGCGGCCGCACGTGCCACGCGGCAATCGTGGCCCGCGAACTCGGACTGGCATGCGTCGTGGGCACGAGCACGGCGACCGCCACCCTGACCGACGGTCAGGTCGTGACCGTGTGCGCGTCCGGCGGTGCGGAGGGGGAGATCTACGCCGGAGAGCTCGACTTTGCGCGCACCCAGATCGATCCGGGCACGTTGCCCGAGCCGCCGGTGCCGCTCATGATGAACCTCGCCAATCCGGATCTCGCCTTCTCGCTGTCGTTCTTGCCCAACGCGGGTGTTGGGTTGTTACGGGTAGAGTTTCTGGTCTCGAAGTGGATTGGGGTGCACCCCATGGCTCTCGTCCATCCCGATCGCATCACCGATGCAGCGGATCGGGCCGAGGTGCTGCGGCGTGCGAGCGGCTACGACTCGCCGCCGGCGTTCTTCGTCGATCGCATGGCATCGGGCGTGGCGATCATCGCCGCCGCATTCCATCCGCGTCCCGTGATCGTGCGGCTCTCTGATTTCAAGACCAACGAGTATGCAGATCTCCTCGGCGGACGCGGATTCGAGCCCGTCGAGGCGAATCCGATGATCGGTTTCCGGGGCGCTTCGCGGTACTACGACGAGCGGTATCGGGAAGGGTTCGCGCTCGAGTGCCAGGCATTGCGGCGAGTGCGCGAAGACATGGGCCTTAGGAACCTGAAGATCAGGGTGCCGTTCTGCCGGACGCTCGAAGAAGGCCGTCGAGTGCTGAGCGAGATGGCCAGCCACGGCTTGGTGCGCGGCGATGGCGGTCTCGAGGTTCACGTCATGTGCGAGATCCCCAATAACGTGGTCCTCGCCCGTGAGTTCAGCGAGCTCTTCGATGGCTTCTCGATCGGGTCGAACGATTTGACCCAGCTCACGTTGGGCGTCGACCGCGACTCCGAGATTCTGGCGGACATCTTCGACGAGCAAGATCCAGGAGTGAAGCGAATGATCTCCTCGGTCGTCGCAGATGCGCACGCGGCTGGCCGCAAAGTCGGGATCTGTGGGCAGGCACCGAGCGACCATCCCGAGTTCGCCGCGTTCTTGGTGTCGATCGGAATCGACACGATCTCGCTCACCCCCGATGCCTTGCCCGGGGTCGCTCAGCGGCTCGCCGCCGAGGCGAGCGCATCCGGCGGGCTCGGTGAGAGAAGTTCAGGGTGAGAGCCTCGAGCTGCGAAGCGTTGCGGTTCGAGATCGGACTGAGGGCGGATCTGCGCCTGACATCCCAATCTGCACGAGCGGCCGTATGGACAACCGTGCCGGGCTGGCCTACGAGTGCTCGCCGTGCGGATGAGCAATCTGACGCGGGCCGGCCTCGCGATGTTCGCGGCCGGCGTGGCCGTCAACTTTTTCGGGGGCGAAGCGCTGCGCATCCCCTCGGTCGTGATTCAGGTCGTCGGTGCTGTACTTCTCTTCGTCAACGCGGCCCGCTCCCGCCGCGACGCGGCAACGGACGAGCCGGAAGGCTAGCGGGCCGGGGTCAACCCGTGGTCGACGGCGGTGCACGTGCGGCGCGTACTCAGGTCAAGATGCGATACAGCACCGTGCCGCGCGCAGTGACTCGGCCGTCGCTTGCTCCCGCGACCTCGACGTCCGACCAGAACATCTCGGCATCTCGCTGCACGCAGCTACCGTAGGCGACGAGGTCGCCCCGCGGCGTCGGGCCCAAATTCTGGAGCTGCATCGACGCGGTCGAGGCCTTGTATCGGCCGGGGCCCGACTCGGCCCACGACGCCATCGCGCCGGTCGTGTCGAGCAAGGCGAGGACCGCGCCTTCGTGGACGCCCCCGCCGAGGTCTCCGTTGGCATCTTGCCACGGCATGATCAGGCGAGAGGTGCCGCCGGTCATGTGCTCGACGTGGATCCCCCGGTTGCCAATGAACGGGACCAGCCCAATGTGCGGGCCCATCTGTCCCGGATCGGATTCCCCGTGATCGCCTGCGGACGTTGTGAGGTCGGCCGGTTCTGCGCCAAAGCGCGCGCGTACCGTTGAGACCGTCCGCGCGATGGGCTTGCCCTCTGCCGTCCGAACGGAAACTGAGACGAAGCAGAGTTCCTTGCCGCGCCGAAGCAGCTCGGCTTCGGCGATGACGTTCTCGCCGATTGCAGCGGAGAGGTAGCTGACCTGCATCTGGGCGGTGTGCCACGGGCCCGACTCGGGGCCGAGCGCGGCGCGCGCGAGGACCTGTCCGCCGAGGGCGCCGAGCGACGCCGCACACCCGCCGTGCAGCGCCTGGCCGGGGTTCGAATTGTCGTCCTTGTACGGAAGGACGAGGCGGGCCGTGTTCTCGTGTAGCTCTTCGAGGCGGACGCCGAGGGCGTGGCCGTAGGGCGACTCCTCGACCCAGCGTTGGATCTCGTCACTCACGTTGTTCTCCTAGTGTTCCGGGATGAGGCATGAATGGATCGATTCCTCGCCGGGAATCTTGCGGGCGAGCGTGAGAATCGCCCGCTCGGCCTCGCGGAGGTCGAAGTCGTGCGTATGCATGGTCTCCACGGGATACTTCTTGGCTTCGAGGACCCGGATCGCGTTCGCGTAGCCGCTGCTGGTCACGCCGATGGCGCCATGGATCGAGATTTCTTTCATCACGATCTTGTCTGAGACGAACCCGGGGATGTCTTTGAACCCCTTCACGCCGGCCAACACGATCGATCCACCCATCCGCACATAATCCAGCGCTTCGGCAACCGGCTCCACGGCGTAGGACGACACGTCGACCACGACGTCGGCGCCGCGCCCACCCGTGAGCTCCCGGATTCGGTTTCGCGCGTTCTCGTTTTGCACGTCGATCGTCGCGTGCGCGCCGAACTGCTTCGCAATCTCGAGTTTCCTCGCATCGGCCTCGAGGCCGGTCACGATGATGTTCGCGGCACCTGCTTCGCGGCACGCGAGCACACTGGCAAGGCCGCGTTGTCCCGGCCCGAGGATCACGACGGTGTCGCCCGGTTTCGTCTTCGGGATCTCGACCGCCCAGCGGAAGCCCGCGCCGAGAGGGTTGAACATGACGGCCGTCGCAGCGGGCAAGCTTGGGTCCATCTTGTGCACGATGCAGTTCGGGTCGAGATACATGTACTGGGCGTAGGACCCCCACAGTCCCGGATCGTCCGAGAGCGGGATGTACGAATAGATCCGGCGCGAGTCGCACAGGTGATACGAGCCAGCGAGGCACGGGCGGCAGTGCCGGCACGACAACATCGTCTCGACCGCGATGCGGTCGCCGACGTCCACGCCCCATCGTTCGGCGGCTCGGTCGCCGATCGCGGCCACGACGCCGAGCGGCTCGTGTCCTGGCACGGCGGGCATCGGGGTTCGCAGAACTCCCTCGTACTGCTCATAGTCGCTGCCGCAAATCCCGCAGGCCTCGATGCGAACGAGGCCCGAGTCATCGTTGATCTCGGGGATCGGGAGATCCATTGGCTCGAGCTTGCGACAATCGGTCTGCACCATCGCAAAGCTCTTCTTTGGCAATGTCATCAGCGGACTCTCCCTGGTTAAGTCCAACATAGGTGTTGTAGTTTGAGAGTGCAACGGCTATCTTCGACCGCGTGTCGCAGGCGAAGAATTCGGGGCGGACCATGCGCAGCGACGCGCAAGCCAGTCGCACGACTCTGGTCGCCGCCGCGCGCGAACTGATCGCGGAGCGGGGGATGGAGGGGATCACGGTCGTCGCGGTCGCTCGTCGGGCTGGTCTGAACCGCAGCACGGCCTACCAGCACTTCCCGAAGCGTGAGGATCTCGTCGAAGCCGTCGCCGTCGAGTTCGCCAGCGAGGTCCGGCGCATCTTCGCCGAGCCGCGGCCGTTCGGCGAGCAGATCGAATACTTCGTCGAGTACTTTTTCGAGCACCCAGACATTGCCCGCATCTGGATGTTCCGACTTCTCACCGGACACGCTGGCGTCGCTCCCGGCTGGGGAGAGTACATGGGGGCGGTCGAGCGGCTCGCGAGGAGCTCGCGTACGCAGAACGGAATCGACGCGGAGATGTTTGGCGTGATCGGCGTCGCGTCGGCGTTGGTCTGGTCGCTGATGGCCCGGCCGCGATCGCGTAGCGAGAAGGCGGCCCGTAGCGAGACGGCTCGATTTGCGCGCGAGTTGAAGCGTTTGTTCTTGTTCGGCGCGCTTCGGCCGGACGATTGGCCCGACCTCGTGGCCGAGTTTGATCGGGAGCCGGCGTCGTAGGGACACTTCTGGCGCTTGCGCAAGCCTACCTGGACCTGCTGAAGACCATGGTGGGAGGAAGGGAACATGAAGGATTTCCGTCACAGGCTCGCAGTCGTCACCGGTGGAGGCACCGGAATGGGGCGCGAGATCGCGCTGCAGTTGGCCACCGCCGGAGCGCACGTCGCCATCTGTGACGTGATTGTCGAGCACATGGCGGAGACCGCGCAGGCGTGTCGGGCTGCGGCGCCCGACGGTGTTCGCATCTCGACGCACGAGTGCGATGTTTCGGACGAGGCGCAGGTTCTCCAGTTCCGCGATGGCGTTCTCGAGCAGCATGCGACCGACCACGTTCACCTCTTCTTCAACAATGCAGGCATCGCAGGGGGCGGCGGTTTCATCGCAGGAGACCGCGCCGAGTGGGAGCGAACCTTCGGAGTCTGTTGGTCGGGCGTGTACCATTGTACGCGGGCGTTTCTTCCTCTGTTGGTCGCCGCCGACGAGGGCGTACTCGTCAATACGAGCAGTGTGAACGGCTTTTGGGCCACCCTCGGTGCTGCCGCGCCGCACACGGCCTATAGCGCTGCGAAGTTCGCAGTGAAGGGCTTCACCGAGGCGCTCATGATCGACTGTCAGATCAACGCGCCGCACGTGAAGATCTCTCTAGTCATGCCGGGGCATGTCGGGACTTCGATCACCCACAACTCGCGCGACATCCTGGGCAAGCCGGCCGTTGCCGACATGACCTCGACCGATCTGGTGGATGTGCGCATCCAGATGAAGCGGATGGGCCTTCCCGCCGATGCGTTGTCCGATGAGCAGCTCAAGACCGCGATTCAGCAGCGGATGGAAGGCTTCCGGGACAACGCTCCCATGACCGCGAGCGCGGCTGCGACCGTGATCCTCGACGGCGTGCGCGAGGAGCGGTGGCGGATCTTGGTTGGCAAGGACGCGGAGGCGCTGGACAGCATGGTGCGCGAGGATCCGGAGTCGGCGTACACTCCGGAGTTCATGCAGCGACTGCTGAAGCAGGGCGTCTTCAACTTCTGACCGATACGAGATTTCACGAAGGGGTTGTCGGGCGGGGGACTCGCTGCAAGAGTGCCGCGTGGCCGAAGAAACCGTCGACGTTTTGATCATCGGCGCCGGAGCCTCCGGCGCCGCCATGGCCTGGAGTCTCGCAGATACCCGCATGCGCATCGTCTGCTTGGAGCAGGGCGGATGGATGAACCCAGCAACGTATCCCACCACCGGCATGGACTGGGAGGCCCGCTCTCTAGGCGACTTCAGCGTGAGTCCGAACTCGCGGGGCCGACCCGAAGACTACCCCGTCAACGACACCGATTCGCCGATCAAGGCTTCGATGTTCAACGCGGTCGGCGGCAGCACGATCCTGTACGCGGGGCACTTCCCGCGGCTGCATCCGTCGGACTTTCGCACCGCCACGCTGGACGGCGTCGGGGCGGATTGGCCGATCGACTACGCCACGCTCGAGCCCTACTACGCCGAGAACGATCGGATGATGGGGGTTGCCGGGCTCGCGGGTGATCCCGCGTATCCGCCCAAGGAGTTCCCCCTCCCGCCCGTTCCGCTGGGCAAGCTTGGAGAAACGCTCGCGGCAGGCTTCAACCAGCTGGGGTGGCATTGGTGGCCCTCGGACAGCGCCATCGCCACGCAGCCGTACCGCGGTCGTGATCGTTGCGTGAATCTCGGCCCGTGTATCAGCGGCTGCTCCCAAGGTGCGAAGGCGAGCACGGACATCACCTACTGGCCCGAGGCGGTCCGGCAGGGAGTCGAGGTTCGCACGGGGTGTCGCGTTCGCGAGATTCTCATGCGCGACGACGGGATGGCGGACGGCGTGATCTACTATGACGCCGAGGGCAACGAGTGCCGACAGCGAGCGGAGATCGTGATCGTCGCGTGCAACGGCATCGGCACTCCTCGGCTGCTGCTGAACTCGAAGTCGAGCGCCTTTCCCGACGGGATCGCGAACCGCAGCGGGCTCGTGGGGAAGAACCTCATGTTTCACCCGTACGGCATGGTGGTCGGCTTCTTCGATGATCCGCTCGATGGCTACAAGGGCCCCACCGGGTGCAGCATCATGAGCCAGGAGTTCTACGAGACCGACCTCTCGCGGGGCTTCGTGCGAGGGTACTCCTTCGAGGCCGTGCGCGGCATGGGGCCGGTGTCGTCTGCGTTGTCGGGGATGGGCGCGGGCAGGATCCCCTGGGGCGAGGGACACCACGAGGGCTTTCGCAGCGTCTTCAATCGGACGGCAAGCCTGCTGGCGATCTGTGAGGACCTCGCCGAGGAGCGCAATCGGGTCACCCTCGACCCGGAGCTCACCGACTCCAACGGGATTCCCGCACCAAAGCTCGACTATCGGCTCAGTGAGAACAGCCAGAAGATGCTCGCGCACGGCGTCGAGCGTGCGAAGGAGGTGCTCGAAGCCGCGGGCGCGCGCGAGACAGACGTCAACTCCCCGCTGTCCGTTGCCGGCTGGCACCTCATGGGAACGGCCCGGATGGGCACGGACCCACAGCGGTCCGTCGTGAACGAATGGGGGCGCAGCCACGATGTGCGCAACCTCTTCATCATCGACGGTAGCATCTTCGTCACGTCGGGCGGCGTGAATCCGACGTCGACGATCCAGGCCCTGGCTCTCTATGTAGCCGATCGGATGAAGCAGAATCTCGCTACCCTGTTCGACTGATGTCTACCGTTGAGCGCCGCCCGGGATTCCTCATAGAGTAGCCCCGTGAGTCTGTCCGACGACGAACTGCGCGGCCTGTCCGCGCTTCTGAACGAGGTCATCCCGCCGAGTGCGGACGGGCGCATGCCTGGGGCTGGCGAGATCGGCCTCGCGCCGCGCATTGCGAGGGATCTGGCGAGGCAGGAGGTGGTTCTGGATGCCGTTCTGACGGGGCTTGGCACCCTCGATCGCCTCGCCCGAGGCGAGTGCGGGGCCGCCTTTGGAGCTCTGTTGGCGGAGGACCGCAAGCGAATTCTTGCGCAGGTGGCCGAGGCGGGCACCGATCTGGCACCGCTCCTCGCCTTCCCCGCCTATCTTGCCTATTACGAGCACCCCAAGGTGCTCGTGGCGCTGGGGCTCGATGCCCGGCCGCCGCATCCCGTGGGGTACGAGCTCGAACCTTTCGATCAACGCCTGCTCGAGAGCGTGCGGCGCCGGGCTCGGCTGTACCGGGAGGCCTGAGTTGACCTTCTGCGGATCGCGCGCGCGGTGGCGGGGCGTAGCGGTCGGACTCCTTGCAGGTGCGGGCCTCGCGTTTCACGTGCCCGACGTTTGGGCAGAGCAGGCTCTTCCTGTGGTCGAAGTCCAACCAGGGCAGACCGTACGAGACCTTTCGGCGGAGTACCTCGGGAGCCCGGATCTTTGGCGCGACCTGCTCGTTCTCAACGGGTTCGGCGCGGCGTCCGATGTCGTCGCCGGCATGGAGATCCGGGTCCCCGATCTACCCATCGCCGAGGCACGGTCGGCGCTCGACCAGAGCCTGGCGCTGATCCAAGAGGCCACGGCGCTCGGCGGATCCGTGTTCGCCAGTGGCTTGCTCGGACGCGCCGTTGCGGCCCGGGACGAGGCCTTGCGCGCGGGACAGACCGGTCGGTGGAACGACGCCCTCGTCGGTGCCGACGAGGCGCGCGTGCTTGCGATGCAGGCGCGAGACCTCACGAAGGCTCGCCGCGATGGCAGCGGTGAAGCCGTTTTGTCGGCGCGTCGCGGGCAAGTGCAGGGACGTCGTGCCGAGGCGCTGGTCTGGACCGAGCGCCCGGTCGATGCGGTCTTGGTGGAGAACGAGCGCCTGAGAACGCTATCGGCTTCGTTTGCGGAGGTCCTGTTTTCGGATCAGAGCCAGATTCGGCTGGGCGAGAACGCACAGGCGGTGATTCAGAGCATGGAGATCGACCGGCTGAACGATCGTCGCCGCACCACGGTGTCGCTGGTCGAGGGCGACGCGTTCGCGCTGCTCGGCGGCGGCGGTCGCCGAGACTTCGACGTGCAGGTCGAATCTGTCGACGCGCAGATCGATTCGAAGAACTTCTGGGTCCGGCGCGACGGTGGCGAAGCGAAGTTCGCGAACTACGACGACCGGCCGGTCAAAGTGTCGTCGGGCGATGAGGAAGTCATGCTGGGCTGGAACCAGGGGACGGTCGTTTCGGCCGACGCCGGCCCCGCCGAGCCGAAGGACCTGTTGCCGCCGCCGGAGCGGATCGGCCCCCCTGACGACTCAATCCACTACCGCGAGACCGTGCTGCTGCGTTGGAAGCCGGTGCCGGGTGCATCGGAGTATACGGTCGAGGTCGATCGCGATTCCCGCTTTGGGGCGCCCATCTTGTCTGCGGCAGGCCTCACGGCACCGGCGTTTGCCGCGTCGGGTCTGGGGCGGGGCGTGTATTCGTGGCGGGCGCGTGCGGTCGATGAATCGGGATTTCCCGGCGCACCGACCGGCGCGGGGCGCTTCTCGGTCGAGGCCGAGGGGCACGCACCCTACCTGCGCGTGACCGCTCCGCGGGCCGATGGCCCGAGCGGCGACAGGACGCTGGTCCTCCTCGGCGAGACGGAGCCTTCGGCGTTGTTGGCGATCGATGGCGAGGCGGTTGCGCTCGATGCCCAAGGGCGTTTCGCCCAGGCCCGCACACTGCGCGCCGGCCGCAATCGTATCGTCTTCGAGGCGACGTCACCGGCCGGGTTCACGACGCGTGTGGAGCGCAGCCTCGAGTATCTCCCTGGCTGGTTCGCGCCGATCGAGTATGACCCGGCAGTGGCGATCGTCGAGCCGAAGCATTTCATCACGCGCGGCGAGGGGCTAACGCTCTCGGGGACGACGACGCCGTACGCGGCCGTCGACATTCTTGGTATGGACGGGCGAATCGTCGCGTCGACTCGCAGTCATGCCACGGGTCGCTTTCGGTTGACGGTGCCCGTTGCGGCGGGGCGCGCGGAACTCCGCACGCGCGTGACGACGGCGGCGGGATTCTCTACCGAGGAGCGCCTCGTGGTGACGCGAGACTCCAAGCCCCCGGCGCTTCACCTGCCGACGTCGCTTCCGCAGCTCACCCGCGATGCCGAGGTCTCGCTGGTGGGGCAGGTGGAGGCCGGGGCTTCGCTCGAACTGAACGGCGAGGGGATCGAGGTCCGGGGTTCGAATTTCGCCGTGGTGGTGCCTCTCGAGCCCGGCGCGAACGAGATTCGCTTGGTAGCCGCGGACGCGGCAGGCAACCGAACGGAGCAAGTGCTCTCGGTCTATCGCGATGTGGGCGCTCCGCAGGTCCAGGAAACGGCGTGGCTGGAAGGTACGGCTGGTTTCGTCCACGGCATTCGTGTCGTGGCCGATGATCCTTCTGGACTGCGCCGTGTCGCGACGTTTCGCCTGGTGGCGGGCGACCGCGTGTTTGACGGCGCTCTGCGGCTGGAGCCCGACGGGCGGACCTACGTCGGTAGGCTGCCCGGTCCGCCACCCCGGCCTGAGGACCTGCGGCTCGAGTTCGTCGAGGTCGAAGATCGGCTCGGCAACCGGCAGCGGTACGAGTTTTGAGGATGCCCATGCTTCCGATCGCCGTCCGCGCCGCCCTGTCGCTCGCACTGGTCCTTTGCGGGTCCACCAGGGCCGTTGCTGAGGAACCGATCGATCACCTTCGCCTCGTCACGTATGGACCCAATGCGAGCACGCGGGAGGGGGACGACGATTACCTGCAGGTCGTGTTGCTCGATGTGCCAGCCGACACGCCAGCGCCCATTCGAGTTCGGCTCTTCGACCCCGACGCAGGAGGGGAGCTCGACGTCTTCTTTGGCTGGGGGGACTTCGATACGGCAACCCGCTTCGCGCTCTACGGAGGTGCCGGGGCGACGACAGCGCCCGGCTTGCGGGGCGCGACGCCCACGCAAGAGGAGATCCGCGGCGGGACGCTTCTCGCGGACCAGACCTTCAAGGAAGACAAGGACGCGGATGAGTCGTGGGTGACGCTGGCCGATCTCTCCCCCGAACAGGGGGAACGGGTCGGTGATCGCGTCGCCTTCAAGCTGGTGATCGAGGGTGTGGCTGGCAACGATGGCAACGTGTTCGATGTCGACGTCGTCGGAGCCGACGACAAGCCGCTCGAGGGATCGCGCATGCTCTCGTACGTGCCGACGATCCATCACGACACGCGAACCCGGACAGCCGAGATCCGGATTCTCCCCTCGGGCAACCAGCGTCTCTTCATTCACAGCTTTGACGCGGCCGGTGCCGACCTGCGCATCGAGACCCTCTATCGAACGATTCTCGCCGATACGTCGGGCCAGAATAAGTGGTCCGAGTCCAAGGCCGAGCTCACGCCAGAAGAGCAGGACCAGATCATCGCGCTGGCGCTGGGCGGCGAAGCGGGCGAGATCCCGAACGACGCGACCTTGTACATGGCCGACGAGGACGGTGTGATCGTCCCGATTCAGCTGCCGATCTCGCTGATCATTCCGAACCGTCGTCCGAAGGTCGTCACCGCCGTACGTCAGGTGGATTGCGAGCGCGCGGAGCTCGATGCGAGCGCGTCCACGGATGCCGAAGGGCACGCGCTTTCGTACGAGTGGCGTTTTCCCAATGGCGAGACGTCGACCGACCCGGTCGTGACGCACTCGTTCGGCGAGCCCGGCCGCTACGAAGTGCGACTGCGAGTGGCAGACGACTCTGGGCAGGTCGGCGCCGGACGGGAGGTGATCGTCCCGGTTCTGATCAACGCCCCTCCGACGGCGGTGGCGGGCGAGGATCAGACCGTGGCGCCGGCGGACGTGGTGTCGTTCGACGCAGCATCCTCGACGGATGGGGATGGTCGGATCACGGCCTTCGCGTGGGACATGGGTGATGGCACGAGCCAGACGGGCGGCGCGGTCCGTCACGAATACGCGGAGCCAGGTCGCTACACGGTGCAGTTGACGGTCACGGATGATTCGGCGGGGCCCTGTGCGACGGGCACCGATGAGATCGAGATTTGGGTCAATCGGTCGCCAGAGGCCATTCCGACCACTCCGGACCGCGCCGCGATCGACGAGACGATCCTCTTCGATGGGGCAAAGAGTACCGACGTAGACGGCGCGCTCTCGAGCTACGTCTGGGACTTCGGGGACGACACGACGGCGACCGGAGCCTCGGTCGAGCATGCGTACGCCGCGCGGGGAGTCTACGTCGCGACGCTCACGGTGACCGACGACGCTGGCGTGGGCAACAGCACGACCTCGGCGGCCCGGGATGTCTTCGTGAACGACCCGCCGGTCGCTCGGGCCGGTGAGGATCGCGAGGTGGCGATCGAGCAGCCGTTCGATCTCGATGGGGGTGCCTCAACCGATTCGGATGGCGAGCTGATTCACTACGCGTGGACTTTTGGTGACGGGGCAACGGCGGAAGGCGCCCAGGTTCGGCATCAGTACGTCGCGGCGGGCCGCTACGAGGTGAGGCTCACCGTTCGAGACGATTCGCAGACGATCTCGGATACGCACGAGGACACCTTCGAGGTGGTCGTGAACGCGCCGCCCACCGCCGACGCTGGCTCGGACCAACGTGTGACGCAGAGCGAGGTGCACTTCGACGCCGGCGGTTCAGGTGACGAGGACGGAGAGGTGGTTGCGTATCGATGGTCGTTCGGTGACGGCGCGACCGGCGAGGGCGTTCGCACGAGTCACGTTTACGCGGCGCCGGGGGCCTACCGCGTGGATCTGCAGGTCGAGGACGATTCACCGACGCCGCGGAACACCGCGGACGCCGATCTCGACGTCATCGTGAACGCGCGGCCCATTGCCGACGCCGGTGCCGATCGCACGGCTGCGGTCGGCCAAGCGATCGAGTTCTCGGCGTCGGCGTCGAGGGATCCGGATGGTTCGATCGCGCACTACCGTTGGGACTTCGGAGATGGGGAGGCGACGGAGGGCGACGCGGTCGCCCACGCGTACGCCGCGGGCGGCGAATACACGGTGCAGCTCATGGTCGCCGACGATACGGGCCATGAGGAAGCGGTTGATTACGACGATCTTCGCGTCGTGGTAAACGCCGCGCCGGTCGCGCGTCTCGCCGCGCCGCCGCGCGTTGCCCCTGGAGAGCTGCTCGAGCTCGACGGGTCGCAGTCCTACGACCCAGAGGGCGCGAGTGTCAGGCATCGCTGGGTTCTGGACGGGGCTGACGTGGGCGAGGGGCCCATCCTCAGTCGGGCGTTCGATGTCCCGGGCTCGCACGAAGTGCTGCTGGTCGTGGACGATGGCAGTGGCACGGCGAACTCGTCGGCTCAGGTGTCGGTGTCGGTGCACGTGAATCACGCGCCCGTCGCTCGTCCGGGTCCGGGGCAGGTGCTCTGCGAGCCGGTCGTACGTTTGGATGCGAAGGGGTCGGCCGATCCCGACGGAGACACCCTGCTCTACGTCTGGGACTTCGGAGATGGCAGTCCGGTCGGGCGCGGAGCCCGGGTGACTCACGTGTACGCCGGTGGTGGGTCGTATCCCGTCGTTCTGTGGGTCGACGACGGAACCGGCCTCGCGAATGGCCGCGATCAAGGGGGGCTCGAAGTCCGCGTGAACGGGGCGCCGCTCGCGCGCGCTGGCGATGATGCAACCCATTGTGCCGGAGAAATCGTTCTCTTTGATGGCAGCGGTTCGAGTGATCCGGACGGCGATGTGTTGAAGCACGGTTGGGAGTTCGGCGACGGTACCACGGGCGAGGGCGTGCATCCCGTCCACGTGTTCGAGGAGGCCGGAACCTACCCGGTCACGTTGACCGTGCAGGACGACTCTGGCCTCGAGTGCGGTCTTCATCGCGATCGTCGCATCGTTGAGGTGGCCGCCGCGCCAGTGGCAGGCGCAGGCGACGATGTCGACACGTGTGCGAACGTCGAGGTTGCCTTCGATGGCTCCGCGTCTCGCGATTCCGACGGCGTCGTGAATCGCTTCTCCTGGGATTTTGGCGATGGCTCGCGGGGGAACGGCCCCAAGCCGAGCCATCGGTTCGTCCGTGCGGGCACGTACCAAGTGGTACTCACCGTCGAGGGTGATCAGGTGGCGGATTGTGACAACGCCGATGTCGACGAGCTGACCGTCACGGTCCGGTCCGCGCCCACGGCGGCGATCGAGGGTCCGACGGTCTCGAGTCCGGGGCAGGTCGTGTCCCTTCGGGCCGTCGGCGAGAAGGCGGGGGAGTCCGACGTCGCGTGGCGCTGGGACTTCGGCGATGGATCGACCCGTGAGGGGCCAGAGGTGGAGCACGCCTACGCAGCCGCCGGTGACTACGAGATTACGTTGGTTGCACAGGCTGCGGACTCGGCCGATTGTGGAGACAGTCGCCGCACGCACCGTCTGGTGGTGAACGCGCCTCCTCGTGCGGTGGCGGGGAGTGACCGCACGTCATCGCCTGGCGAATCGCTGGCGTTCTCCGCGGCGGCGTCCGAGGATCCCGACGGAGTGATCACGAGGTACGAGTGGCGCTTTGGCGACGGCCATGAGGCGGAGGGCATGGAGGTCTTCCACCGTTTCGCGGAGCCAGGCCACTATGACGTGTCCCTCACGACCGTCGACAGCAGCGGTGCGACCAACGCCACGGCCGAGGCTGGATTCTCGGTGACCGTGAACGCGGCCCCCCGGCCGCATATCGACGCTCCGGGCGTGTCCTGCGCGGGCCAGAACATCACTTTCGACGCATTGGACTCCGCCGACGTGGACGGGGCGATCGCCTCGTACTTCTGGGAGTTCGGGGATGGGGCCGAGGCCGAGGGGCCGACGGTGCACCATCGATACGAGCTGCCCGGTGCGTACCCGGTGACGCTGCTGGTCGACGATGGCAGCGGAACTGCCAACGCGAAGATTCGTGTGACGAGTGAGGTTCGCGTGAATCGGCCGCCCGAAGCGCGCGCGGGGCCGGATCGGGTGGTGTGCGCGGCTGAAGAGGTCGCGTTCGACGCCGGCGCTTCGCGAGACCTCGATGGAGAGATCGTCGCGTATCGATGGGACTTTGGCGGCGGCGCGTCCAGCTCGGAGTCCGCGACGGCGCACGCGTTCGACTCGCCGGGGCGGTTCTCGATCGAGCTGTTCGTGACTGACGACTCAGGTAGCGCTTGCGCCACTACGGTCGCTCCGGTTGGGGTTCACGTCAACGCGCCTCCAGTCGCGGATGCCGGTGGCGATCGGACGGGCTTCTCCGGCGGTGCGCACGATGCCCTCGTTTTCGATGGGCGGGGCTCGCGGGACGTGGATGGGGACACTCTCGCATACGAATGGGATTTCGGCGACGGCGCCGCGGCCACAGGCCCCGTTGTGTCGCACGCCTACGAGCAGCCGGGCGACTACGTCGTCAGACTGCGTGTGGATGACGGCACTGGTTTGCGGTGCGGTGGCGTCGTGAGCGAAGCGCGGGTCGTGATCGGGGAGAGGGTGCAGCCATGAGGTTCAGCCTACGAGCCAAGCTGCTCTTCTTCTCGGTCGCCTTGGCGATTCTTCCTCTCGTCGTGGCGGGGCGAGCGATCATCCGAATTGCGCAGGACGAGCTGAAGGGCTCGGTCAACGGTGAGCTGAGTACGGCGGCCGCGCGGATCTCCGAGCAGATCGACGAGCGCTACGCGAACACCTGGGTCGGCCCGCTCCTCATGGTCCGCAACGCCATCGACGACCCGACGCTCGGCGCTGAGGAGAAGGTGGCTCTGCTGACGTCGGGCATCGAGGACCTGAGCGACATCGTCGCGCTGCAGGTGACCGCCGAGGGAGTGACGGCCCCGGTCGTCACGGCGAAGGACGCGTTCGCGCAGCGGCTTCGCGATGCGGGTGAGGACACGAGCAGTCTGACCGTGTCCCTAGATGACCTCGAGGCGTGGTTCGGGACGGATGAGGTGTACGTCGGCCCGGCGCGTCGGATCGACGCCACCGGGGACTGGTTGATCTCCATCGTCGTGCCGCTCCGCCAGCCTGTATCGGGCCGCGCCGGGCTGCTGTCGGCTCGCGTTCGGCTCTCGGGCCTTCAAGCGAGTGTCGCGTCGGATCCCCTCACCGAGACCGGCTCGATTCTTCTGGTGGATTCCGAAGGTGTGAGCCTCTTCGACTCCGCCGGGGCTCGCGCCGAGCAGCCCGAGATCGTTCGCAAGGCGGCCTCGATGCTCGGAAGTGGCCGCCGCGCGGTCGTGGCGAATCCCTATACGCGTGCAGACGGGGAGCGGATGCTCGGAGTCTACGCGATGCCGCGTCATCTCGAATGGGCGGTCGTCGTCGAGAAGAACGAAGCCGAGGCGTATCTCGCGATCGACGAGATGCTGCGCAGCCTGATGTTCTGGGTCGTCGCCGGGCTCAGTGTCGCCGTGATCGGGGCCTTCATCTTCGCGCAGCGGATCGCTCGTCCCATTCTCGCGATCGATCTCGTGGCGCAGGAAGTGAGTCGGGGCAATTTGACCGTGCAGGTCGAAGGGGTGCGTTCTCGCGATGAGATCGGCGACCTCGCAGTTCGTATGAACGAAATGATCCGAGGCCTTCTCGAGCGATTTCATCTCGAGAAGTTCGTCTCTGGAGGCACCCTCGATGCGGTGAAGTCGTCGTCGGAACACGGCGTCGAGCTGGGCGGCGTGCGGCGTCGGGTGACGGTGTTCTTTTCCGACATTCGGGGATTCACCTCGTTCTCCGAGGGGGTCGAGCCCGAGGTCGTCGTGGAAATGCTCAACACCTTCCTGCGAGAGCAGGCCGAGGTGGTGAAGGAGTTTCGCGGCGACATCGACAAGTATGTGGGCGATGAGCTGGTCGCCGTCTTTCAGGGCGACGACATGGTCGTGAACGCCGTGCGGTGCGCGATCAAGATCCAGGAGCAGATGGAACGTCTTCGCGGGGAGCACCCGGAGTGGGATGTATCGGTGGGCATC
>JAJCZO010000350.1 GCA_029262355.1 Deltaproteobacteria bacterium
TCTCGATGATGGCGACGAGCAAACTCTCATCGTCATTCATTGGCTTGACGAGGGCGGGAATGCTCTTGAGGCCGGCTCGTTGGCTCGCGCGAAGGCGTCTCTCACCCGCGACGAGTTGGTATCTGCCTGCGGGGAGAGGCCGCACGAGAATGGGCTGGAGCACGCCGCGCTCGGCGACCGAGGCCGATAGCTCCTGTAGAGCGGCCTCCTCGAAGTGGACCCGGGGCTGGTGGGGGTTCAGATCGATGGCTTCGAGGGGGATCTTGTCGACTCGCTCGCCTTCGGGCGCGGTGGGCCGGGCGACCGCAGCGCCGGGGTTCCGGCGTGGCGCTGCCGACGGGATGAGTGCACCGATACCCTTGCCGAGCGCTTTCCGCTGCTGAGCCATCTCCTACCTCTCTAAATCAAACATCGTTTGTCGCAGCCTTACCCTTGGTGGCGTGCTTGGCGGCGACTTCCTGGGCGAGCTCGGCGTAGGCGAGCGCACCCTTGGAGGAAGGGTCGTACAACAGCGCAGGTAAGCCGTAACTCGGACTCTCGCTCAGGCGGACGTTGCGAGGCACGACGGCTTGGAAGACCTTCTCGCCGAAGTGCTCCCGGATGTCCGCGGCCACCTGGCGGCAGAGCGTGTTGCGGCCGTCGTACATCGTGAGCAGGAGGCCCTCGATGTCGATCTCCTGATTAAGCTGTTCGCGGACGAGCCCGATCGTAGAAATGAGGGCTGTGAGACCCTCCAGGGCGTAGTACTCGCACTGCACCGGAATCAGGAGAGAGTCGGCGGAGGTCAGCGCGTTGAGGGTTACGAGGCCCAGCGACGGCGGGCAGTCGATCACGATGAACTCGTATCGCCATCGTAGGGATGTAATCGCGGTTTTGAGCCGCTGTTCGCGCTGCTCCACGTTGACCAGCTCGATCTCGGCACCAATCAAATCTTGGCTTGCACCGATCGCTTGTAGGTTAGGCAGCATGGTTTTCTTGAGAGCAGTTTCTGCAGTTGACTGCCCGAGGAGCACGTCGTAGGTCGACGCTTCCTCTGCGGTGAGACGAATGCCGACGCCGCTGGTTGCGCTGGCCTGCGGGTCCATGTCGATCAGGAGTGCGGAGTGTCCAGCCATCGCCAGCCCCGCGCTCAAGTTGACCGCGGTGGTGGTTTTCCCAACCCCGCCCTTCTGGTTCACGATCGCGATGATTCTGCCCATAGCCGCAGGACGGGCCTAGCAGATCGATGGCCCGCTTGTGAAGTTGTCGGGCGTAATTCGAGCATTTCAATGCATGTTTCACGTGAAACGCGCGTGCACGCCCCAGATGAAAAAGGCTCGCGACGCACTTTGGATCGACTCACGTGCCTCGACCCGCACATCAAGCGAAGGCGCGGACCCGAAGCGATCGCCCTGCACCGTTACGGGGCGTCGCAACGGGACATCGGCGCGACACGCGTCCCCGGCGGCGGCTAGCAGCAACCTGCTCGTCCCTAGTCAGGCCGCCGCTCCCATGTCGTGAGAGAGAACGCGCCGGGGTGGCCCCGCAGGTCATAGGGGACCGTCTGCGGGGCTGCGAATCCTGCGTACGCGTGCGCCGTTGCAGGCGTCTGGTCGGTGGTGAAGCCGATCAACAAACCGCCGGGCCGAAGCAGCGGGCCGGCCTGGGCGGGGAGTTCGGCCGGCGGGAATGCTGCTCGGCTCACGGCGACATCGAACCCCTGCGGTTGGATCCGTCCGAGCTCGTCCGCGCGCCGCTCTTCCACGGCAATGTTCCACGTGAAACATTCGCGTGCCGCCGCACGAAGGAAGCTCGCTTTCTTCCTTCTCGGCTCGAGAAGCGTCAGCCGGGCCCCGGGGCACGCGATCGCGATCGGAACGCCCGGCAGTCCCCCACCGCTCCCAACGTCCACGACTGCCGGCGCATGTCCCCGTTCTCGCAAGAGCCGAACGGGCGCGAGGGAGTCCAGGATGTGGCGTTCAAGGAGAGCGCCGCGATCCTTGGTCGCCACCAGGTTGGTCCTCAGGTTCCAGGTATGCAGCAGTCCGAGGTAGCGACGCAGGCCATCAATCTGCTGTTCGTCGAGTTCCACCCCGAGCGCCGTAGCGCCCAGGCGAAGCCACTCGCTCTCCGAGCCGGGAGGGCACCAGGGCTCAGGTGCCACCCGCGCCCCGCCGAAGGTGCACTCCCAGGATAGTGATCGCGGCTGGGGTCACTCCTGGGATGCGCGCGGCTTGGCCGAGGGTTCGAGGCCGCACACGACTCAGCTTCTCGCAGGCCTCAGCTGACAAGCCGCCAATCTGTTCGAACGCCGTCCGCTCGGGAACCCGGGTGGACTCCAGCTTCGCGCTCCGCGCCACCAACGCCTCTTGCTGGGCTACGTAGCCCTCGTACCGGAGATCCAGGCGGACGGCCTCCGCGACGCGGGGCTCCTCGGGCCGGGCAACTCCGAGGTCAACCAGGAGGCCCCAGTCGGCCCCGGGCCGCCGCAGGAGTTCGAGCGCATGCGTACCCTGGCGCAGGGGCGCGAGATCCCGCTGCGCGAGGAGATCGTTGGTTGCCGCGGTCGCAGCGATCTTGTGGGCTCCGAGTCTCGTCCTGAGGGCTCGGGCCGCCTCCCCGCGGTGTTTCACGTGAAACGCAGCCTCGGCGTCCAGCAACCCGAGCTCGTGGCCCAGCGGAGACAGCCGTGCGTCCGCATTATCCTCGCGTAGCAGCAGGCGATGCTCGGCCCGGGAGGTGAACATTCGGTAAGGCTCGCCCCCCACCCCGCGGGTTACGAGGTCGTCGATCAGCACGCCGATGTAGCTCTGGGCGCGGCCCAGAATCACCTCCGGCCGGCCCTGGCTGGCGCGCGCCGCGTTGATGCCTGCCATGATCCCTTGGGCCGCTGCTTCCTCGTAGCCAGTCGTTCCGTTGATCTGTCCAGCGAGAAAAAGCCCTTTTACTCTCTTTGTTTCTAGACTCGAGCGGAGCTCGAGCGGGTCCACGAAGTCGTACTCGATCGCGTATCCGGGGCGCATGATCTCGGCTGATTCGAGGCCCTTGATCGTTCGCACCATTCGCACCTGGGTTGGGAGTGGCAAGGCCGTCGAGAGCCCGTTCGGGTAGACCTCGACAGTGTCGCGCCCCTCTGGCTCGAGGAAGATTTGGTGGCGATCGCGGCTGGCAAAGCGAACGATCTTGTCCTCGATCGATGGGCAGTATCGAGGCCCCTTGCTTTGGATCCTTCCGCTGAAGATCGGCGACTGATGGAGGCCCGCCCGGATCACGTCATGCGTCGCCGCGCCCGTCCAGGTGATGTGACACGGAATCTGGGTCTGGGTGATCGCCTTCGTTCGAAACGAGAAGGTCGGCGGTGGGTCCTCTCCATGCTGCACCTCCAGGCTCGACCAGTCGATCGTCCGCCCGTCGAGTCGAGGGCACGTACCGGTTTTCAACCTGCCCACGTGAAACCCGAGGCGTTCGAGTTGCGGGCTCAGCCCCATGGAGGCAGCGTCGCCTGCCCTCCCCCCGGGCCGGTTGCGATCCCCCACGTGGATGAGGCCGCGCAGGAATGTACCGGTCGTGAGAACTACGCGGGGAGCGAGAAACTGCTCGCCGAGTTCCGTTTCGACTCCGAGGACCTTCGTGCCCTCGATCAGGAGGCGTTCGATGGATGCCTGCCGCACGGCAAGGCCCGGCACGTCCTCGACGACGGCCTTCATGTATCTGCGATACTCGGCCTTGTCCGCCTGTGCCCGAGTCGCCCGGACGGCCGGCCCCTTTCGAGTGTTCAAGGTTCGGAACTGGATGCCGGTCGCGTCGATTGCGCGCCCCATCTCGCCGCCCAGCGCGTCGATCTCCCGAACCAGGTGGCCCTTGCCCACCCCGCCGATCGCCGGGTTGCATGACATCTGACCCACGTTGTCGAGGTTTTGGGTCAGCAGGAGAGTGGAGGCACCCATTCGGGCACTCGCCAGAGACGCTTCGATCCCTGCGTGGCCGGCTCCGATCACGATGACATCCACGCTACTCATTGTTCACTTGCCCACGCAGAACCGGCTGAAGATTCGGTCTAGCACATCTTCCACGTCACTCCGCCCAACGAGCTCGTCCAGGGCGTGGCACGCCTGCTGGAGTTCTGCCGCGACGAGTTCCAGTTCCCCGCTACGCCGCAGCAGCTGGGCAGCCCGTTCGAGGCTGGCCGCAGACCTTTGTAGACCTTCGTGGTGGCGCGCGTTGGTGACCAGGAGGCCATCCGTTGGCGCCTCATCGGCGGGAATGGCCGCCTCGATCGCCCTCTCGACCTCGGGTAGGCCCGCAGCGCGAGTGGCCGAGACGGCGAGGAATCGAAGTCCCTCAAATGCTTCTGGCCCGTCCCTCCATGCTGCCGGCAGGTCACTCTTGTTGCGCACGCCGACGAGCGGCCGCTTCGGGATGCGGGCGTAGAGCGCCTGGTCTGTCTCGTCGAGGGCTTCCGAGCCGTCCACCACGAAAACGACGACATCCGCCTCGGCGAGGCGCTGCACGCTGCGCTCGACGCCAGCCCGTTCCACGCCGTCGCCCGCCTCGCGAATGCCCGCGGTATCGCACAGGAGGACCTGGAAGGAGCCCACTGACAACGGTTCCTCGAGGTAGTCCCGGGTCGTGCCTGCTTGTGCACTGACCAGGGCACGGTCTCTGCCAAGAAGCGCGTTGAGGAGGGAGGACTTGCCGACGTTCGGTTTTCCAACCAGCACGACTCGGACTCCGTCTCGAACGAGTCTTCCCCTCGCGAAGGTCGATGCCAGCGCCACCAGCGTCGCTCTCACCTCACCGATGCCGCTCGAAATTTCCTGGGCGGCACCGGCCGGAAGATCGTCCTCTGGGAAATCCAGATGCGCCTCGACCAGCGCTCTTAGGTCGAGCAGCGTGTCGCGCCCGGACAGCACGTGCTCGGATAGTTCGCCGTCGAGCTGACGGCGAGCGGCCTCGAGCGCGGCCTCGCTATTCGCGGCGATCATGTCCGCCACGGCCTCGGCCTGGCAAAGATCGAGGCGCCCGTTCAAATAGGCTCGTTCGGTGAACTCTCCCGGCCGCGCGCTGCGCCCCCCGGCGGACAGAACCGCGCGAAGGGCGAGATCGGAGATGACGGCCCCTCCGTGGCAATGGATCTCCACGGTGTCCTCGCCGCTGTAGGACCGCGGTGCGTGCATCGGTATCACGAGCACGTCGTCGATCGCGGAGCCGTCGTGTGGGCGCACGAGGCGTGCTCTGCGGGCCCGGTGAGAGTCTGCTGCGACGAGCTCCAAGGGTTTACCGGCAGGCGAACGCAAAACCGCCTGCGCGACCTCCCGGGCTCCTCGCCCACTGACGCGTAGGATCGAGATCGCGCCGCGGCTAGAGCCCGTCGCGATGGCCGCGATCGTGTCTTCGACGTAGGCCGCCACTTTTTTGCCTGTCTACGGAAGGTCATGCACCGAAGTGCGGATCGATCTCGCGCCTTCGGCGGGAGTTAAAGTTTAGGCTTTACAATCGCAATCAGCTTGGTGTGGCCCGAAGCATCCACCACTGCTGGGCGATTGTGAGCAGGTTGTTCGTGAGCCAATAGATTGTGAGGCCGGCGGGAAATCCGATGAACATGAATGTAAAGATCACCGGCATGAACATCATGATCTTCTGTTGGTTCGGATCGCCGGCCTGGGGCGAGAGCTTCTGCTGGAGGAACATCGATGCACCCAGGAGAAGTGTCAGCACTGGGATGCCGTACCCCAATACCATGAGTCTTTCCGGGGCAGCGAGATCCGTGACCCAAAAACCGAAGGGGGCGTGGCGGAGCTGAATCGTGTTCTGGAGCAGCTGGTAGAGGCCGATGAACACCGGAATCTGGAGCACCATTGGCAAGCAGCCGCCAAGCGGATTCACCCCGTGGCGCTTGTAGAGCTCCATTACTTCGGTGTTCATCTTTTGCGAGTCGTCTTTAAACTTCTCGCGGATCCGAGCCATCTCGGGCTGCACCTTCTGCATGTCCCGCATCGACGCAAAGCTCTTCCGCGTGAGGGGGAAGAATAGTATCTTGACGAGAACCGTCAGTAGGATGATGTCCACGCCCCAGTTTCCCGAGTATCGATGGGAGAACTCGAGGACCTGCAGGAGGATCAACGCGATCGGCGCGAACCAACCCAGATCGAGGCCCTTGGCGAATCCATGGCCGGCGGCCTCCAGGATCGGGCGATCCTTTGGCCCGAAGTAGAGCGTGAAGGTCAGGTTCGTTGGGCCGCTGGCGGCGCGGGGCGTGAGGATCTTCTCCTCGACGGCGTTGCCCTTCGGCAGCAGCCGCACGCTCACGGCTCGTTCGGGCGCGGCCGCCACGAGGAAGTAGTGGTCCTCGAAGCCGGCCCACTCGACCGCGCCATCGAGGACCTCTGGAGCCTCTAGATCATCAAACGATGTTTGAACCAGCTCGTCATTGATCAGGGCCGCTGGGCCCTCGAACGTCCGGTCGTCCTGTTCCTTTTGGCGGGCGCGCGTGAGGAGCAAGGCCACCGCGGCGGGCTTGCCGTCGGGCGTCGCCTGGGTCAGTTCGGCGGGCAGCGAATCCGGTGCGGGTGTCTCGACCACCAGATCGATTGGGTACTTGTCGCCCCGGAAAGTGAAGCGCTTGACGATCGGCTGGCCCTCGAAGGTCGTGCGCAGCACCAGGCTGCCCGTATCGCCTCCGGCCAAGGACAGCTTCGAGCGGTCTGCTTGGTACACCTGGGCGGAATCCCGCCAGGCTCGCGCGCCTCGCAGCTCGACACCGAGGGGGAGTTCAATCTCGGGCGCCGGAAGGACGAGCGACAGGGGCGGGCTGTCGGGGGCGTTGGTCTCCCGGTAATTCTTCAACCGGAAGTCCTCGAGCCGGCCTCCGACCGTCGTGAAGACGGCGACATAGAGGTCGGTTTCGACCTCGATCCGCTGGCCATCGAGCGCCTAGGTCTCCGTTGGGGGGAGCAGGGGCGCGATCTCCTCGGCCCCGGCGGTCGTCTGGGCCGTACCCAGCGGGGCGTCCATCGGGGGGATCGGCGCGGTTTCTCCGTCGATCGCGGCCACTGGTGCATCCACTGCAGAAGGTGGCGGCGCGAACTGCTTCAGGACGAACTCCTGGTACAGGACGATGATCGCCACGGAGATTCCGACAAACAGTAGGGTGCGACGATCCATCAGGCGTGACTCCGGGCTTTGACAGCGTGTTGCGCGCCCGGGCGCGGCGAGTGGGCGGGCGGAACCAGATCGAGACCACCTGCGTGCCAGGGGTGGCAGCGGCTCAGGCGACGTACCGCGAGAAGTGTGCCGCGGGTTGGGCCGTGCACCACAAGGGCCTCACGAGCGTATTCTGAGCAGCTGGGAGCGAACCGGCAGGCGGGCCCAACCAGGGGCGAGAGCACGAGTTGGTAGGCGCGCAGGAACGTCCGCAGGACCCAGACGGTGAAGGCCGTCACCGCGAGGCCTCGGCCGCCAGGCGCGTAAGGGCGGGTGACAGCTCAGAGGCGACGTCGAGAGCACTCAGGGCGCCCGATCCGTTTCGAGCGATCACGACGAGGTCCAACGCAGGCAGGTCGACGCGGACCTGACGAAAGGTCTCCCGAATCGCTCGTTTCACGCGGTTTCGAATCACGGCTCCGCCGATCTTCTTGGTCACGGTGGTTCCCAGGCGCGCGTCGCGACCTTGCCCGGGGCGATGCACGAGGAGAAAATGCCGCGTAGATAAGCGCTTTCCGCCGTTCTGGATCGACAGAAACTCGCCACGCTTGCGCACCCTGGCAGCCTTGGGCAGCGTTTGAGCGCGGGAGCTCGCGGCCGTGCCCCCCAAGATCCGGCTCGCTCGGCTCAGCCGGGCTGCTTGGGCGGAATGCTGGCGCTCAGGCGCTTGCGGCCCTTACGGCGTCGGCGCTTGATTACCTGACGACCCGCGGGAGTCGCCATACGTGCGCGAAAGCCGTGGGTGCGCTTTCTACGCCGATTGCTGGGCTGATACGTCCTCTTCATCTCGCTCGCCTGTCACTCAAAATGGGGGGTGCGACTCAGCAGGGAACCATTCGGTTCCCGCGCTGTCAACGTGGGTGTCGCTCACCCCTTCGCGGGGGCCTCGGCTGCGTTCGCGGGGGCCTCGGCTACGTCCGCTTCGGCCGGAGGGGCCTTCTGCGCTTCGGGCTCTGCGGCCGGCGCCGGTTCGGCCGCGGGGGCTGCGTTCGCATCGGCCGGAGGGGCCTTCTGCGCTTCGGGCTCTGCGGCCGGCGCCACTTCGGCCGCGGGGGGCTCGGCCGCTGGCGACGCCGCTTCGGCCGAAGCCTCCGTGACTGGAGCCGGTTCAGCGACAGGCTCCGGAGCCTTTACCTTCTGGTGCTCCTGGCAGCGCATGCTCGCTACGACCTTCCCGTGGCAGCCATCCGCCACGCAGGTATCGAAACGCGCCTTAGGCATATCGCCGCGCTTCCAGAGGCGGTAGTGCCGTTTGCAGTAGCCTTTCCCGACGACTTCTTTCTCGCAGGAGTCGGCCTTACATGTTCCCTTGTTCGCCATCCGCTCTGCCTAACGGACAAACCCCGAACTACCAAACACCGCCGGACACGAGAAATCGTGTTCCCCGCCCTGATGAAGCGGGGGAAGGACCTTCGGTCGGGGCGGC
>JAJCZO010000351.1 GCA_029262355.1 Deltaproteobacteria bacterium
CACTTCTTTCGTGCGCACACCGAGGACGCTGCCGGCGACTTCCTCTATCTCCAAGGACACTCTGCACCGGGAGTCTACGCGCGCGCCTTCCTCGAGGGGCGCCTCACCGAGCAGGACCTCTCGAATTTCCGACGCGAACTCGCTCCCGAGGGCGGCCTGAGCTCGTATCCGCATCCGTGGCTCATGCCCGCCTTCTGGGAGTTTCCCACTGTCTCGATGGGACTCACCTCGATCTCGTCGATCTACCAGGCGCGGTTCAACCGGTACCTGCACGCCCGCGGTCTCGCCGACACCTCACAATCGCGTGTCTGGGCCTTCCTCGGGGACGGAGAGATGGACGAGCCCGAGAGCATGGGCGCCATCACGCTGGCGTCACGCGAACGGCTGGACAATCTCGTGTTCGTCGTCAACTGCAACCTGCAACGACTCGACGGTCCGGTGCGGGGCAACGGCAAGATCATTCAGGAACTCGAGGCCGCTTTCCGCGGCGCCGGCTGGAACGTGATCAAGGTCATCTGGGGCGAAGATTGGGACCCGATTCTCGCCCGCGACACCGACGGCGTGCTCGTTCGCCGAATGGGCGAAGTGGTCGACGGGCAATACCAGAAATACACCGTAGAATCGGGCGGCTACATCCGCGAACACTTCTTCGGAAAATACCCCCAGCTGCTCGAGCTCGTCGACGGGCTCACGGACGCCAGGCTGAATCGCCTGCGACGCGGCGGACACGACCCGGCGAAGGTCTACGCCGCGTTCGCCGCAGCCGCGGAATATCGTGGGGCCCCGACGGTGATCCTCGCGAAGACCATCAAAGGCTACGGTCTTGGGTCTGGCGCCGAAGGGCGCAACGTGACCCATCAGACCAAGAAGTTGAATCCCCAGGAACTTCGTCAGTTCCGAGATCGCCTCGGAATCCCGATCAACGACCGAGACATCGAAGACGTTCCGTTCTATCGACCGAGCGACGACACCGAGGAACTGCAGTACCTGCGCGAGCGCCGCGCGGCGCTGGGCGGGCCGGTGCCTCGTCGTACGATTCGCTCGCGACCGATCGCGCGAGTGAATCCCGACATCTTCGCCGAGTACAAGACCGGCGGACGCTCGCGCGACGTGGCGACCACACAAGTCTTCGTCGGGCTCCTCCGCCACCTGATGAGCGATCCGGAGATCGGTCGCCTCATCGTTCCGATCGTGCCCGACGAGGCGCGTACCTTCGGGATGGACGCGCTCTTCCGGAAGTTCGGCATCTACTCGCAGCAGGGCCAGCGCTACGAACCCGTCGACTCCGACGTGGTCGCCTTCTACCGAGAGGCCGAAGACGGGCAGCTCCTGGAAGAGGGTATCACCGAAGCCGGCGGCATGGCGTCGTTCACCGCAGCCGGGACCGCGTACGGCGCCCTCGGCGTGAACACGATCCCGTTCTTCGTGTTCTACTCGATGTTCGGCTTCCAGCGGATCGGCGATCTGATCTGGCAGCATGCCGACTCACGCGGCAAGGGCTTCCTGATCGGAGCGACGGCAGGACGCACCACCCTGGCCGGTGAGGGTCTGCAGCACCAGGATGGGAACAGCCATCTCCTGGCGAGCACCGTCCCCACGGTGCGGGCCTACGACCCTGCGTACGGCTACGAGCTCGCGGTGATCGTCGAGGACGGCATTCGCCGCATGTACGTCGATCGCGAAGACGTGTTCTACTACTTGACGGTCGGCAACGACGCGTACCCGCAAGCGTCGATGCCGCCTGGAGCCGAAGAAGGTATTCTGCGCGGGATCTACAGATTTCAAGCGAGCGAAACGGGGGGCTCTGGCCCTCGGCTCCACCTGTTCGGAAGTGGAGCGATCCTGCCCGAGGTGGTGCGCGCGCAGGGACTGCTCGCCAACGAAGGCGTCGCCGCAGACGTGTGGAGCGTGACGAGCTACAACGAACTGCTTCGTGATGCCCGTGCGGCGGAGCGCTGGAACCGACTGCACCCGCTCGAGGCACCGCGCATTCCCTACATCCGGCAGGTCATTGGTGACGACCCGTTCCCGATCATTGCGGCGAGCGACTACGTCGCCGGACTCGCGGCGCCCCTCGCGTCCTATCTCCCCGACGGGCTCCATGTCTTGGGGACCGACGGTTTCGGCCGCAGCGACACACGCACAGCACTCCGGCGATTCTTCGAGGTCGACGGGGAGTCGGTCTGCGCCGCCGGCCTCTACGAGCTTGCTCGTCGCGAAGAGATCGAACCCTCGCGAGTCGCCGACGCGATCACCCGATTCGGCCTCGACCCCGACGCGCCGGATCCCGCGCGATCCTAACCTTGCGCGTAGCTCATGACGAGCAGCGCACGGGTCGGCTCATCGCCGGGATTCTCATAGGCATGCGGGACGTCTGCGCGGAAGAACACGTTGTCGCCCGCTTCGAGCCGCGTCTCGGACGCGCCGGCGCGCAGAACCATCGTGCCGCTCGTGACCACGATGTGCTCGAACGTCTCCCTCGCGTGCGACTCGGCCGTCTCAACGCAGCCCGGTTCCAGGGTGAGGTCGTAGACCTCGGGCGCCCTCGGGTCGCCCTCCAAAAAGAGGACTCGAGACCGGAACTGGTTGGTCGACGATGCGATGACCCGCCCTCTTGAGCCGCGCTGCACCCGGAAGTCCGGATCGCCCGCGGCTGTGAGCATCGTGTGCGCGAGGAGACTCCCGAACGGCACCTCGAGGCCGGTCGCGAGGTGCCAAACTGCGCGCAGACTGGGAACCGCTCGGCCGCCCTCCAGGACTTCGAGAAGGTCCGCTCGGATGCCGCTGCGGCGCGCCAGGGCGTCGAGTTCGAGGCCCCGTTCCTGGCGTAGACGCGAGACATTCTCGCCGACCGCCTTCCCCAATGCGTGACCATCGGGGCTGTCGGGACCACTCAGGCTGTCCTCGCGCTCCTCGCGGACCTCGTCGAGGACCGCATCATCGAGCGAGGCATCGCTGCGCTCTTCGTCATGCGTGCCCATGAGCGAAGGAGACCATTTCACCCGCACGGATGCAATCGACGAATCAGTGCCTGCGTCCCCGCGCGAGGAGATGCACCGGAACCAGCGCGACGAGCAGGAGACCCGTGTAGCTCTGCCAAACAGGAACGTAGGTACCGAACGAATCGAAGATGCCCGCAGCGAAGAAGTTCGCTGCGATCGTCGCCCCCATGCAGACCGAGATCGCCGTCCCCATGAGCCGTCCGAAGCTCAGGTTCCCGAACATCTCCACGAGGACCAAGGCGAGCAGCGCCACCGCGCCGGCGTTCACGATCCCGTACCCGGCCGCCCACACGGTGTAGGCCGGTACCCCAACTGGGAACCACAAGACGAGGGAGCTCAACAGGAGCCCGACAACGACGATCCTCAGCGTCGCCCGGGCAGTGACGCGCTCGCTCGTCCACCCGATCAAGATGGACCCCGCCGCCCCCACCATCGTGCTGAGCCCGTAGATCCACGCGGCCGTGTCGGCGCCGCGGCCCAGATCGCGCTGGAACGCCGGGAAGTGGATTCCGATGGTCGTGACGTAGCCGTAGATGATCACATACGCCCCGAGGAGCAGCCAGAACCGTTCGTCCCGCCAGGGAATACCCTCGTCCCGGCCCCCGACCGTCGCGTCCCGTTGGCTGTCGGCCTTTCCCTCCCCCGGCCTCAACACCACGAATACCAGCGCCGCGAGCAGAACGTATCCGGCGGCCAGGCCCGCGACGGCCCCCCGCCAGCCGACGTGGATCAAGAGATACGCCGATCCGACGTGCACGAGCCCGGTGATGAGATTGTCGCCGCCATTCAGGATCCCGATCGCGAGACCGCGACGATGCCGAAACTCTCGCACCACGAGCGCCGACCCGGCGACGCTACCGACCGCCGCCTGGCCCGGGCCGATGAAGATGCCCGACGCCCAGAACGTCGTGACGGTGTTCATGTTCGCGATCGCAAGCGTCCCCAGCGCCATCGAGAGCGCGCCGAGGACGAGCACCGTGCGGGCACCGATCCCGTCGACCAGGCGACCCGCGAACGGAACCACCGCCATCAGGACCAGCAGGCGCGCGTTCATTGCGCCGACGTAGGTGCTCCGGGTCCAACCCAAATCTTCGGTGATCGGCTTCAGCAGCGGCGACATCCCGTATGCCAAGGCAGAGTGTGCGCTCACCGCCAACACCCCCACGCCGAGCGCCACCCAAGCGCGCCAGGCTTCGCCGAGCGGGCCCGTCGCCTCGATTCCATTGGTCGAAGTCATCGGGCCCCGTTGGACGACCACACACCAATGCGATCGTCGAAGACCGCGCTCAGATAGATTCGCTCGCCCGCCGGCTGCGCGGTCGCGACCGCCCCCATCCGTTCACCGCTGTGTTTCAGGACCTCACGGGCTTCGAGCCGCGCCGGATCGATCTCGAAGACCTTCCAGCTCGCGCGGCACGGCTGGCGTAGCGCACAAACGGCCAGGTCCCAGAACGAGCTGCTTGCCGCAACGGACAACGCTCCCGAAGGTCCCCACGCGAGGTTGTCCGGGCGCCCGTCCAACTCGACCTCGGCGCGCCCACTACCGTCAGGGCGAATTCGGACGACGCGGCTGGCGCCGCTCTCTGCGTAGTAGAGCCAGGCGCCGTCCGCAGAGATCGCGACTCCGTTGGGCAAGCCTGCCGCCGTATTCGCAACGTGCTCCCACCCCGCCCCGGCCCGCCAAAGCAACACATCACCGGTCGACATCCCGAGCTGGGACTTCAGCGCGGCCCAGATGAGCTCGCCCGGTGGAGACATGTTCGAGACGACGACTTCCCCACGCGGACCGACGGCGACGTCATTCGCACTCGTTCCCGCCGGCAGCTCAATGCATCCGAGCCAGCGTGCCCCGAGGCGCTGCGCGCTCCGGTCGAGTGCAAAAATCTCCACCGACTCGCGCCCTCCGTGATTCACCACGTAGAGGCCCGAAGGTGCGACGAAGATCCCGTGGGGCGCGAACTGGTCCGGCGCCGGAGGCGGACAGGCGGGATCGCCGGCGGCGGGTCCGCCGTCGATCCCTGGAGTCGTCTCGAGCGGCCACAACCGGCGGGGCTTGCCCTCGCCTTCGCTCCAGACCGAGAGATTCCCTCCGGCCCCGTCGCGGCGCATCTGCGACACGATCACACCGTCGTGTTCAGGAACCACCGCCAGATCCTCGGGATTCTCGAACCCACACACGGTCCGAATCGGATCGTCGCCGTCACATGCGCCCCGAGTGGTCGCACAGGACGCGAGGGCGAGGAAGAGAACCGCGACGATACGACCGCTGAGCCGTGGATCGCCGAAATACGAAACCGGCCGCATCAACGCCAGCTACTTCCGGTTCGCCGCGGCCCACTCGGAGCACAGGCGCCCGTCGACGGCTCCGTCGTCCCACTTCTCGTGCAGTTCGACCTGCACCGACCGATCCACGTAGCCCAGGCCCTTGCGTACGACTGCCGTCAGCCCAGCGACGGCTCGATGAAAGTGCTCGGTGGGCCGCCGGATCCAACTCACCCGAATGATCACCGGCATCGGCGCTTCCTCGCCGTCCCGGAACAATGTCGCCTGCTGATGGTAGACGAAGACGTGCTCGCGCGCCGTTCGAAGCTCGCGCTCGAAGAAATCTGTCGCCTGGCGGCTGAAGCTCCGCGCTTCTTCGCGCTCGAGTCCGAGGACGTAGATGTTCGGCACCGGGTTCCTATAGGGTGTAGACATGTTCGCGGGCAAGACACAGCTCCCGGTGCCTCATGGTCAGCTCGAGGCCATCTACAAGCCCGGTCGCACCGATGCCGATCGCGTGGCCCTCGTCCTACACCCCCACCCGGTGTACGGCGGGACGATGCACAACCCCGTGGTGTTCCACTGCGCGAAGGCCCTGGAGGCCGCAGGGTTCGAGACGCTGCGCATCAATTTTCGCGGCGTGGGCGAGAGCTCGGGCGGGTGGGACGAAGGTCGCGGCGAGTTCGACGATGCGGTGGCCGCCCTGGATTTCCTCCTCGCATCCCAGCCCCAGGCGCGTGACGTGATCGTCGCCGGCTACTCCTTCGGGTCGGCCATCGGACTGCGCCTTGGCTGCAACGATGCTCGCGTCACGCGGCTGATCGCAATCGCGACCCCAGTAGGTCTCCTCGATCTCGGCTTCCTCGCGCAGTGCGCAAAGCCCAAGCTCTTCGTCCACGGGGCGGCCGACGAATTGGCACCACTGGAGCCGCTGCAAGAGCTCCTCCACGAAACCGTCGCCCCGCCGGCGGACCTGCGTGTGATCGACGGCGCCAGCCACTTCTTCGAGAATGGCCACGACGACTTGAACCAGCACGTCCGGGCGTGGGCCGAGGGCTGACGCCGAGCCCATGGCCCCCGATCGCGACTTCCCCGGTCGGCACGGGAGCACTACGAGCGACGACCTCGGTTGACGCAGAACCGAACCGACTCTAGGTTCGCCGCCATGGATCATTCCCCCGCGTTCGAGAAGTTGTGCGACGAGGCGCGTGCCCACATCGAGGAGATCGACGTCGAGACTACGGCGCGTGAAGCCGAGGGGGCGAACGTCCATCTCGTCGACGTTCGGGAGGAATCGGAATGGGCCGCAGGCCATGCCACCGGTGCGATTCACATGAGTAAGGGCGTGATCGAACGCGACATCGAAGCACGAGTTCCAGACCGTGGCGCGCGCATACTCTGCTATTGCGGCGGCGGCTTCCGCTCCGCCTTGGTCGCCGAGAACCTCGCGCGGATGGGCTACACGAGCGTCGCCTCCGTCACGGGTGGCTGGCGCGCCTGGCGCACGGCCGGCTTACCGACGACCACTCCCTAAGCAGGTACGGAGGCCTTCCATGCAGCGTGTCGGGGAATACGCCTACCTCCTGCGGGCGCAGTCGGCCGACCACGCGATCGCGGCCTATCGCCGCGTTGCGGCCGCCTCGTTGGATGGAGTCGACGACATCGTACCTGGCGCGCAGTCGGTGCTCGTCGTCTTTCGCCACGTCCCGCGCGAAGCCGATGCGCAGCGCCTCGAAGAGATCGAAGGCGCCGCCGTGCCCGAGGCGCCGTTGCACGCAGCTGGCCGGGAGCACGAGATCGCCGTGCACTACGACGGCCCCGATCTGGCCGACGTCGCCACCACGGCGGGGCTTTCCGTTGCGCGCGTGATCGATCTGCATTCCAGCGCGGCCTACCGGGTGGCTTTCCTCGGCTTCCAGCCGGGCTTCGCCTATCTCGCCGGGCTACCCGCCGCGTTGTGCATCGCCCGGCGCACGTCCCCCCGTGCGCAGATCCCTGCCGGCAGCCTCGCGATCGGCGGTGCGTGGACGGGCGTTTATCCGTCCTCGTCGCCCGGAGGGTGGAACCTGATCGGGGGCACCGATGTCCCCTTCTTCGACTCCAGCGCCGACCCGCCGGCAAGGCTGGGGCCGGGAGACCGCGTGCGGTTCGTGGTGCGATGAGACGGCTCGCGGTCAAACAGCCAGGCCCTCGAACGACCGTCGAAGACCTCGGCCGGCGTGATGTCGCTCGCTACGGCGTCCCTCCAGGCGGCGCATTCGATCCGCTCGGTTTGCGCGCCGCGAACCGACTCGTCGGCAACTCTGACGGCGCGGCCGGGCTGGAACTCACGCTGATGGGTCCGACGCTCGAGAACACCGGAGACGAGCCAATCGTCGCCGCTCTGGTGGGCACGGCGATCGAAGCAGCGTTGGTGCGCGGCGACACGAGGGCCACCGTCGCCGCGCATCGCCCGTTCGTCGTTCCGGCGGGTGGGACGCTCCGTCTCGCCGCGCCGCTGCGGGCGGCACGAGCCTGGCTCGCACTGTCCGGCGGCATTGAGGTCCGCGACGTACTGGGCAGTCGGTCGACGTACGTGCCGGGCGGGTTCGGTGGCTTCCAGGGCCGGGCGCTGCGCGCAGGGGACGAGATCATGGTCGGCCCCCCGGGGGCAGCCGCACCTGAGCGAGCCTGGGAAGACCCGACGACCAACACCCGGTCGGACGTTCATCTCGGACTGCTTGCCGGGCCCCAAGAGGCAGAGTTCGGTCCAGCGGTCCTCGAAGCGTTGTGCGCCACTCCCTGGCAGGCGCAGCCGACGTCAGACCGCACCGGAGTGCGACTCGCCCCGCCTGACGGCGAGACCGCTCCGCCCTTCGGCGCCCCCCCGGGCATTCCCCCCGAAGGGACGACGCTCGGCGCGGTTCAGGTGCCGCCCGATGGATGTCCGATCCTGCTCGGGCCCGACCGGCCCATCACGGGGGGCTACGCGAAGCCGGCCATCGTCGTGCGCGCACATCTGGGCCGACTCGCACGGCTGCGACCGGGCGAAGTGGTGCGCTTCGAGCGATTCACGCTCGATCAAGCTGTGGCACTCGACGAACGACGCATCGCCTCACTGCCGCGTCTTCGCGGGGACGAGACGAGCGATGGCTGAACGGGCGAGGCGACGAATCGATCTCAACGCGGACGTCGGCGAAGGCTACGACGACGCCCCGTTGTTCCCATTCTTGAGCTCGGTCAACGTGGCATGCGGGGCACACGCCGGCGACGAGGCGACAATGCGCTCCACGATCGAGCAGGCCGCCGGCGCTGGCCTCGCGATTGGAGCCCATCCGAGTTTCCCAGATCGCGCCAGGTTCGGCCGAACGATCACGACCCGCGATTGCGATGCGATCATCGAGATCATCCGCGGCCAGACCTCGACCCTAGCCGCAATCGCAGATGCTCTCGGCGTGACGCTGACCCACGTGAAGCCGCACGGCGCCCTGTACAACCTGGCGGCGTCGGATCCCTCGGTTGCCGATGCCGTCGCTCAGGGTGTCCTCCGCACCGACCCCGCGCTCGCCGTCGTCGGACTCTCGGGCTCACACTCGATCGAAGCGGCGCGACGTGTCGGGCTGACCGCCGTGACCGAGGCGTTCGTCGACCGGGGGTATCGCGACGATGGCTCGCTCGCACCACGCGATGCGCCGGGCGCTGTTTTGGAGGACCCTACGGCGGCGGCGACGCGCGCGGTCGCCTTCGCAAACAGGCGCGGCGTCGAGACCGTCTTCGGGGGAACGATTCGCGTCGCGGCCCAGACGCTCTGCCTGCACGCCGACACACGAGGCGCGCTCTCGATCGGCGCGCACGTTCACGCCGCGCTCACGGCCGACGGGGTCGATGTACGCCCAGCCCTCAGCTCCGGTGGATATCGACCGAAATCGACGTGATCCCACCGCTGTCGCTGATGAACATGTTCAGCACGAGGCTCACCAGGCTCAAGACCAGCGCGCCGAAGACAGCGGACCAAAAGCCCTCGACCTGAAAGCCGTCCACCATCGCGCTGGTCAGCTTCAACATCCCCGCGTTGATCACGAACAAGAACAACCCCAGCGTGACGACGGTTACGGGCAGAGTCAGAATGATCAAGATAGGTCGAACGATCGCATTCAGAATGCCCAGGACCAGCGCTGCGACGAGCAACGCACCCGTGCTGCTGAACGAGATCCCCGAAATCAGCGCCGCCGCGACCCAGAGGCCCGCCGACACGATCGCCCACCGCAACAACAGTCCGAACATTCTCGCTCCCCTCCTCCGCCTGCACACGCGAGAGTGCCGGACCTTTCGCGCAGATTCAACGGATGGGCCCTCTCCTTCGATCGAGGATTGCTCCCATCGTAGCTGCCGACTGCAGTCCGGTGAGGGGCTGGCCTGCGACGACTAGCGCCGGGACATCTGTGAACCCCAGCCACTCGGCCGCCGCGCCGTCACGCTCGATCGCCTGAGTCACGACGGGGTCGCGCATGCAGGTCCGAAGCGACCCAGCGTCCGTGCCCATGCGAGCCGCGAGTGCCTCGAGACCGGAATCATCGAACCAACCCGTGCCCAAGGGGGGTGGCTCACGGGCCAGCACGACCTGGCGCCAGACCTCGAGCCCGCCGAACCTCTCGACGCATCGCTCGAGCAGCGCGGCCTCCGAGGCGACAGGGTCGAACGCGGGCGCGAAGGCGCGGAACTCGATTCGCAGGCTCGGATCAGCTGCCCGAAGCGTATCGAGCTCGAGATGGACGCGCCGCGCCGCCCGCGCGCGGTAGTTGGCAAAGAAGACGATCGTGCGGTCCGGCGGCGCCGCGGGTCCGAGTGCGGGAGCAGTGGGATCGGTTGCGTCGAGCTTTGGCACGGGCGGTGGCTCGAGCAAGATCTCGACGTCTGCCTCGTTGCGGAGGCGTGCAACGAGCCGCCTGCGGGCCTCGTGACGCGCGCGAGCCTCGAGCAGCGGAGTGACTCGAGCGGGGTCCGGCGGCGGTTGGCCGTCCTTCCGGCTGGCCTCCACGTACGCTGCCACGTCCTCCGCCGTGACCACATTTCGGATGACGAGGCGCTCCACGGGCACGTCTCGGCGCTCGGCTTCGGCGCCCAGAAGCCTGGCCGCGATCGTCTCCTCGAGTCGTCGCGTGCGCTCTCGGAACAGCTCTCCACGCAGCCGATACAGCGCGACCGCCGCTGCTCGCTCGATTTCCGCAGCCGCCACGCTTTCCCCGCCAACCCAGGCGATGGCCTCCTCTGCGGGTAACGCCGCGTCGAGGCGTTCCGCTGCCGGAACCTCGACGCGCGCGGCGAACCGAGCATACGCGGCCTTCCGTACGGCCGCCCGGTCCGCGTCGCGATGCTCGCGTTCGATCTGCCACCGCAGGGCCTGCTCCCTGAGAGCCGGCCCGAGATCCGTAGGTACCTGGTCTCGTCTTTCGGCCAGCTCGGCATCGGTTGCGGGGCGCACGTCGGGATCCGGAATTGCGAGGTGATCGTCGACTGCCCGCCAGGCAGCTGCCTCCACGACCTCGACGAGGCGCGAGCGAAGTGCCTCGGCGCGGCCATTCGTTGCGGCGTCTACGTCCGAAAGCAGGATCACCTGGCCATCCACTCGCGCTGCTGGCATCGCAAGCAACGCAAGGAGCGGCACGAGCGCCGTCACCCCGCGGGCACTTCCTCGATGGCCCCCTGGTCGGCGCGCTGCAGGAACACCGCGAGCGGCACGCCGAAGAGCTCACGGGACATTGCGTCGGCTCCGAGAGCGGCGACGCGCTGCCGCCGCGCGGCCGCGATCCCCGCGACGGAGTCGGGCTCGTTTCGTGCGCGGTCACGACGAGCGCCGGCATCGCGGAGCCGACGGAGCGCGACCACGAACTGCTCACGCGACGAGTCGTTCCACGCACGGCCCCCGAGCTGCGCGGCGGAAACATCGATCTCTCGGGCCACCATCGCGCGCCAGCCTCGATCTTGCCTCCCTGCATTCATCAAGGGAAAGCCCGGCCGCAGCTCGCGCTCGTGGATGTCGGCACTCGCAGTCGGCGGGATTGCGACCGCCTCCATCGAACCCGACGGCGGAGCAGACGGCGGAGCTGGGTCGGAGCGCCCAGCCATGCTCCACGCAGCCACGATCACGGCCAACGCACACGCGTGGAAGAGGACGCGTCTCATTGCAGCTTCCCGTACTGCGAGAAAAACCCTGCGTTCCACGTCCCCTCCGAGATGAGTGCCTGCCCGTCAGCCGACGGGTGGTAGCAGTCGATGTTGGAAACATGATCCTGCGTGAACGGGAACGTAAATGTGACATCCGTGAAGGAAACGTACAGATGCGGGTAGCTGAGGGCGCCGAGCAAGGTGAGGTAGTGCATGATCACGTTGTAGCCCGCATTTCGCTGACTCACGTACTCGCGGTCAGCCTCCGAGTTCTCCGGTGAGAGCATGGAACCGCAAGGGAATCCCAAGGCCGTCGCCTGCCAGAGCAACGAGCAATCGACGACCCCGAGAGCTCGCTTGTCGATTCCGATCTCATACAGTCGCTTTACGTCGGGGATCGCGGCGACCTGAACGGTCGCGCCCGGTTCCAGCTTTTCGAGGAGGGCGACCAGGCCCTCGGCGAACGTGTACGCGAACACCTCATCCGTCGGGAGCTCCTCGATCCTGTCTTTACACACATCGTTGCCGCCAAGGAGCACCGTCACGTAATTCTCGCGCCCGCTCATTCCCTCGACCTGATCGACCATGTGGCCCACGCGGTTGCCGTTCTGGGCCGCGATCCGATTGCGAACTCCCGCCGAGCCAAAGTTCGCAACGACGCGCTGGTGATGAGACTGCACGTTGGGAAATCCGAGCAGAGACGACAAGAAATTGTGCGTCCCATTGACCCAGCTGAGGTGGAGATTGTCGGCGGGCAGATCCGCGTCGAACGCCCGGGTGATCGAGTCGCCGATCGAGTAGAGCCGGGTCGGCGCCTGCTGGGTGGGGCCCAATGCCGATGCGGGGATCGCGATCAGCAGGGCAGCGAAAAACGTGAGAATCCTGATCATGCCCCACATGGTGAGGCAGCTCTGCAAACCGCGCAAGTCGGCCCGCGCCCGGCCGAGACGCGGTTCGCCGTGCCCCGTGCAGCGGCGTCGCGGCGCCTGCGCTAAGCGCGTCCGGCGTACTTTGCTTTCCGTCCGAGCTCGTGCTCGATTCGCAGGAGCTGGTTGTACTTCGCAACGCGCTCCGACCGGGCGGGAGCACCGGTCTTGATTCGCCCCGCACCGGTGGCGACCGCCAGGTCGGCGATGAAAACGTCCTCCGTCTCACCCGACCGATGGGAGACCATCTGCCCGTAGTCGGCTTGCTTGGCCACTGCGATCGTATCGAGTGTCTCGGACACGGACCCTACCTGATTGAGCTTGATCAAGATGGCGTTGGCCACCCCCGACTCGATTCCCTTCGCGAGGCGCGCCTTCTGGGTCACGAACAGGTCGTCGCCCACCAGCAGGCACCTCTCGCCGATGCTCTTCGTGAGCCGGCCCCACCCCTCCCAGTCGTCCTCGCCGAGTCCGTCCTCGATCGAGACGATTGGGTACTTCGAGATCCAGTCTTGCCACAGCGCGATCATATCGTCGCTCGTGAGCACATCGCCCGTCGTTCGAGACAGAGAGTACTTGCCGTCCTCGATGATCTCCGTCGTTGCAGGATCGAGGGCCAGGACGACATCCTCACCCGGCCGATAACCCGCCTTCTCGATCGCCTCGATCAAAAGCTCGGGCGCCTGTTCGTTCCGCTCCAAGGCTGGTGCGAAACCCCCTTCGTCGCCAACGCCGACCGACAATCCCCGCTCGTGCAGGATGCCCTTCAATACGTGGTAGCACTCGCTGCCGGCGCGCACGGCATCCGAGAACGTGGGCAGACCGACGGGAGCCAGCATGAACTCTTGAAAATCGACGCCACCCACCGCGTGCGCGCCTCCATTGAGAACGTTCATGAAGGGGACAGGCAGGACGCACGCATCGTCGCCGCCCAGCCACCGGTAGAGAGACACGCCCTCGGCCGCAGCCCCGGCGCGGGAGACGGCCATCGAAACGCCGAGAATCGCATTCGCGCCGAGGTTCTTCTTCAGGGGGGTGCCGTCTGCGTCGAGCATGGCCTGATCGACGGCCTTCTGATCGCGCGCGTCGAGTCCGATGACGGCTTGTGCGAGGGCTCCGTTTGCGTTCGCTACGGCCTTGGTGACGCCCGCCCCGCGGAAGCGGTTCTCGTCGCCGTCGCGAAGTTCGAGTGCTTCGTGCGCACCGGTCGACGCACCGCTTGGAACGGCCGCCCGCCCGATCGCCCCCCCCTCGAGCCGCACATCGGCCTCGAGCGTGGGTTTCCCGCGTGAATCCAGAATCTCGCGGGCGGTGACTTCCTTGATGGTGGTGGCCGACATGGGTCTGCTCCTGAAGCGTGGTATCGGTTGAGCCGTGAAGGGTAACCCCGCGACCGGCTCGCTCGCAATGCGGAGATCGGTCAGTCGAGACGCGCTCTACGTAGCCGCAAGGCGTTCGCGATGACCGAGATCGAGCTGAGGCTCATCGCGGCACTCGCCACCATCGGGTTCAGCAGCAGGCCCGAGAAGGGATACAGGATGCCGGCCGCTATCGGGACACCCAACGAGTTATAGAGAAAAGCGAACATCAGGTTCTGCCGGATATTGCCCATCGTCGCGCGGCTCAGCCGTCGCGCGCGGACGATGCCGAGCAGGTCTCCCTTGACCAGAGTGACCCCCGCGCTCTCCATGGCCACATCTGTCCCGGTGCCCATCGCGATGCCGACGTGGGCCCGCGCCAAGGCTGGCGCGTCATTCACGCCGTCACCGGCCATCGCGACGACTCGGCCCTCGCTTTGAAGGCGAGCGACGATCTCCGCCTTCGCGTCCGGCAACACGTCGGCCTCGACCTCGTCGAGGCCAAGTTCCCTGGCGACCGCAGACGCCGTAGTGCGGTTGTCCCCCGTCAGCATCACGACGCGCAGTCCCGCCTTGCGAAGCTCGGCAATGGCTTGGGGGGTGCTCGCCTTCACCGGATCGGCGACGCCGATCAGCCCATCGAAGCGGCCACCACGAGCAACGAACATCACGGTTTGTCCCCTCGACCGCGCCTCCTCCGCGACGCCAGCCGGCGCCTCCACTCCGATCTCGGACAACAGGGCCTCGTTCCCGAGCGCGATCTCTTCGCCCTCGATCACACCCATCACGCCCTTTCCGGTCACGGCGCGGAAGTCCTCGACCGGGCTGAGTAGCGCCGCTCGCTCCGAGGCACCCGCGACGATGGCGCTCGCGAGAGGATGTTCACTGCCGCGCTCGAGGCTCGCCGCCCGCCCCAACAGTGCCAGCTCTTGGCCCTCGACGGCTGGACGCACGGCCACCAGGCGTGGCTTTCCTTCGGTGAGGGTCCCCGTCTTGTCGACGACGAGCGTGTCGACCTTTTCGAGAGTTTCGAGCGCCTCGGCGTTCTTCACGAGCACACCTGCCATGGCGCCCCGCCCCACGCCGACCATGATCGACATGGGTGTCGCCAGGCCGAGCGCGCACGGACACGCGATGATCAACACCGCGATTGCGTTCACCAGTGCATAGGCAAACCGCGGCTCTGGTCCCATGACGAACCAGACTCCGAAGGTGATGGCAGCGATGAGGAGCACGGTCGGCACGAAGTAGCCGGAGACGACATCGGCGAGCCGGTCGATCGGAGCGCGAGAGCGCTGCGCTTGCCCGACCATCGTGACGATCTGCGCGAGCAGGGTGTCACGGCCGACGCGCTCCGCGCGCATGACGAAGCTCCCCGTGCCGTTCACCGTTGCACCCACCACCCGGCCGCCTACAGTCTTCTCGGCAGGGATGGGTTCACCACTGACCATGGACTCGTCGATCGAGCTGCTGCCCTCGACGACCATCCCGTCGACCGGCACCTTCTCGCCCGGACGCACTCGCAAATGATCGCCAGCGACGACGTCTTCGATCGGAACGTCCTCTTCCGTGCCGTCATCGGCAACCCGGCGCGCCGTCTTGGCGGCCAGCTCGAGCAGGGAGCGCACCGCCGTGCCGGTCTGGTGGCGCGCGCGCAACTCGATCACCTGCCCGGCGAGTACAAGGACGATGATCATCCCGGCCGCCTCGAAGTAGAGCGGCGGTCCGTCCCCGTGCGCTCCGGGAATCGCACTCGGGAAGAGCGTCGCGAACACGCTGTAGCCGTACGCCGCACCTACGCCGATCGAGATCAGCGTGAACATGTTGGCGCGTCCCGCCTGAAGCGCCTGAACCGCGCGCACGAAGAACGGAGCGGCACCCCACAGGACGACCGGCGTCGTCAACACGAGCTGTCCCCACGCACGCCACGTCCAGGGCAGCACCTTCTCAAGGGGTTGGCCGGGCACCATCTCGGACATCGAAACGAGGAACACGAGCGCCGCCGGGCCAAGGCACACCCAGAAGCGGCGCTGCATCTCGAGAAGCTCGGGGCTCTCTTCGTCTTCGGTCGCAGCGAGGGCCGCGTCCTTCGGCTCAAGCGCCATGCCGCAAAGCGGACACGTGCCGGGACCGACCTGCTCGATCTCCGGATGCATGGGGCACGTGAAGATGCTGGCCTCGGGAACGTCTTCATCCTGCTCTCCCGACAGGATGGCGCCGGGGTCGGCTACGAATCGCCCGTGACAGCGCTCGCTGCAGAAGTAATAGGTCTCGTCGCCGTACGACGCCGCCCGGGCCGTGCTCGGGTCGGAGACGGTCATTCCACACACAGGATCGATTGCCGCCTCCATCACCTCACCTCTCCAGGCCGACCAACGACGCCAGTCGCCACCAGTTCATCGGCCTTGTCTGCAAAACCGAGCTCTCGCAAGATCTCCGCGCCATGTTCGCCGAGTGCCGGCCCGCCTCGCGGCTCCGGCAACACCGAGCCGGAGAATCGCACGAAGCGCCCCGGTTGAAGGACCGCACCGAGCGCGGGATCGCGCACGCGTACCACACGTGACGTGGCGGTTAGAAGCGGGTCCCGGAGCAGGCCGCCATCGAAAGCCGCGCGGATGCGGGCGCAAGAGACGCCCGACGCAGCCAGCACCGACACCCACTCGTCGACGGTGCGCTCGGCCCAGGCGCGAGCATCGCCCGCGCGCAGCGCGTGCAACCGACCGCGTGCGTCTTCATCGGGGCAGCACACGAAGAGCCAACCATCGGACGCTTGCTCGATCCGGTACCCCACGCCGAGCCCGCGCCTCGTATCATCGAGTCGACCGGCATCCGTGATGCCGTCGGCGGTGCGATACACCTCCGACAGGGCGAACAGGCCGGCGGCAAGCTGCGCGCACTCCGCATGTTGGCCCTGGCCGGTACGATCCCGATGGCGAAGCGCCATGAGGATTCCTGCCGTCGAAAGCAGGGCGTTCAGACAATCGAGCGGCGCCCCGGCGACCTGTTCGGGCGGATGCCCGGCGCCGCCTTGAGTCGACTCCATGCCACACACGGCTTGATAGATCTGGTCGAATCCCGGCAACGCGGCCATCGGCCCGGACGTGCCGTAGCCGGTGCTATGAAAATGGATCAGGTTTGGGCGTCGAGGCGCCTGCTGTTGCCAGCCGAGCCCGAGACGCTCGGCGACGCCGGGTCGGAAGTTGTGCAGGAGAACGTCGGCAGTCGAGACGAGTCGGGAAACGATCTCCGCCGCAGCCGGATTCTTCAGGTCGAGCACAAGGCCACGCTTCCCGCGATGCAGCCCGGAGAACGGCCGCAGGTTGGGACGCATCGTGTCGCCCCCCGGGGGTTCGATCTTGATGACATCGGCCCCGAGCTCTGCGAGCAACATCGCCGCGTACGGTCCCGCGGCGAACATCCCGAAATCGAGTACCCGAATGTCGCCGAGCGGGGCGTCGCAACTGCCGGCATTCCTCGAGCGGACCGGGTCCAGAACCGGCGGCGGTAGGTGTTGCCCGGGATCATGGTGCGCCCCGAGTCGAGGCTGCTCGGCCGCGGCCACCTCGTCGGCGGTGAGCCACCCCGTGTGCCGCAGCGCCGCCTCAGGGTTTCGAGGCATACCGCGCTGAAGCGCCGATTGCGGGACTCGAGCCGGACACGCGTCGAACCGGATCGGTGGAGCCACCGCCGTGATCGGGCCGAGCAACGGATCTCGCAGCTCCGCCGTCATGTCCAGTGCCCTGGTCTGAGGGTGATCGAGCGCTTGGCCGGGCTCGAGACACGCGGCGACCGGTACGTCCGCGGCGGTGAACCGCTCGACCCATTCGTCGCGAGATCCGACCGCCAGTGCTGCCGTCAACGCAGCGCGGAACCGCTCGCCACCCTCGGAATCGCCGGCAAAATGTCGACCCGTCCCTGCGTGCACGAAGTCCTCGCGCGCGAGCCCGGTCGCCTCGAACACTCGATCCAGAGCGCCGCGCGCCCCGAGATGGATCTGTAGGTGCTCGCCGTCGCCGCACCGGTAGATGGCGAGCGTCGGTGCCCGTCCCGACACCGCCGGGGTCATGGGCGCTTCGTCGACCCGCTGGACCAGCGTCATGATCAGGTGCGCCAACACTCCGTCGAGGAGTGACGTCTCTACGTGCTGACCACGCCCCGTGCGTTCGCGCTGGTGAAGGGCCGCGAGGATCCCGATCACCGCCAGCAGCGCGGCTCCGAAGCTACCCGCGGGATACGTGCAGATCGCGGGTCTGCCGTGGGGCGCGCCTTGGTACCAGGGGAGTCCGAGACGGGCCTGCACCAGCGCCTCGAATCCGGGAAGCTCCTCACCCTCGGGGGCGCCAGCCCCGAACCCCGAGATGGAGGCGTAGACCAGTCGGGGCGCAGTCGCGGCGATGTCACCGAACCCCAACCCGGCGCGAGCGAGCGAACCGGGCCGAAGGCCCTCGAGGAGGACGTCGGCAACCCCCAGTCGTTTTGCGATCGCCTCACGACCCGCCGGCAGCGCGAGATCGATCTCGACGATCTCCTTGCCCCGATGCCACACGGGATATCCAGGCAACTCGTCCCAGAGCGGATCCCCGCCCGGCGGCTCGATGCGCAGAACCTCCGCCCCGTAATCCGCGAGAAGCATGCCCGCAATTGCGCCGGCGCGCCCTCGGGTGAATTCGAGAACGCGCAATCCGGCGAGCGGACCGCAGGAGGCTTCGTCGCTCATGAGTCGACCACCGCCAGGATCAAAGCCCCAGCATCTTCCCCAAGTACTGCAGCATCACTTCGTCGGCTCCGCCGCCGATGCTCGTCAGGCGGGAGTCGACGAAGTTCCGGCCGGCGGCGCTCTCGCGCATGTAACCGAACCCGCCGTGCAGCTGGATACACTCGTCGGCGACCATCCGACTCGTACGGCCGACGATCAGCTTCGCCATCGAGATCTCTTTTGTCGCATCTTCACCGCGGATGCGGCGGCGCACGCACGAGTGGATCATCTCACGATCCGACGTGATGCGGGCGAGCATCTCGACGAGCTTGAACTGCGTCACCTGCATCTTGGACAAAGGTTTCCCGAATACGACTCGTTCTTGGCACCAATCGCGAGTCGTTTCCCAGATGTGCTCCGAGCTCGCGTTCGCCTGGACCGCAGCAACGAGGCGTTCATCTTGGAACTGCATCATCTGCTGCTGAAACCCGCGCCCGGGATCGCCGATCGTGTTGGACACTGGCACGCGAACGTCGTCGAAGAACAGAAGGCCGGTATCGGATCCGCGGTTGCCGATCTTGTCGAGTAGCTCGTAGGTGAAGCCGTCACTGCTGGTCGGGACGATGATCTGCGTGAACCCGCCGTAGCCCGCATCGGGGTCGGTCACCGCGAGAAGGCACAGGAAGTCGGCGGTCGCCGCGTTGGTGATGTAAATCTTGCTGCCGTTGATCACCCAATCGTCGCCGTCGCGTACGGCACGCGTCTTGATCCCGGCCACATCGGAACCGGCGTCGGGCTCCGTCACGGCGATCGCGCCTACCATCTCGCCCCGAATGGCCGGAACGAGAAACCGCTCGCGAAGATCGTCCGAGCCGAACTGGTGAAGCGACGGTGTCGCCATGTCGGTCTGGACACTGATGCCCAGCGACACGCCTGCGTTGTCGGAGAACCCCAGCTCTTCGAACAAAATGGCGCTGAAGGACCAGTCGAGTCCCGCCCCACCCCACTTGGGGTCGTACCGGATGCCGAGAAACCCGAGCTCGCCCATCCGCCGATAGAGCGCCTTGTCGATTCGGCCCATCTCGTCGAACTCTCTCGCGCGCGGCGCCAACTCGTCTGCGACGAAACGGCGGGCAACGTCTCGGAATGTCTGATGCTCCGGGGTGGCGTAGACCTCCCCACTCGTCTGAACGATCGCCATTCGTTGCCTATAGCCCGTACTCGGAGGGGCCGCGAGAGACTGGGGCTCGCTTGCGTCCTCTTGGCTCAATGCCATCATCGGGACCAATGGACCTAAAGGGAAAGACCTGCGTCGTGACCGGCGCTACTTCCGGGATCGGAGAAGCTACCGCACGCAACCTTGCCTCTCGGGGCGCAACCCTCGGCCTCGTATGCCGCGACCTTGCCAAGGGCGAGCGCACGGTCGAGTGTATCCGGGCTCAGACGCCGGAGGCCCCTCTGAGGCTCTTCCGCGCAGATCTCGAATCACAAGCGGACATCCGCCGCGTCGCCGGCGAGCTCGCGGAGGCGTACCCGCAGATCCACCTCCTCGTGAACAACGCCGGCATCGTGAACCTCAGCTACAGCGAGACCGTCGACGGGATCGAGACCACCTTCGCCGTCAATCACCTTGCCTATTTCCTGCTCACCAACCTTCTGCTCGATCGTCTTCGCGGCAGCGCCCCGGCGCGGATCGTCAACGTTGCGTCGGATGCTCATAAGTTCGTGCGCGGCATGAACTTCGACGACTTGGGCCACAAGCAGAAGTACGCCTCGATGCGGGTGTATGGGCACTCGAAGCTCGCGAATATCTTGTTCACGCGCGAGCTCGCGCGCCGCCTCGACGCAAGCGGCGTGACCGTCAATGCCGTGCATCCCGGCGCCGTCGCCACCGGGTTGGCGGGGAACAACGGCGCTTGGGCGAAGGCGGTCATGAAAGTCGTGGGGCTGTTCTTCAAGAGCCCGGACAAGGGCGCGGCGACCTCCCTGTTCGTGGCCACCTCGCCCGAGATCGAAGGCCTCAGCGGTCGGTACTTCGCCAACTGCAAGGAACGGACTCCTGGCGCCGCCGCGCGCGACGATGTCGCGGCCGCCCGGTTGTGGGCGATCAGTGAGGAGCTCACCGGGCTGGCAACGACCTCCGCGTCGGCTGGGAGCTGATCCATGGATCTCCAATCCGTCGTCATCCAGATTCTGGCCCTTCTTTTCGCCGTTTCCTTCCACGAGTCCGCGCACGGCTGGGTTGCCTGGAAGTGTGGCGACCCCACCGCGAAGGATCTCGGCCGCATCAGCCTCAACCCGCTCAAGCACATCGATCCGATGGGTAGTGTCGTCGTCCCGGCGATCCTCGCCTTCTCCGGCGCGCCTGTCTTCGGCTGGGCGAAGCCCGTGCCCGTCTCGATCGCGAGAACACGCAACCCTCGGAGCGCGAACCTCCTGATTTCAGCCGCGGGACCCGCATCGAACCTCATTCTAGCCGCCTGCTTCGGAGTCCTCTTCTCCGCGCTCAGCACCGCCGAGGCCCCCGGCCTGCTTCACGTGCTGCTCTTCCAGTTGGCGCTCTACTCTGTCTTCATCAACGTGATCCTCGCGTTGTTCAACCTTCTGCCCATCCCTCCGCTCGACGGCTTCGGTGTTCTCGAGAGCCTCCTGCCGGCGTCGATGCTGCGATTCACGATCGCGATGCGACGGTACGGCATGATCCTCCTCCTGCTGCTGATCTTCAGCGGCGGGCTTTCTTGGATCCTGGGTCCGGCCCTAACCGCCCTCCAGCGCTGGATGCTGGGCCGCTAGGCTGATAACCTCCGACCGCCGTGGGGAGGGTGGAGGTGCCGGTGCGTATCCGGGCGATTCGCGTGACGGTCACGGCCGTCGCTGTGATCGTTGCGGTCTTGCTCGTCAGCTGGTGGTGGAGGGAGCAGCGAGTCAATCCGACGACCGACGACGCCTTCGTCCAAGCCGACATCGTCGGGGTTGCGGCCCAGGTCAGCGGCCCGATCATCCGGACGCTGGTCATCGACAATCAGAGTGTTCGCGAGGGGGATCTTCTCTTCGAGATCGACCCTCGGCCGTTCGAACTCGCCGTGGCCGAGGCACGCGCGAACCGCGATCTCGCCGCGCAGGACGTCGAGGCCTACGCAGCCGGGGTCGAAGTCGCGCGCGCGACCGTGGCCACACAGCAAGCAGCCCTGCTCTATGCCACGCAGTACCTCGAGCGCATTCGCCCACTGGTCGAGCGGCAGTTCATGACCCGGGATGCCCTTGACGACGCGGTCACCAAAGAGCGCGAAGCGCGCGCCGCCGTCGATGCGGCGCTGCGTGCCATGCAGGTCGCTGAGGCGACCTACGGACAGGCCGGCGAATCGAACTCCCGGTACCGACTCGCGGAGGCCATGCTGGGCGAAGCGGAGCTCGAGCTGAGTTACACGCGGGTGTTTGCGCCGGTAGACGGGTACGTGACGAACCTCAACCTGCCGACCGGCACGTACGTCAACGAGGGAGTGCAGCTCTTCGCGATCGTCGACGCCGGGTCGTTCTGGTTCAGTGCGCGCTTCAAAGAGACCTTCCTCGACCGGGTCCGCCCGGGACAGAAGGCGACGATTACTCTCAACTCGTATCCCCAGGAGAGCTTCCCCGGAGTCGTACAGGGCGTCGGGTGGGGCATCTTTCAACCCGATGGTTCGACCGTCGAGCTCCTGCCAGAGGTCGACCCGGTCGTCTACTGGGTGCGGCTCGCACAGCGCTTCCCGGTCCGAATCGAGTTCCTCGAGCGCGACCCGTCGCGCCCACTGCGCGTCGGAGCGAACGGCTGGGTCACGATCCACACGAGCGGGGTCGACGTCCGTAGCCCCTTCGGGCCCGCCCTCGCTCCCGCCGGAGCCGCGAGCGAGCGACTACGCCTCGAAGAACAGTGACCAGAAGACGACTGCGTAGATGAGGGTCAGCGCACTGAAAATCACGATACCCGACGCAACGTAGGGGGCCATGCGAGTGCGCGCGACGAACGACAGCGAGAGAGCCGCAGCTCCGGCGCCCATCAGCGGCGTCACCACCCACGACGGGAAGTACATTCCATAGATAGTGGTGTCGTAACCGCATCCGCCCATGGTCACTACCAGCCAAAGCAGGATCAGCTTCCCCAAGATGAGGCTCGATCCCGATCGCGCGCGGACGGCCGCGCGGACGGCGATCGCTTCGTTGATCTCGCTTTGCATCGTCCTCATCTACCGCTTCCCCGAAGGGTACTGGGCCCTCATCACGTGCCTCGTGATGACCCAAGCTTCGGTCGGGGCATCGATCGACAAGGGCGTCTCTCGCACGGTCGGAACGCTCGTCGCGTGCATCCTAGCCGTGGCCATCCTGGCGCCACTCAACCAAGACCCCTTGCCCTTCCTCGTCTCGACGTTCACGATCATCTCGGTCTCCGCCTACCTCGGCAGCGGCACGATCTATCCGTATGCCTTCGTCATTGGAGGCGTAACGCTCGTCATCGTCGCAGTTCTCGGCTTCCAGGGCCAGAACGCCTCCGTGTCGACGGGCCTCGTGCGAACGGGCGAAATCATCGTCGGCGTCGTCGTGTCGTGGTTCTGTGCCTTTGCGATTTGGCCCCGGCTGGCATCCGATCAGCTCGACGAACAGATCCAGGCGACTCTGGCGAGTACGGCGCACGCTTTCGACACCGCCGCCACGTTCATCCTTGCCGGCCGACCACCGCCGCGCTCCTATCTCGAAGAGATCGCGGCCATCGAGCCAGGGATTCACAAACAGCTCGCGCTGATCCCGGCCGCCGCTCGCGAGGGTCGGACCCACCGCGTGAAGGCCCCCGCCCAGCGTCGATTGGCCGTTCATTTGGAGCGCCTGCGGGCCACGCTGCTGCCCCTGGCCGAGCCGATCGGCGACCTTCCCAACGGGCTCGTGGTCGCCACGGAGCCCGAGCTGCGCGCACTCTTCGAAGCGACCCAGCGCGCCTGGGCAACGGTACGCGCAGACGACCCCGAAGCGTGCCAAGACGCCCTGGGCGCCATCCGCCCGGCGCGTCATCGCATCGAGCGGCGCGTCGAAGAGCTTCGCCAATCGGGTGCGACGCGCGACCTGTCCGCCCGCCAGGTCCTCGCCTTCCACGGAACCCTGGGCACGCTGCGCGAGGTCGAGAACTCCCTCAACGCCGTGGCCCGCCGGGGTTTCGATCCCGAAGGCACCGTTCGCCCCTCGCGGGCGCAGAGAATCCGCTCGTTCACCTTGGACCCGCCACGCCGCTTGTACGCGATCAAGACCGGGTTGGCCGTATGCATCGCCGTGCTGATCCTGAATCTACTGCAATGGGAGAGCTCCGTCAGCGCGATGGTCTCGACCTTCATCGTCGCGCAGCTCAGCATCGGAGGATCCGTTCGCAAGGCGACGCTACGACTCACCGGCGCGTTGGTGGGCGGCGTCTTGGCACTCCTCGTCATTCTCTTCGTCACACCGCAGATCTCGAGCCTGCCCCCGTTCGCCGTAGTCGTCTGCATCGTGATGTTCTTCTGTGCCTACGCCTATACCGGGCCAGAGGCCTCGGCCTACGCGGGCCTGCAAACCGGCCTTGCGTTCGTCCTGGTGCTCGTCGCCGGTCCGAAACAGGAAACTTCGATCATGCCGGGTGTCTACCGGCTCGTGGGCGTCATGCTCGGGACGGGCATCTCGATCGGGGTGGAATCGCTTCTCTGGCCGGCGCACGCGTACATCGAGCTCCGAGTCCGGATTCGAGAATCGCTCGTTGGCGCCGCCGAGCTCTTTGGCCTCCTAGCTGTCGGGCTCCGCGGCCACCCTCCGCAGCGCGTGGAGTGGTTGGCCCGCGCCCACCAGGTCCGCGAGCGGCTCATGGGCTTCTGGCAGATCCTCGGTGAGGCCCTCCTCGAGGGGAAGGAGGCACGTGCCGCCGTCGCATTCGACCTGCCGGTGGCGGCGGCGACCGAGGAGATGATGCATCGAATCGCCCGCCTCGCGGTTCGGTTCGATCGGCCCGTCAATCAGGATCTCCGAGACTTGGTCGGCTCGGCGCTCGAGCACTCTCTCGACCTCCTCGAACGAACGCTCGAGCGGCTCCCCGCCTACCTCGACGGAACCGAGGACCCGGAGCGCGCTGCCGCCGATGGAGACGCGCTCCGCGACGCCAACCTACGCCTACTCGACGCGCTCGAGGTCGCACGCAAGGACCACCGCACCCTCGCCCTGCCCGAGGAAGAAGTGTCGTTCTTCGTTGGACTCCTCGACGCAGTCGTGCGAATCGCCCAAGGAGTGTCCGTAGCCTGCGCCGCTCTCTCGCGAGCGCCGCGGGTGTGAGGGGGGAGCGGTTGGTGCTCATGCGTGTGTCGGTCTTCGTAGTTTCTCTGGTCTTGCTCCCGCACCCGACCTCCGCTGCCACGCCTCGCCTGAGTGACGTGTCGATCGAGGAACAGTCGAGCGAGACCATCGTTCGATTGACGATCGAAGATGGCCTCGCGCGCCCCAGCGTCCATATGCTCGGCGATCATCGCCTGATCCTCGATCTCCCCGGGATCGAGCCGTCGCTACGAAGCCATGTGGTGGAGGCAGGGACGGCCCGACTCGAGCGCGTGCGGATCGGGATTCACACGGCCCCAGAGCTGCGCACCCGGGTCGTCTTCGATCTGACCAGTCCAACCGCCTACGCGGTGACCTTCCTGCCCGTGGGACTGCAGGTGACCCTTCGTTCCCCCGGCGCCGGACTACCCGCGAATGCCCCGCCGCCAGAAGCCGGCCTGCCGTCGCCCCTCGACGCAACCACATCGGCCAAACCAGATCCGACTCCGACTGTCACCGTCAGCCCGAGCCCCGACACGACCCCATCGCCCGAGCCGAGTCCGACCCCAACCGCCACGGCCAGCCCGAGTCCCGTCCCGACCCCATCGCCCAAGCCGAGTCCGACCCCAACCGACACGGCCAGCCCGAGTCCCGTCCCGACCCCGTCGCCCGAGCAACCCGAGGTCGTAGAGTCGACAGACCTCGAGGCGAACCGCTCGACCGAGACCCCGGATCCCATTCCGAGCGGCACGGTCACTATCGATTTCCGAGACGCCGACGTGAGAACGGTGATCGACCTCGTCGCGAACGTCGGCGGCTATGACGTGATCTTCACGCCGGAGGTTCGCGGTCGCATCACGATTCGGATCATCGACGACCCGTGGGAGGAGGCGCTCGACACCGTGCTTGCCAAGAAGCGGCTGCGCGCCACTCGGCACGCGGACTTGATCCTGGTGTCACCCGACGACTGGGAGTAGCCCGGCCCGCCTGGCTCAGACCTTGAAGTACTCGGGGTAGAGCAACGGATCGGGCGTGAAGACCGGCTTGCCGTTCTCGTACAGTGGGATGCCACCGTATCCGGTCTCGCGGCGCGTCCACGTGCCGTCGTCGTTCTTCTGCCAGAAGCTCGGGTTGTTCTCGAACGCTTGCGGATCTCGCACGACGCGCGCATTGGGATCGAAGTCTTCGGGCAATGATCCGCGCCAATCCGAGTAGATCTTCTGCCCCTCGAAGCGCGGGGTGGGGATCATGTTTCCGCTCGCGTCCGGCGTATCGAAGACCGGGGAGTACGACGTGCCGTGGTAGAAGTCGGGCGGGACGTACATGCCGTCCGTCCGCGGATCATCGCTCAGAGTGCCCATCGTGGTCACCGCAACGTCCGCGGTGGAAAGATTGCGCCGCCCCTCTCCCTCGGGGGTGGGCTTTACGTTCTGCTCGACCCTGTCCGGCGCGACGGGCTGCCGGCCGCCGGTCGCCGGTTGCGCACGACTGCCGATGGGAACACGTGAGGTCGTCGACGGATCCTGCACCGGAGCGGGATGCCCGATGGGCACTCGACTCGACGGCTCAGTCTTCGGCGCCGAGGCGCTTTCGACGCCTCCGGCGTCCATCTTCTGCCGCTGCTGAGCGAGCGTTGCGGCGAATCCCTGGCCATTTCCGTCCCGAGAGACGGCGCGTCGAATCGAATGCGTGGCGGCGTTCTCCACCGCGGTCGTCTTGCCGATCATGCACGGCTCGGTCCGCAAGCGTTGTGCCAGCGCGCCGGTCGGGGCTGCGCCTTACGAGACTGGTGCCTCGGCCCTCCGAGCGGCCCTCGGAGCCGGCAAGAACTGCCGGCGAAGAGCGTGTCCTGCCGAGTCGAGGCACCCGAAGGGACACCTTAGGGCACGTCGGTGAAGGTGTCTTCGGTGGCGACACGCTGGCACCCGCGTTGCTGCCTCTTCGCGCTGGATGGTCTCCCAGGTCTTTCAGATCCAGATGTTCCGTCCCGCCGAGGCAGCCGCCGCTTCGGGTCGCATCGCCGAGCACGCATCCTTCGCGCGACACCTCGGCGAGGCCCGGACGCGCACCGACGGGGGGCAACAGCTCGACGTAGAGAAGCGTGTCGACGTGCGCGGCGCCGCCCGCGAAGCGACGCCCTGGCTGCGTTCCGACACGAAGCGGGCGCTCGCGGGTGAGATCGAACGGGCATCCGCCGCCGCTGGAGTCGAACCGGCGTTGGCCGTGGCCGTTGCCATTGCCGAGTCGAGTCTCAATCCGAGTGCGCAGGCCTCGGATGGACTCAGCTCCGGAACGTTCCAGGTTCGACCCTCCACCGCGTCCGACATGCGCAGGCTGCTCCACAGTGGCGACGTTCCGCGTCCGCCCGGAGCCGAGGATGTCACCCTTGGCGTGACGTACCTGCGCCATCTCGACGATCTCTTCACCAAGGAAACGACGCTCCGCCCGGGACTCCGCACCGTAGGAGTCGCGGATGCCAATGAGCGACGCCATTTTGCGGTCGCCGCATTCAACGCCGGACAGGGGCGTGTCGCCCAAGCGCAGGCCAAGGCCGCCCTTCAGGGCGGTGACCCGACGAGCTTCGAGGACGTCCGGCCTCACCTGCCCTCCAGTACCCGTGGATATGTCGACCGTGTCAGCCGCTATGCCGGCGCCCCGCGCACCCCACTCGCATCCGCGTGACTACAAGTCGGCAGGATTTGCCTCTCTCAGGCAGCTCTCGCCGCCGCACCACCATCCACGATTGCCTCGACGACTCGTCCGCGCGCGCCGCCCCGCCACGAATGCTGCCTTTTCCCAATGCATCCGGTCCGGCCCGCTCGGCGCACGCCCCTGGCACCTCCCTTGCAGCGTTTCCGGTCGCAGACCTCTGAAGCGAGGAGTGGCCAAATGAACCGGAACCAAGAAAAGAATGCTACGATCGGGGGCTCTTTCGACCCTGACCTGCTGATCCGACATGCCCTCGAACGGGGCATGCTCGCTGAAGCCGGCGAGGCCATCGAGG
>JAJCZO010000352.1 GCA_029262355.1 Deltaproteobacteria bacterium
GGAGAAGCGTCACTACGCTCACGTCGACTGCCCCGGCCACGCGGACTACATCAAGAACATGATCACCGGAGCGGCGCAGATGGATGGCGCCATTCTGGTCGTCGCGGCGACGGACGGTCCGATGCCGCAGACTCGGGAGCACATCCTCCTCGCCCGTCAGGTGGGTGTGCCCGGCATCGTGGTCTTCATGAACAAGGTCGACGCGGTCGACGACGAAGAGCTCCTCGATCTCGTCGAGCTCGAAGTTCGTGAGCTTCTCTCCAAATACGAGTTCCCCGGCGACGACATTCCTGTCATCCGCGGCAGCGCTCTGAAGGCTCTCGAGTCGGACGAAGGGCCCCTCGGCGTTCAAGCCATCACCGAGCTGATGAACGCGATCGACAGCTATTTCCCGGACCCGATCCGCGCCGTCGACGAGCCGTTCCTGATGCCGGTCGAGGACGTGTTTTCGATCTCGGGTCGCGGCACGGTTGCTACGGGTCGAGTCGAGCGCGGCATCTGCAAGGTCGGCGACGAGATCGAGATCGTCGGAATCAAGCCGACCGAGAAGACGACCGTCACCGGCGTCGAGATGTTCCGCAAGGAGCTCGACCAGGGGCAGGCGGGCGACAATGTCGGAGCACTGCTTCGTGGTGTGAAGCGCGACGACATCGAGCGTGGCCAGGTTTTGGCCAAGCCGGGCTCGATCACGCCTCACACGCACTACGAGGCGAACATCTACGCTCTGACCAAGGAAGAGGGCGGTCGTCACACGCCGTTCTTCAATGGCTATCGCCCCCAGTTCTACTTCCGTACGACAGACGTAACCGGCGTGATGACGCTGCCCGAAGGCACCGAAATGGTGATGCCGGGCGACAACGTTACTGGCACGGTCAAGCTGATCACCCCGATCGCAATGGATGAGGGTCTCCGCTTCGCAATCCGCGAAGGTGGCCGCACCGTTGGCGCTGGCGTGGTCGGCAAGATTCTCGAGTAGCAGAAACCAATGAACGACAGGATCCGCATTCGGCTCAAGGCCTACGACTACCGCCTGCTGGACCAGTCCGTCCGTGAGATCGTAGACACGGTACGGCGGACCGGTGGCCGGCTGGCCGGGCCGATCCCGCTGCCGACGAGGATCGAGCGGTTCACAGTGAACCGCTCGCCCCACGTCGACAAGAAGTCGCGGGAGCACTTCGAGATCCGCACGCACAAGCGGCTGCTCGATATCCTCGATCCTACACAGCAGACGATCGACGCACTGGGCAAGCTGGACCTGTCCGCCGGTGTCGACGTCGAAATCAAGCTGCAGTAGGGCGCCCTCGAGCAACCAGAACCCTTTCCAAGGAACCGACAGAGCGAAGCCATGGCTGACGAAGCCGACGAGAAGAACGGAGAGCAAGCCGGAGAAGAGACCGGCGGCGCACCCGAGCAGAGTTCGACCGATTCAGGTCCGAACCCGCGTATCGGTATGCTCGGGCGCAAGCTCGGCATGACGCAGGTGCTCGACCCGGACGGACGTTCCATTGCCGTCACTGTGGTCGAAGTGGGCCCCTGCACGGTAATGCAGAGGAAGACTCCAGATCGCGACGGCTACAGCGCCATCCAGCTTGGGTACGACCCCTCGAAGGCGAGTCGCGAGAACAAGGCGACGATCGGTCACGCCGAAAAGGCCGCCAAAGGCACGTTCAACGTCCTGCGGGAGTTTCGCGGGGGCGATGATCTGGAGGTCGGAGCTACCGTGACCGCCGCGCAGGTGTTCTCCGCTGGGGACCGTGTGCATGTCACGGGCACGAGCAAGGGGCGCGGCTTTGCCGGCGTCATGAAGCGCTACAACTTCGCAGGTTTTCCCGCGGGGCACGGCACGCACGAGTACTTCCGGCACGGCGGATCCATCGGTAACCGCTCCTGGCCAGGTCGTGTGTTCAAGGGCCGCAAGATGCCGGGTCGGATGGGCAACGAGCGGGTTCAGACACGGAATCTGTCCGTCGTTCAGGTACGGCCCGACGACAACGTGCTTCTCATCAGCGGAGCCATCGCCGGGTCGCGAGGCGGAATCGTCGAGATTCAGCCCGTGCACGAGGTGGTGTGACGATGGAAGCGGCTAATCTGCAAGCCAAGGTGCGCGGCATCGATGGCTCGGAGCAGGGGGACCTCACGCTTCCCGCGTTGTTCGGGGAGAAGGAACGCGAGCACCTGGTCTACGAAGTCGTCCAGATGCAGCAGGCCAAGCGTCGCGCGGGAACGCATTCTACGAAGACTCGTCACTTCGTGTCGGGCGGTGGCGCGAAGCCCTGGAGACAGAAGGGCACTGGCAACGCGCGCGCAGGCAGCTCGCGGTCGCCGATCTGGGAAGGCGGCGCGACGGCGTTCGGTCCGCAGCCCCGAGACTACGGCTACACCATGCCGATCAAGGCACGTCGAGGCGCCCTCAAGTCGGTGCTCGCCGATCGCCTTCGTAGTGGAAACCTCACCATCGTCGATTCCATCGAGCTCGAAGAGGGCAAGACCAAGCGCGTCTTGGCCATGCTCGCCGCTCTGGGAATCACCGACAACGTTCTGATCGTGAATGGTGAGGCCAACGAATCTCTGGAGCGCGGTGCCCGGAACCTGCACAAGGTGAAGGTCCTGCGTACAGTCGGTGTAAACGTCTACGACGTGCTGCGGTACAAGCACCTTCTGCTGACGAAGTCGGCTGTCGAGGCTCTGAAGGAGCGGCTGGAGAAATGAAGCATTACTCCAAAGTCCTTCTGTCGCCGCTCGTCACCGAGAAGGGGACCCTGGTCGGAGAGATCGGCAATCAGGTCCTCTTCAAAGTTTCGCCGGACGCCAACAAGATCGAGATCAAGACCGCTGTCGAGGATTTCTTCAAGGTCAAGGTCGTTCGTGTGCACACCGTTCGCATGTTGGGCAAACGTCGTCGCCAGGGCCGGATCATCGGTCAGCGGCCGTCGTGGAAAAAGGCCTATGTCACGCTCGCCAAGGGGCAGCGAATCGACTTCTTCGAGGGGGCATGATGATCACCGCTGGAGTGCCTGATGCGTAAGGAAGGAGTCTACAAGCCCACTTCGCCTGGCCGGCGATTCATGTCCGGCTACGATTTGAAGGGGCTTTCCAAGGAAAAGCCGCCCCGGCAGCTGCTCGACACGCTCACGAAGTCGGGTGGACGCAATAACAACGGGCGCATCACCACTCGCCATCGCGGCGGTGGCCACAAGCGTCGTCTCCGTGTCGTCGACTTCCGTCGCACCAAGGAGAACGTCCCAGCCAAGGTCGCTTCGCTGGATTACGATCCGAATCGTTCGGCGCGTCTCGCCCTTCTGCATTACGTAGACGGCGAGAAGGCGTACATCCTGGCGCCGGTTGGCTTGAAGCCGGGTGACACGGTCGTTGCCGGCGAGGGCGCCGACATCAAGCCGGGGAATTCACTCTACATCCGCGACATCCCGCTGGGCACGATGATCCACAACATCGAGCTCAAGATCGGCAAGGGCGGCCAGATGGTGCGCAGCGCCGGCACCGCAGCTCAGTTGATGGCAAAAGAAGGCGCTTACGCGCAGGTGAAGCTCCCGTCCGGCGAGCAGCGCAAGGTTTTGATGGGTTGCCGAGCCACCGTCGGTCAGATCGCCAACATCGAGCATGAGAACGTCAAGCTCGGCAAGGCGGGTCGCAAGCGCTGGATGGGTGTCCGTCCGACCGTTCGTGGTACCGCCATGAACCCTGTCGATCACCCCCACGGTGGTGGTGAGGGTCGTTCCAAGGGTGGCAACCATCCTCAGTCGCCCTGGGGCACGCCGACCAAGGGCTACAAGACTCGCCGGAACAAGGTTTCCGGTAAGTTCATCGTGCAGCGCAGGAAGAAAAAGTAGGGACAAGCGATGCCGCGTTCCGTAAAAAAGGGCCCGTTCGTAGACGACCACCTCATGAAGAAGGTGGACTCCATGAACAACGAGACCGAGAAGCGCGTGATCCGTACGTGGTCGCGCCGCTCTACGGTCATTCCAGAGATGCTCGGGCACACCATCGCCGTTCACAATGGCCGCAAGTTCATCCCGATGTTCGTCACGGAGAACATGGTCGGTCACAAGCTCGGCGAGTTCGCGCCGACGCGGACCTTCCACGGCCACGGCGGAGATCGCAAGAGCGACTCCAAGTCGTCGGTTCGTCGCTAGGAAGCGATCATGGAATCTACCGCTAAGACTCGGTTCGTTCGCATTTCCGCGCAGAAGGCTCGCCTTGTGGCGGACCTGATTCGCGGACGGCCGGTGGGCGAGGCACTGAATGTGCTCGACTTTACGCCCAAGAAGGCTGCCGGCATCATCGCCAAGACACTGCGCTCCGCGGTGGCGAACGCCGAGGACCAACAGAACGTCGATGTCGACGATCTCTACGTGAAGCGAGCCTTCGTCGATGAGGGCCCGACCCAGCGGCGTTCGCTGCCACGTGCCCACGGGCGCGCGACCCGCATTCTGAAGCGTTCGAGTCACGTTACGGTGATCGTCGACGAGAAAACGGCCTCCGAGAGCTAAAATGGGACACAAGACACATCCAAAGGGCTTCCGCGTCGGAGTCATCGAGAACTGGGACTCACGCTGGTTCGCCACACGGGACTACGCTGAGCTCCTCCACGAGGATATCCGCGTTCGTCGCTTCCTGAAGAAGCGGCTGTACCACGCGGGCGTCGCCAAGGTGGAAATCGAGCGTGCGGCTGGCAAGGCGAAGGTGAACATCCACACCGCGCGCCCGGGGATCGTGATCGGCAAGAAGGGCGCCGAGATCGACAAACTGAAGTCCGAGCTGACGAAGCTGATGAAGCGCGAGGCCTACATCAACATCATCGAGGTGCGCCGTCCGGACATCGACGCGCAGCTCGTCGCTGAGAACGTCGCCTTGCAGCTCGAGCGCCGCGTTGCGTTTCGTCGCGCCATGAAGGAAGCAGTGGCTCGAGCGATGCGGATGGGTGCCCAGGGCGTCCGGGTTCAGAGCTCTGGCCGACTCGGTGGCGCGGAGATCGCGCGTCGAGAGTGGTACCGCGAGGGGCGCGTCCCGCTTCACACGCTTCGGGCAGACATCAGCTATGGGTTTGCCGAAGCAAAGACGACCTACGGCGTCATTGGAATCAAGGCGTGGGTCATGCGCGGTGACGTTCTGTCCCGTGAAGAAGAGCAGCGGCAGGCCATCGGCGCCTAAGCTGGTCTGACCTGATCTGAGATCGAGTGAGTCATGCTTTCTCCTAAGCGAGTAAAACACCGGAAACAGCAGAAGGGCCGACGGCGCGGCACCGCGTATCGCGGGTCCTCGCTCGCTTACGGCGACTTCGGCCTGAAGGCGATTGGGCGTGGTTGGCTCACGGCCCGTCAGATCGAGGCTGCCCGTATCGCGATGACTCGCCACATCAAGCGTGGCGGACGCGTTTGGATTCGGGTCTTCCCGGACAAGCCGTTGACCAAGAAGCCGGCCGAAACCCGAATGGGTAAGGGCAAGGGGGCGCCCGAACTATGGGTGGCCGTCGTAAAGCCTGGTCGCATTCTCTTTGAGATGGAGGGCGTTGAGCCCAGCGTCGCAGCCGAGGCCTTCCGCCTGGCCGCCATGAAGCTGGCCATTCCGACGACCGTCTGTGAGCGAGGACACCATGCGGCCGACTGAGATCCGTAACCTCAGCCCTGATGAGCTCGAGACGAAAGAGAAGGATCTCCGTGAGGAGATCTTCCGCCTTCGTCTTCGCGGCGCCACCGGGCAGATCGAGAACAAGATGACGGCGCGCCTCGTGCGTCGGGACCTCGCGCGGGTGCTTACGATCAAGCAGCAGCGCTCGGCTGGAGCCTGATCGATGTCCGGACTCAATAAATTCCGCAACGGGACGGTGACCTCGAACAAGATGGAGAAGACCGTCGTTGTTCAGGTCGAGCGTCTCGTGAAGCACCCGAAATACAAGAAGTACGTAAAGCAACGCACCCGCTTCAAAGCGCACGACGAGAACAATGCCTGCAAGGTGGGCGACGAGGTTCGGATCATCGAGACTCGTCCTCTCTCGAAGGACAAGCGTTGGGCGGTCGTCGAAGTGACCCGCAAGGTCGCGGAGTAAACGGACAGTGATTCAGACCGAAAGCGTACTGGACATCGCCGACAATTCAGGGGCCCGTAAGGTTCTCTGCATCAAGGTGCTCGGTGGAAGCCGTCGGCGCTACGCGTCGATCGGGGACATCATCGTCGGCTCCGTGAAGGAAGCGCAGCCCAACGCGAAGGTAAAGAAGGGCGAGATCGTGAAGGCGGTCGTCGTGCGGACCGCGAAAGAGATTGGTCGGCCCGATGGTTCCTACATCCGTTTCGATTCGAACTCCGCAGTTCTGATCGACGGCCACAACGAGCCGGTCGGAACCCGCATCTTCGGTCCGGTTGCTCGCGAGCTTCGGGCCAAGCGGTTCATGAAGATCGTCTCTCTCGCCCCAGAAGTGATCTGAGGCAAGGACGGGGATGAGCGTGGCAACGAGCAACAAAGCAGGAAGCGGAGATCGACCGGTCCGAGTGCGGACGCGGCTTCGTAAGGGTGACACCGTCCTCGTTACAGCGGGGAAGGAGCGCGGAAAGACCGGCAAGATCCTCACGATGGTGGCCGAGAAGAACCGCGCGACGGTCGAGCGACTCAACATGGTGAAGCGTCACCGCAAGGGACAGGGCGCCCAGAGCCCAGGCGGCATCGTCGAGAAGGAAGCTTTGCTCGATCTCTCGAACCTCACGCTCGTGTGCGGCCGTTGTAACAAGCCGACACGCATCAACGTCCGAGTGCTCGAGGACGGCAAGCGCGCTCGTCAGTGCCACCGCTGCGGCGAGTTGGTCGACAGTTAGGCATTGGCAGGAATTGCAACGATGGTACCTCGACTCAAAAAGACATTCGACGAGACGCTGACGCCACAGCTCCAGAAGGAGCTTGAGCTGAAGAACGTCTTCCAGGTCCCACGGCTCCAGAAGGTCGTGATCAACATGGGTCTGGGAGAGGCGATCCAGAACGCGAAGATTCTCGACTCCGCCGTGAGCGAGATGACCACGATTACCGGCCAACGGCCGGTCATCACGAAGTCGCGCAAGGCAATCGCCAACTTCAAGCTTCGCGAAGACCTGCCGATTGGCGCGATGGTAACCCTGCGGGGTACGCGGATGTACGAGTTCCTCGATCGACTTCTGTCGATCGCGCTCCCTCGTGTCCGCGACTTCAAGGGTGTGAGCGATCGCTCGTTCGACGGCCGCGGCAACTACTCGCTCGGAATCACCGAGCAGATCATCTTCCCCGAGATCGACATCGACAAGATCGACAAGATCAAGGGGATGACCATCTCGATCGTGACGACAGCACGCACGGACAACGAGGGTAAGGCGCTGCTGCGCTCCCTCGGAATGCCGTTCCGAAGCTAGAGGTCGACCCGCAATGGCGAAGACAAGTTTAAGGATCAAGGCCGCGCGGCCACCGAAGTTCGAAGTTCGTCGGTACAACCGATGCCTCAGCTGCGGCCGTCCTCGTGCGTTTTATCGTAAGTTCAAGCTCTGCCGGATCTGCTTGCGCGATCTGGCTCGCCGTGGGCTCATCCCCGGCGTGACGAAGGCGAGTTGGTAGGATGCTGACCGATCCCATCGCAGATCTCCTCACCCGGATCCGAAACGGATGTCGTGCACACAAGGAGCGTTTGGACGTTCCCTGGTCGCGGACCAAGGAGGCCATCGCATCGGTGATGGTTTCCGAGGGTTACCTGAAGGAGTCCGTCGTCGTAGGCGAGGGCGTGGATAAGGTTCTCCGCATCGCGCCGCGGTACGACTCGGCTCGCAAGCCGGTGATCACGGATCTCCAGCGGGTGAGTCGCCCAAGCCTGCGGGTCTACGTTGGTGCCGAAGAGGCCCCGCGCGTTCGCCGGGGCATGGGTATCAGCATTCTTTCTACAAACAAGGGCGTCATGCCCGACCGCGAAGCTCGCAAGCAGAACGTGGGCGGCGAGGTGCTCTGCGCCGTCTGGTAGGCGTAGGGCTCTCTGAACAGGAATAGAGGAATCCACGGATGTCTCGGGTAGGACGACTACCAGTCAAGATCCCCGACGGAGTCTCGGTCGAGGTTTCGGCTGAGGCCGTAGCGGTGAAGGGGCCCAAGGGCGCTTCGACCGTGCCGGTGCCGGAGAAGGTTACCGTGGAGCAGCGCGATGGCACGCTCGTCGTCGATCGCGTTGGTGACGACCGCCAGGAGCGCTCGCTGCACGGCCTTACGCGTAAGCTCCTCCAGAACGCCGTCATGGGCGTGAGCGCCGGGTTCAGCCGTACCCTCGAGATCAGCGGCGTTGGCTACCGCGCCGACCTCAAGGGGAAGGTGATCCACTTCAGCCTCGGGTACTCGCACCCTATTCTCTATCAGCTGCCAGAGGACGTGACGGCGAAGATCGATCGTCAGGTCGTCGTTACGCTCGAGGGCCCGGATCGCCAGGTGCTCGGCCAGGCGGCTGCTCAGATCCGTCAGCTTCGGCCCCCCGAGCCGTACAAGGGCAAGGGGATCAAGTACGCGGAAGAGACGATTCGACGGAAGTCCGGCAAGGCCGCCGGTGCGGCCTAGGTGCGAGAGGGAGCTTTGGTACGATGCTGACCAATAATCGACTGCCCCGGCGCATTCTCCGTCGCAAGCGGGTGCGCAAGACTCTGCGAGGAACGGACGCGAAGCCGCGTCTGTCCGTATTCCGCAGCGCACGGCACATCTACGCACAGCTCATCTCGGACGAGTCCGGCAAGACGATTGCTTCGGCGTCGACGGTGTCGACCGATGTACGCACCGCGCTGAGTGGCAAGACCGGAAACAAAGACGCGGCCGCCAAAGTGGGCGAGCTGATCGCCAAGCGAGCGGGCGACGCCGGCATTTCGTCGGTGGTATTCGACCGCAATGGCTTCCTCTACCACGGACGGGTCCAGTGCCTTGCCGATGCGGCGAGGGAAGCGGGTCTGAAGTTCTGAGTTCGGCTTTCGCCGAACCCGGACGCAAGGAGTCCAGCACGTGTACGGTTCTACCGTTGATCGAATCGATCCAGGCCCGCTCGAGCTCAAAGAGAAGGTCGTCCACATCAACCGCGTCGCGAAGGTCGTCAAGGGCGGCCGTCGCTTCCGGTTTGGAGCTCTCGTCGTCGTCGGCGATGGAGAGGGACACGTGGGCTTCGGCCTCGGGAAGGCGAAGGAAGTCCCCGAGGCCATTCGCAAGGGCATCGACAAGGCCAAGAAGTCGTTGGTGAAGGTCCCGCTCAGCCACGGCACGATCCCGTTCGAGATCGTCGGCCGATTTGGCGCGGGGCGCGTGATGATGCGTCCGGCGGCTCCCGGTACAGGCGTCATCGCCGGTGGTGGCGTCCGTGCGGTCGTGGAAGCGGCCGGCGTACAGGATGTCCTCACCAAATGCCTCGGATCCAACAACCCCCACAACATGGTGCGTGCCACCATCACGGCGCTGACCGAACTCCGGTCGGCGGATTCCGTTGCGAAGGCCCGCGGCAAGGAAGTCGCCGACCTGGACGTCGGCTGACGCGAGCGAACCAATCCCATGGCATCTCCCAAGGCACGCAAGAAGAACGAAGTCACCGAGGGTCTCGTCCGTCGCATGAGCGCGGGCGAGGGTTCGAGCGACAAGAAGTACCGCGTCACCCTCCGGGGGAGCGCCATCGGCGGTACCCACGGTCAGCGCGCGACACTGAAGTGTCTCGGGCTGAGGGGCCGAGGCTCGCAGTCGCTCGTCGAAGACACCCCGCAGTCGCGTGGACGCATCCGCACGGTTGCTCACCTGATCGCCGTGGAGGAGGTCTGACATGGACCTTTCGAATCTTCATCCCGCAGCCGGATCCCGCAAGGCACGCAAGCGCGTCGGTCGTGGCCCGGGTTCCGGAACTGGCAAGACCGCGGGTCGCGGGCACAAGGGGCGGAACTCGAGGTCGGGGTCCGGCCGCACTCCCGGTTACGAGGGCGGCCAGATGCCGCTGCAGCGGCGACTGCCGAAGCGTGGTTTTCACAACCCGTTCCGCAAGGAGCTCCAGGTCGTGAACCTGGCGGCGCTCGCGAAGTTCGATGCCGACTCGGTGGTCGATCCGGCCGCACTTCTCGGCGCGAAGCTTGCGCGCAAGGGCTCGATGCAGATCAAGATTCTCGGGCAGGGCAAGCTCGACAAAAAGCTCACAGTGAAGGCCCACGCCTTCAGTCAGACTGCTCGTGAGGCCATCGAGGCCCAGGGTGGGACGGCCGAGGTGATCGGGTGACCGCGGGCTTCTCCAATACCCTGCGTGTCGAGGAGCTGAAAAAGCGGCTTCTCTTCTGCGCGGGTATGATTGCCGTGTATCGGGTCGGCGTCGCGATTCCGACGCCGGGCATCGACGGCCAGGCCATGCAGGCTTTCTTCGCGGAAGCGGCCAGCGACGTCTTCGGACTCGTGAACCTGTTCTCGGGCGGTGCGCTCGAACGATTCTCGATCTTTGCCTTGGGCATCATGCCCTACATCAGCGCGTCCATCATTCTTCAGCTCTTGACGGTCGTCATTCCGACCCTGGAAAACTTGAAGAAGGAGGGCGAGGCTGGACGGCGAAAAATTACGCAGTACACCCGCTACGGCACCGTGGTGCTGGCGCTGATCCAGAGCCTGTTCATCAGCATAGGGCTCGAGCAGATCCAGGCTCCGGGCGGCGGGAGCGTCGTGTTCGAGCCGGGGTGGTCGTTCCGCCTGATGTCGATGCTGACCCTGACGGCCGGCACGGCGTTCATCATGTGGCTGGGCGAGCAGGTCACCGAGCGAGGCATCGGGAACGGCATTTCGCTCATCATCTTCGCGGGAATCGTCGCGGCGATTCCGTCGGCCGTCACGACGACGTTCCAGTTCATGAACGAGGGCGAGCTTTCCCTCTTCACAGTGCTGTTCATCGGCCTCGTGATGGTCGTAGTCGTCGGCTGCATCATCTTCGTCGAGCGTGGCCATCGGCGGATTCCGGTGCAGTACGCCAAGCGGGTGGTGGGACGCCGGATGTATGGCGGCCAGAGCTCGCATCTGCCCCTCAAGATCAACACAGCGGGCGTCATTCCGCCGATTTTCGCTTCGTCGATCCTGATCTTTCCAGGAACGATCGCGAGCTTCCTGCAGCACCCCATTGCGGATCGGGCGGCCGAGCTCCTGTCTCCGGGCAACCTTCTCTACAATGTTGTATACGTGGTGCTGATCATCTTATTCTGTTACTTCTACACGGCTGTGACCTTCGACCCGGTCGAGGTCGCGGACAACATGAAGAAGTTTGGTGGGTACATTCCGGGGATTCGTCCCGGGAAGCGTACCGCTGAGTTCATTGACCGTATTCTGACCCGGCTCACGCTGGGCGGAGCTATCTATGTCTCGGCGGTCTGCGTTCTGCCCACGGTTCTGATTCAGCAATTCAACGTACCGTTTTTCTTCGGCGGAACGGCGCTCTTGATCGTTGTGGGCGTCGCTCTGGATACCGTCGCGCAGATGGAGACACATCTCCTGACGCGCAACTACGAAGGCTTCATGAAGAAAGGCCGCGTGCGCGGCCGGCGCGGATAGGATCCGCCAGTCACGAATGGGATCGAACCGATCGCACCTCGTCCTGTTGGGACCTCCTGGGGCCGGAAAGGGTACCCAGGCCGGGATGTTGAGCAAGCAGCTCAGCATTCCGCATATCTCGACCGGAGACATTCTTCGCGATGAGGTGCAGGGCGGCTCGGAACTTGGAATCAAGGCTAAGGGATTGATGGATAAGGGACAGCTAGTTCCCGACGATGTCATGGTCGGCATCGTACGGGATCGACTCGGGGGCCCGGATTGTATCGACGGGTTCATCCTCGATGGCTTCCCTCGTTCGTTGCCCCAGGCGAGTGGCTTGGAGAAGCTCCAGGGCCAACTTCCTGCTCTCCTGGCCGTGAGCCTGAACGTCCCTCTGGATGAAGTCGTGAAGCGTCTTGGTCAGCGTCGGACCTGCCGCAGCTGCAAGGCGATGTACCACCGCACGCTCAACCCCCCTAAGGTAGAGGATGTCTGTGACTCGTGTGGCTCCGAGCTGTACCAGCGCGAGGATGACAAGAAGGACGTCATCCAGGCCCGGCTCGAAGTTTACCAGCGCGAGACCGAGCCGCTGCTCGGCTTCTACCGCGAACGCGACGCGCTCGTGGAGGTCGATGGCGATGGCACGGCCAAGGACGTGTTTCAGCGCCTCGTGAGTGGGCTGGAGGTCGGTTCGTGATCCAGCGTAGGAGCGGGAAGGAGCTCGACCTGATCCGCGCAGCTTGCCGCACGGTCGGCGAGATCCTCGTGCGGCTCACCGAGGTCGTGCGCCCCGGAATCTCCACCGCCGAGCTTGATCGCTATGCCGAGGAGTGGACGCGCGAGAGTGGCGCGATCCCCGCGTTCAAGGGCTACCAGGTCGGTGGCAACGTCTATCCCGCGACGCTTTGTGTCTCGATCAACGAGGAAGTCGTGCACGGCATGCCGTCCACCACGCGCATCCTGTCGGATGGCGACATCGTCGGGCTCGACTTCGGCGTCGTCCGCGACGGCTACTACGGAGACAGCGCCGTCACGATGTCGGTGGGCAAGACGAGCGACGATGCCGAAGACCTGATTCGCGTGACGCGTGAATCTCTGGACAAGGGGATCGAGCGTCTGCAGGTGGGAAACCGGGTCCGCGACGTGTCCGAGGCCATCCAGACCCACGCCGAGGCACACGGCTACGGGGTCGTCCGCGACTTCGTCGGCCACGGAATCGGCCAGCGTCTGCACGAAGAGCCACAGGTCCCGAATTACGTAGGTCGCGGCCAAAACCCGCGATTGAAGGAAGGAATGGTCCTCGCCATCGAACCGATGGTGTGCGAGGGGACGTACGAGGTCGATGTTTTGGACGATGGCTGGACTGCCGTCACCCGGGATGGTCGGCTCTCTGCCCACTTCGAGCATTCGGTTGCCGTGACATCAAACGGCCCCGAGGTTCTCACTCGGGTCTAGGTCCTGGCCCCGACGGGGCCATACACCGCAGGAGTTCGAAAAGTGAAAGTCCGGCCGTCTGTTAAAAGAATCTGCTCCAAATGCAAGGTTATCCGCCGCAGTGGCGTCGTGCGGGTGATCTGCGTCAACCCGCGACACAAGCAACGGCAAGGCTGAGCGTCAGCTCAGTTAGGGACTCGAGGGATCCATGGCACGAATTGCAGGCGTCGACCTACCGCGAAACAAGCGTATCGAGATCGGGCTCACCTATATCTTCGGGATCGGGCGCAGTCTTGCGACCGAGATCTTAGTAGAGGCTGAGGTTGATCGTGCGACCAAGACGGATGTGCTCAGCGACGACGAGATCCAGCGGATTCGCCGCGTCATCGACCAGGACCACAAGGTCGAGGGTGACCTTCGCCGCGAGATAACTCTGAACATCAAGCGTTACGTCGACCTCGGCTGCTATCGGGGTCTCCGGCATCGTCGGAACCTGCCCGCTCGCGGGCAGCGGACGCACACGAACGCGCGCACCCGAAAAGGGCCGCGGCGTGCAATTGCCGGCAAGAAGCAGGCGCCGAAGTAAGCGAGGGAGTAGACCTTCATGTCCAATCCGGAAGATACCGAGCCAACCGCGGCTGCCCCAGAAGAGGGCGCCGAGCCGGCCCCCGCTGTGCCTACACCCGCTGCCGATGCTCCGGCTGCGCCTGCGTCGGAAGCGGCGGCCTCCGCCGACGCCCCGGCACCGGGCGCGCCCAAGCGCAAGAAGGGCAAGCGAGTCGTTTCCGAGGGGATCGTTCACATCCACTCGACCTTCAACAATACGATCATCAGCATCTCGGACACCACCGGTGCCGTGGTTTCGTGGTCGAGCGCGGGCTCTGTCGGCTTCAAGGGTTCACGCAAAGGAACTCCGTTCGCGGCACAGCTCGCGGCCGAGACTGCTGCGAAGAAGGCTGCCGACATGGGGATGCGTAGCGTGCAGGTTTTCGTGAAGGGCCCGGGAGGCGGTCGTGAGCCAGCGCTCCGATCCCTGCAACAGGCTGGTTTCGCGGTCTCGATGATTCGCGATGTCACGCCCATCCCGCACAACGGGTGTCGCCCTCCCAAGCGAAGGAGAGTCTGAGGTGGCCAGAAACACCGCATCGGTTTGCCGGATGTGCCGGCGTGAGGGCATGAAGCTCTTCCTCAAAGGGGAGCGCTGCTTCACTGACAAGTGTGCCATCGAACGGCGGAACTACCCTCCGGGCCAGCACGGCCAGGGGCGTCACAAGTTCTCCGAGTACAGCATCCAGCTTCGCGAGAAACAGAAGGTAAAGCGCATCTACGGTGTCCTCGAGCGCCAGTTCCGTCGCTACTTCCAGATGGCGGAGCGCGGCAGGGGCGTCACCGGCGAGTCGTTGCTCGTGCTTCTCGAGCGCCGTCTCGACAACGCGGTCTACCGGATGGGATTCGCCAACTCGCGCTCTGAGGCGCGGCAGTTGGTGCGCCATGGCCACTTCGCGGTGAACGGGCGCAAGGTTACCATCCCGTCTTTCCTGGTGAAGCAGGGGGATAGGGTCGAGGTGCGAGAGAAGAGCCGCAAGGTCGTCCGAATCGTGGAGTCTCTGGAGCTGTCCCAGCGCCGGGGTGTCCCGGATTGGTTGGAGATGGATCGTGAGGCCTTCACGGGCAAGGTTAAGGCGTTTCCGGAGCGTGCGGACCTGACCATGCCGATCAACGAAACGCTCATCGTCGAGCTGTACTCGAAGTAAATGACGTACAGCGCGACGAAAGCGATGATCGGGGGGAGTTGAGCGTGAACGGTTTTCAATTGAATTGGCGGGATCTCACCAAGCCGCAGCGGCTTGAGATCGACGAAAAGTCCCTTACCCCCACCTACGCGAAGCTGGAGTGCGAGCCTCTCGAGCGAGGCTTCGGCACGACGATTGGCAATTCGCTTCGTCGGATCCTTCTTTCTTCGCTGCGAGGCGCGGCGATCACCGCCGTGCGGTTCGAGAACACCCTGCACGAGTTCTCGACCATCAGCGGCGTCACCGAAGACGTCACCGACATCGTTCTGAACCTCAAGGAGGTGCGCCTCCGTCTGCACGAGGGCTCGGAAGACGCTCGTGCCACCATTGAGGTGAACGGCGAGAAGACGATCACCGCGGCGGACATCCAGGGTGGCCCGGAGCTCGAGGTCTTGAGTCCCGAGACCCACATCGCCACGGTCGGAAAAGATTCCGAGCTTCGTCTCGAGCTGACGGTCCGGATGGGCCGCGGCTACGTTTCGGCCGACCGCAACAAGGACGAGACCGCGCCGGTCGGAACGGTCGCGATCGACTCGATCTTCTCGCCGATCCGCAAGGTGAACTTCAATGTCACCAACGCGCGTGTCGGTCAGCGGACCGATTACGATCGCTTGGTGATGGAGATCTGGACCGACGGCAGTATTCGTCCGGAGGACGCGCTGGCGTACGCCGCCCGAATCCTGCAGGACCAGGTCAATGTCTTCATCAATTTCGAGGAGCCGGCCGAAGCCGTCCCGGTCGCGGAAGACCAGCAGGCGGTCGAACTCAACGAGAACCTGTTCCGCAGTGTCGACGAGCTCGAGCTTTCGGTCCGTTCCGCCAACTGTCTCCAGAATGCCGACCTGCGCTACATCGGCGAGTTGGTACAGAAGACCGAAGCCGAGATGCTCAAGACGAAGAATTTCGGCCGCAAATCTCTGAACGAGATCAAGGAGCTGCTCGCCGAGATGGGACTCTCGCTCGGCATGCGGCTCGAGAACTTCCCCCCGCGCGAAGAGCTCGAGCGACGTCGACTTCTTCGAGAGAAGCAAACCGCCTGATCGGCGGGAGAGGTCTGCGGCGTCTACTCCGCCGCGGAGACGGTCCTAAACATGCGACACCAGAAGGCAGGAAGAAAACTCGGTCGTTCGGCCTCCCACCGGTTGGCGCTGTACCGCAATCTCGTTCGTGAGTTGCTGGCGCGCGATCGGATCGAAACGACAGACGAGAAGGCCAAGGAGATCAGGCGGTACGCGGATCGAATGGTCACCCTCGGCAAGGAAGGGACCCTTGCGGCTCGTCGTCGTGCGATTGCCTTCCTGCGCGATCCCAAGGTCGTGAGCCGTCTCTTCGCGGACGTGGCACCGCGCTTCGCGGAGCGCCCCGGGGGCTACACGCGCGTGGTCAAACTCGGGACTCGGGTTGGTGATGCGGCGAAGCTTTCGATGATCGAACTCACGGGGACGTCCGAAGCCGTTGAGTCCGACAAGAAGCGCAAGCGCCGCCGTACCAAGAAGCCAGCCGCGGCCGCCGAAGCACAGTAGGTCCGCTCGCACACTCGTGGTGACGGCGGAATTGAAAGTCCGCCGAGAACCGGGTAGCGACAGGGCGTGGCGGTGTCGGACGGATGAAGAGTCGCATCGAGGTCGTCCTCGAGCGTAGCCTGGCGGCCGCACGTGAGGCCGGCGCTCTGCTGTCCGACAGCACCGCGGCCGGGACCCTCGAGGTTCCGAAGGACCGCTCGCACGGTGATCTTGCGAGCAACGTTGCGCTCACGATGGCAAAGGCGGAGCGGAAGGCTCCCCGAGCGATCGCAGAAGCGCTGGTCGTTCACCTGGACGACCCCGAGGGTTGGGTCGAGTCCGCGGACGTTGCGGGGCCCGGTTTTCTCAACTTCCGGCTGACTCCGAGGTTCTGGCAGACCGAGCTCGCCGAGCTTTCGGCTGCCGATGGTCTCCGAGTGCCCGACTTCGGTGCCGGGCGCCGAGTGCAGGTAGAGTTCGTTTCCGCCAATCCGACCGGGCCGCTCACGGTCGGCCACGGACGCAATGCGGTGTTGGGCGACACGATCGCGCGCCTGCTCTCGGGGACCGGACACGAGGTGCATCGCGAGTACTACTTCAACAATGCCGGCAGGCAAATGAAGGTGCTCGGGGAGTCGGTTCGCTCTCGTTATCTCGAGGAAGTCGGCCGGCCGACGGAGTTTCCGGAAGACGGCTACCAGGGGGATTACATCCGCGAGATCGCCCACTCCTTGGTCGAGGAGCATGCGGACGGTTTGGCGGATCACGAGGGCACGGCCTTCCGTGCTGCTGCGGAGCAGGCGATCTTCGAAGAGATTCGCCGCACGCAGGATCGGCTCGCGATCAGGTTCGATCTCTACTTCAACGAGGATGTTCTGTATTCGACGGGAGCCATCGAGAAGGTGCTCGCCGCACTCGATGAGAAGGGGTTCGTCGATCGTCGTGAAGGAGCGGTCTGGCTGCGCGGCGAAGCGGTCGGTCTCGACAAGGACCGGGTTCTCGTGAAGAGCAGCGGCGAGCCCGCCTATCGCCTGCCCGACATTGCGTACCACGAGAACAAGCTCTCCCGCGGCTTCGACGAGATCGTCGACATCCTCGGGGCCGATCACATCGAAGAGAACAAGGAGGTCCGAGCAGGCCTTGCGGCGCTGGGGCTGGCGGCGGACCGTGTCCGGCCCGTCATCTATCAGTTCGTCACGCTCACGCGGAACGGCGAGCAGGTGAAAATGTCGACGCGCCGGGCGGAGTTCGTCACCCTCGACGACCTTCTCGACGAGGTCGGCGTGGATGCCGTACGCTTTTTCTTCTTGTCTCGGAAGTCCGACAGTCATCTCGATTTCGATCTGGAGTTGGCGACGAAACAGTCGACCGACAATCCGGTCTATTATGTGCAATACGCGCATGCTCGCATTGCGAACCTCTTGGCGGAGGCGGGCCGACAGGGCGTCGAACTGCCCGACGGCGCCGTTGCGGTCGAGGTGCTCGCTCCGCTCGACGACGCCGACGACTTCGAGTTGATCGGGCAGGCCGCGGCCTATGCTGAGATCGTCGATCTGGCGGCCCGCGAGCTCGAGCCGCACCGCGTCGTCTTCTATCTCCAGGATCTCGCTGCAGGACTCCATCGGTACTACAACCGGCACCGAATCCTCGGAGACGAAGCCCCCGGTCGCATTCGTGCGAGACTGGCGATGCTCGTCGTCGTTCGGAAGGTGCTCGCGGCAGGCTTGGACCTTCTAGGGGTAAGCGCCCCGGATCGGATGTAGAGCCATGGCAAGCGGATCGCGTCGGTTCGAGTTCGGTTGGTTGGAAGTGTTCGGGTTGATTCTGGTCTTCGCTGGCGGTTCCGTCGTTGTGTTCTTCCTCGGCGTGTTCGTCGGGAAGGGCTTGCAGGAGAGTCGGCTCGCTCGCGAGGAGCGGGTGGTCCGCTTGCCGATCGATCCGGTCGCCGGGCAGGCCGCTGCCCCGATCCGGCCGAAGACGCCCCGGGTCGCCGGGCGGAAGGCCCCGACCGCGCCAAATCCAAGACCCACGGGTGGTTTTCAGCTGGCCGTTCGCAACGCACCGTCGCCGACCGCGATCCCGGTGCGTCCGTCCCCTGTGCCCTCCGCCGCGCCGCCGATGCCCACCGCCGAGGCCGTTGTCCCTCGGTCGACGCCATCGCCCGATCCGGTGCGGGTCGTCTCCATCCCGACCGCCAGCCCGCGGAAGGCGCGGGGTTCCGGGCTCATCGGGGACGCGCGCGGGAAGTGGAGCGTTCAGGTCAACGCGACGAAGGATGCTTACACCGCTCGAAAGATCGTTCAGGACCTTCGGCGGCGCGGCTACAACGCATACGCAGTCGACGTTCAGCTCCGAGGCGAGGTGTGGTACCGGGTGCGCGTCGGCAGGTTCCCAACGATGCAAGACGCGACCTCGATGGTCGTTCGTCTCAAGAACACGGAGCGTTACACGCGCGCGTTTCTGGTCGAGGAGTAGATCGTGAAGATCCTCCCGACGAGGGCGCAGTTCGGCCGCCTGGCCGAAGATGCCACACATGTCCCGGTATGGGGCGAGTTGCTGGCGGATCGCGATACCCCGGTTACCGCGTTCCGCAAGCTGCATCGCGGCGGACATGGCTTCCTGCTGGAGAGCGCGGAGGGTGGCGAGCGGTGGGGCCGCTTCAGCTACGTGGCGACCGATCCGGCGGCGGTGGTCGAGGCGCGCGGGCGCAACGTGCAGATCAAGTGGAGGGACGGTCGTGTCGCCAACCACGACGACGTCGATCCGCTACTGTTCTTGCGCGAGCTTTTGGCGCAGTACCGCGTACCAGCGGTGCCTGGTCTTCCGCGTCTGACCGGAGGCCTGGTCGGTTACGTTGCGTACGATGCGGTTCGTTGGATCGAGAAGCTCCCCCCGCCGCCTCCAGACGATCTCGGGCTACCCGATATGGTATTCCTGCTCGTCGACACGGTCGCCGTGTTCGACAATCGCGAGCAGAAAGTTCTGTTGGTTTCCCACGCCGACGTGCGGGATCCTGCTGCCCGCGACAAGGGCTTCCGCGACGCGGTGGGGCGTGTCGAGGAATTGGCTACGCGCCTGGACGGGGCCACACCGGCGATGCCGGTCCGGTTTCGGTCGGCCGAGCCTCGCAAGGCCGAGTCGACCCTTTCGCCCGAGAGCTACAAACGCCTCGTCGCGCAGGCGAAGGAGTACATTCGTGCGGGTGACATCATCCAGGTCGTGCTGGCCCAGCGTTTCTCGCACGACACGACCGCGACTCCATTTGACGTGTACCGCTGCCTGCGGGCGATCAATCCGTCGCCCTATCTCACGCATCTCGAACTCGGTGACGAAACTGCGATCGTGAGCGCCTCGCCTGAGGTGCTCGTCCGGCTCGAAGGCGACCGGATGATGGTGCGGCCGATTGCCGGCACTCGCCCGCGTGCGGCATCCCCAGACGAGGACGACCGGCTCGCCCAATCGTTGCTCGCAGATCCGAAGGAGCGGGCGGAGCACGTCATGCTGCTCGATCTTGGCCGCAATGACGTCGGGCGCGTCGCGTTGCCGGGCACGGTCAAGGTCACCGAGAAGTTCCTCATCGAGCGCTATTCACATGTCATGCACATCGTCTCGAACGTCGAGGGGCGCGTCGCGCCGGGTTTCGACGCGATCGACGCTTTTCGGGCAGCGTTCCCCGCAGGTACCCTGTCGGGTGCGCCGAAAGTGAGAGCGATGGAGATTATCGACGAGCTCGAGCCGACCCGGCGTGGCATCTACGGCGGTGCGCTCGGCTACTTCGGGTTCTCGGGCTCGATGGACATGGCGATCACCATCCGCACGGCTCTGGTGAAGGATGGCCGGGTCCATGTGCAGGCGGGAGCGGGTATCGTCGCTGACTCCGATCCGCAGAGTGAGCACGAGGAGTGCGAGCGCAAGGCGCAGGCGGTGCTTACGGCGGCCGCCATGGCGGAGGAGTTCGCGGAACTCGACGATGAGGTGCCGCCCGAATGATCCTCATGATCGACAATTACGACTCGTTCACCTACAACCTCGTTCAGTACTTGCGAGAGCTGGGCGCCGAGGTCGAGGTGCATCGCAACGACGCGATCACCCTCGAGGCCATCGAGCAGAAGGTACCCGCGGGTATCGTCTTGTCCCCGGGGCCTTGCACGCCAGCGAAGGCCGGGATCTCGGTTGCCGTCGTTGAGAAGTTCGCACCGCGAACCCCAATGCTCGGAGTCTGTCTTGGGCACCAGTCGATCGGTGCTGCATTGGGCGGCGATATTGTCCGCGCGTCGCGAATCATGCACGGCAAGGTCTCGCAGATTCACCACGAAGGTGCCGGCGTGTTCGAGGGGCTCTCGAGGCCGTTTGAGGCAACGCGGTATCATTCTCTCGTCATCGACCGTGCGACGTTGCCGGACTCGCTCGAGGTCACCGCGTGGACGCAGGATGAGGGCGACGAGGAGATCATGGGCGTCCGACATCGAGAGTGGCCGCTCGAGGGCGTGCAGTTCCATCCCGAGTCGATTCTGACCGTAGAAGGGAAGGCGCTCCTGCAGAACTTCCTCGATCGCGTGCCGGGGAGCGGAACATGAGCGATGTCTTGCGAGACGCGCTCGCGCGTCTCGTGGATCACGAGGAGCTGGATGCCGACGGAACAGCGGTCGCCGTTGATGTGATCATGCGTGGCGAGGCCTCGCCGGCACTCATGGGTGCCTTCCTCGGGGCCATGCGGGCGCGCGGCGCAACCGTGGGGCAGATCGTTGGTGCGGCGCGTACGATGCGCGCACACGCCGATCCAGTCTCGTCGTCGCGGACACCGCTGGTCGACAACTGCGGTACCGGAGGCGATGGAGGGAGCACCTTCAGCATTTCCACTGCTGCGGCGATCGTCGCCGCGGGTGCCGGTGCGGCGATGGCGAAGCACGGCAATCGGGCGGCCTCCGGAAAGTTCGGTGGGGCGGATGCGCTCGAGGCCCTCGGTGTCGACATCGACGTATCGGCCGAAGTCATGGGTCGCTGTCTCGACGAAGTCGGGATGGCGTTTCTCTTCGCTCGACGGCTCCATCCGGCGATGCGGCATGTGGCGCCCATTCGGAGCGAACTCGGAATTCGCACCGTGTTCAACCTCCTCGGCCCGTTGACGAACCCTGCCGGCGTTCGTCGGCAGGTCATCGGGGTGGCGGCGCCCGAGGCGCTGCGTCTCGTCGCGGGGGCGCTCGCCGAATTGGGGTGTGATCATGCGCTGGTGATCCATGGCCGTGATGGGCTCGACGAGGTGTCGCTCGCGACGCCGGTGGATGTCATCGAAGTTCGGGAGGGCACTCTGGCTGAGTTCGTGATCGACGCCAGCGTATTCGATCTCCCCGAGGCGGCACGCGGGGCGGCGCGCGTCGATACTCTGGAAGAGTCGGTCGGAGTGATCCGTGAGGTTCTCGATGGGCAGCCGGGACCTCGTGCAGACATCGTCGTGGCGAACGCGGGATTGACCCTCTATGCTGGAGGTGTCGCGAAGACGTTCGCGGATGGGGCCGCGCTCGCGCGGGACTCGATCGCGCGAGGCGCCGCTCGGGGAGTTCTCGAGAGCCTCGTTGCCTTCACGCGCGCGCCGCACGGCGCACAGGGAACTGCTACAGATTGACCATGGCCCAGCGCCGTCCAGACGTTCCCGACATCCTCGTGAAGATCGTCGCCCACGAACGTGGGGTGGTGGATGCGAATCGGGCACGAGTGTCGATCGGCGAACTGCGCGAGTTGCCCACGTACGCGTTGCCGCGACGGAGCTTCTCCGATGCGCTCTCGACGAAGCGTCCCGCCGTGATCTGCGAATGCAAGCGCCGGTCACCGTCAAAGGGGGTGCTTCGCGACCCCTACGACGCGGCTGCGATCGCCGAGAGCTACGAGGCGGCCGGGGCCGCGGCGATTTCGGTGCTCACGAACCAGGAGTTCTTCGGGGGAACGCTCGACGATCTGCGGGCGGTGCGCGGCGTCGTCGAGATCCCACTTCTTCGCAAGGAGTTCGTGATCGACCCGTATCAGCTACACGAGGCACGGGCGGCTGGGGCGGACGCGGTTCTTCTGATCGCGGCGGTGCATCCGCCCGACGTTCTTCTGGCGCTGCACACGGTTGCTCGTGAGATCGGACTCGACGTGCTCGTCGAGGTGCATGACGACCACGAGCTCGAAGGCGCGCTACGGTGTGAAGGCGCGATTCTCGGTGTGAACAACCGCGACTTGCGAACGTTTGAGACGGACCTGGCGACGTGCGAGCGGTTGTCGAAGAGCGTGCCGGCAGGGCGCATCCTGGTCGGGGAGAGCGGTCTCCGCGATGGTGCGGACCTCGTGCGGCTGCAGGAATCGGGGATCCAGGCGTTTCTGGTCGGAGAAGCGTTCATGAAGGCAGAGGACCCCGGTGCAGCACTGACGGAGATGATCGGTGGGGCGCGCACGTGAGTGTGCGCGTCAAGATCTGCGGCGTGACGCGACCTCAGGACGCCGAAGCCGCGGTCCGCCTGGGGGCGGACATGGTCGGCCTGAACTTTTACCGCAACAGCGCTCGCTACGTGGGCAGCCGGGTGGCGCGAGAGCTCGCCCGCGCGATACCGGACCCCGTCTGGCGCGTCGGGGTCTTCGTGAACGCGACACGCCAGGAGATCGAGGAGCTGCGTGCTGCCGTGGGGCTCACTGCGATCCAGCTGCATGGCGACGAGCCGCCGGAGATGATCCGTAACTGGCCATGCCCGGTGATCCGCGCCGTTCGCCTGAAAGGGCCGGCCGACGTGGACCAGGTTCTCGCAGGTGAGGATCCGGATTACGTGCTGTGTGAAGGGCAGGCGGGTGGTGGTTACGGCGGAGGAGGAGAAACCTTCGACTGGAGCTGGGCCAGCGGAGTGCCGGTCGGACGGCTCATCGTGGCCGGCGGTCTCGAACCGGGGAACGTCGCTGAGGCGGTTCGAACCCTACGGCCGTTCGCGGTCGACGTGGCCAGCGGGGTCGAGTCGTCGGCGGGATTCAAGGATGTCACGAAAATGCGGGAGCTGATTCAGAATGCCAAAGCTGCCTGACCGCGCGGGGCACTTCGGAGAGTTCGGCGGGCGATGGGTCAGCGAGACGCTGATGCCTGCCCTCTTCGAGCTCGAGGAGGCCTACGCAAAGATTCGACGCGATCCCGAGTTCAAGAGGGAGCTGAAGCAGCTCCTCTCGGAGTACGTGGGCCGTCCGACGCCGTTGACTCACGCGCGTCGCCTTTCCGACGACCTCGGTGGCGCACAAATCTACCTGAAGCGCGAGGACCTGTGCCACACCGGTGCGCACAAGATCAACAATACGATGGGTCAGGTGCTGCTCGCCAAGCGGATGGGCAAGACGAGAATCATCGCGGAGACGGGCGCGGGACAGCACGGCGTCGCGGCGGCGACGGCGTCCGCCTACTTTGGGCTACCATGTGAGGTCTTTATGGGCGCCGAGGACGTGAAGCGTCAGGCGCTGAACGTCTTCCGCATGAAGCTGCTCGGCGCATCGGTCCGAGAGGTGCACAGCGGCAGTCGCACCCTGAAGGATGCGATGAACGAAGCTCTTCGCGACTGGATCACGAACGTAGCGGACACGTTCTACATGATTGGATCGGCGGCGGGACCGCATCCCTATCCGATGCTGGTGCGGGATCTGCAATCCGTCATCGGACAAGAAGCGCGGCGCCAGATTCTCGCGACGACCGGGCGTCTACCCGATGTGTTGATCGCCTGCGTTGGGGGTGGCTCCAACGCGATCGGTCTGTTCCACCCGTTCCTCGGTGATCCGGGCATCCGGGCCGTCGGCGTCGAGGCGGCCGGACTTGGGATCGACTCGGGCCACCACGCGGCGACGCTCACCGCTGGCAAGCCGGGCGTGCTGCACGGTGCGCGATCCTTCCTCTTGCAAGACGAGTTGGGGCAGGTTCAAGAGGCCCATTCGATCTCTGCGGGCTTGGATTATCCGGGGGTTGGGCCTGAGCACTCGTATCTTCGGGAGAACGGCCTGGCGACATACGTCACCGCGACCGACGATCAGGCCCTCGATGCGCTCGAGAAGTTGGCGCGCACGGAGGGGATCATCGCGGCTCTCGAGACGTCGCACGCGCTGGCGCACACGATCCGGCTTGCTCCGACCTTAGGTCGTGACAAGACGATCCTGGTCAGCCTGTCTGGTCGCGGGGACAAGGACATGGAGACGGTGGCTCGTGTGCGGGGTGACAAGATCGTGGGAGAGACGTCGTGAGCGCGCGTACGAATCGCCGGATCGCTTCGACCTTCCAGCGGCTTCGGACGCATGACGAGGCGGCGTTCGTACCGTTCCTCATGGCCGGTGACGGTGGGCTCGACACGACTGCGAAGCTCTTGGACGAGGTGGTCGACGCCGGTGCCGACGTGATCGAGCTCGGGGTGCCATTTTCTGACCCGATGGCGGACGGCCCGGCCCTCCAGAGGGCGGCCGAGCGCGCCTTGGCTGCCGGCACGACGTTGCCCGGGATCCTCGATCTCGTCGTGCGGTTCCGCCGCAGGAGCGACGTGCCGATCGTGCTGTTCGGGTACGCCAATCCGTTCCTCGCGTTCGGCCCGAACGAGCTCGCTCGGGCGGCGGCGACGGCCGGTGTCGATGGGCTCTTGTGCGTGGACATGCCGCCGGACGAGGCGGATGTGCTGCGAGAGCCGTTGCGGGAGAACGGCGTCGACATGATCTTCCTGCTTGCGCCGACCAGTACACCGAAGCGGATTCAACGTGTTCTGAAGGGCGCAGCCGGCTTCGTGTATTTCGTGTCGGTCGCAGGGGTTACCGGGGTGAAGGCGGCGAATACAGAGGCGATCGCCAGGATCGTCGGGGAGATTCGTGGTCAGACGCGTCTTCCCGTGGGCGTTGGATTCGGGATCACGAAGCCCGAACAGGCGAGCGCAGTCGCCGCGATGGCGGATGCGGTCGTCGTCGGCAGTGAGATCACACGCTTGGTCGAGGCCGCGCCCGACACGGACGCCGCGGTCGCGCAGGTCGGGGCCTTCGCCCGAGAGATGAAACAGGCGACGATCCGGCCCCGGTGACGTACTCTGAGACCATCGCGTACCTGTACGGTCTCGAGGCCTCCCGCGGCTGGGATCTGAAGCTCGAGCGTGTTCGAGCGGCACTCGAAGCGCTCGGGCGACCCGAACGACGCTATCCGTCTCTGCTGATCGCCGGCACGAACGGGAAGGGAACCACCGCGGCGTTGACCCATGGGGCTCTGGTCGCTGGAGGCTACAGAGTTGGTGTGTACACGTCACCTCATCTCGTGCGGTTTACGGAGCGCATCCGGGTCGGATCGCGCGAGATCGACGAGGCGTCCGTCGTGCGGGGCGTGGCGAAGATCCGCGAGTGTGCACCGCCCGAGCACTCGGGGCTCACCTTCTTCGAGATGGCGACGCTGCTTGCATTTCTTTCCTTCGCACAAGCGGCGGTCGACGTTGCCGTTCTCGAAGTCGGTCTGGGCGGTCGTCTGGACGCGACGAACGTCGTAGAGCCGGTATGTTCCGCGATCACGAGCATCGGGCTCGATCACCAAAACTACCTCGGTTGTAGCCTGCCTGAGATCGCCCTCGAGAAGGCGGGCGTGATGCGCGCGGGCGTCCCCACCGTACTCGGACCCGGCTTGCCCGCCGAGGCGGCCGAGGCGCTGCGGCAACGGGCGGTCGAGATCGGGGCGGAGCTCATACCCGCATCTGCCGTCGCGGGCCGAGTCCCGCCTCTTGGCATCGGCGGTGCGCGCATGCGCGATGATGGGGCGGTCGCGATCGCACTTCTCGACGAGCTGGAGCGCGGACAACCGGGACTCTCGGTGAGTTCGGCCGACCGGATGCGTGGCTTTCGCGACGTTCGATGGCCCGGGCGGCTCGAAGTGATCGCGGGCCCGCCGCCACTCATCCTCGACGGCGCGCATAACGCCGAGAGCATGGGGGCGCTGTGCGAGGAGCTGCCCCGGCTGGCCGGCGGGCGGGTGCGGCTGGTTTTTGGGGCACTTTCCGACAAGCCGTGGGAGGAGCTCGCGACGCTACTGAGGCCCCATCTGCACGAGGTCGCTGTCGTGGCACTGCGCCAGCCCCGCGGGGTGGCGCCCGAGAGGCTCGCGCCTGCGTTCGCTTCCTGCTGCCCGACCCGGATAGGGTCGAATCCGTGTGCCGAGATCGAGCGGTTCGCACGCGAAGACGACCAGATGCCCATCGTTGCCACAGGATCTCTATTTCTCGTTGGGGAGATCTACGAGGGGCTGCTCGCGAAGTCCGGGCGGCGAAGCGTTTTCGACACCGATTCGGTGGAGGCGCGCGGGTGAGTCTGCGTGAGGGCACCCGCGCCCTGTGCGTGATTCTCGTGCTGTCGCTCATTGCCCAGGGGGCGACGGCGCAACCCATTCAGATCGGGCGCGGCGTTGGGTCCGAGCAGGTCACGATCGACGCCGACAGCATCAGCTACGACCAGGATGGCTCTCAGCTTCGTGCCGAGGGCGACGTCGTCATCAGCAGTGGCTGGAGCGTGCTCGCGGCGGACGAGATCTCAGTGCGCCGCGCCACGGGCGAGGCTGCTGCAGTGGGCGATGTTCTCCTCGAGGATCCGGATGCACGAGTGCGCGCGGAGCGCGCGTGGGTCGAGCTCGACGACGAGACCGGTTACATGGTCGACGGCGAAGTTCACCTGCGGCGGTCACGATTCCTGCTCAGCGGTGAGCGACTCGAGAAGGGGCTCGGCCAGAGCTACCGCATCTGGGACGGCGAGCTGACGACGTGCCTATGTGGCGACGGCGCGCCGGATTGGAGCATCGAGGGCGAACAGCTCGACGTCGGGCTCGGTGGGTGGGGCGAAGTGCGCGGGGCCACCTTCAAAGTGAAGGACATTCCGGTGCTGTACCTGCCGTACGCGCTCCTCCCTATACAGACGGAGCGGCAGAGCGGGTTCCTCTTTCCGGACTTCGGCATCTCGAGCCGCCGTGGCTTCCAGTACGTGCAGCCCTTCTACTGGGCG
>JAJCZO010000353.1 GCA_029262355.1 Deltaproteobacteria bacterium
GCGCTCGAGGATGGGCTGCGCGGGCGCTCGATCGATCCCGAGAACAACGACCTGGCTCTGCGAAGTGACAACGGCCTCGTATTCGGGGCCAAGGTCTTCGTCGCCGTCGCGAAGCGGTACGGTCTCGACCAGGAGTACATCACTCCGTACACGCCAGAGCAGAACGGGATGATCGAGCGCTTCTTCGGCAGCCTGAAGAGCGAGTGCGTGTGGCTACATCGATTCCGAGATCGCGACCACGCATTCGGCGTGATCGCGGATTGGATCGACCACTATCACGGCGAGCGACCTCATCAGGCGCTGGGATATCTCACACCGGATGAGTACAGAGAGAAATTAGCGGCGCAATTGTCCGAAAACCGGAGGGACACCACAGAAACGCCATCCGAAAATCTCGCTCGCGGTCGAGGAGACCTCCTGCCCGTGCCCGTGCTTGGACCTTGCTCGGTATAGCCCTTTGAAGCGACGGACGAGTTCGCGCTCGTTCGTCTGGTTCACGCCTTTCAGCAGTTCTACGACGGCTTCCTTTAGTCGATTATGGACCCTCCCCCTTTGCCACCAGGACATCTCGATAACCCGTCTTTGTATAACAACCTCAATGCGTGGAGCGCGAAGCATCTCTTAGCGGGACTCTTCTCGTTCAAGAGACCATCACACGTCTGGCGAAGTGACCGAGCCACTCTCCGCGCGTTCGGGCCGGAAGCGGCAACTCGAAGTGCGAGAACGGCTTCTCGCCAACCTGGTTCGCTCGGAGCGATCTGCCGTCTGGGGTATCAACGCGAGAGCGACGCACCTCCAGCTCGAACAGCTCTACGTCGAGCATGCGCCCGGAGTCCTGGGGGGAACCTATCTGCCTGAGGCGGTCGTGACATTCACAGGAGACGGCCTCATGCGGCCGACCCTGACCTACGTTGCGCATGAGATGAAGTCGGCTCCCGCAGACGCGGACTACGTAGGACGCATCGCTGGCCCGGCGCGCTCCTACGGGTTCCCCCTATGGTATGTAGAGCACCTCGAGAGCTACGCGCGGCGCCGGTAGGCCGTCACCGCGCAGGGGTTTTTGGCGATCGTCAGGAACCGCGCGCGCTCGATCACCAGAGAAACCTAGCGTAAGCGCTGGTATCTGCGGGGAAATCGCGGCGCCTCCCGCACGATCGAATGCGCGCGCTTTCACACGATTGCCAACAACTTCCACATCGTGATCGGATGGGGTGATCCAAAGAAACAGCGCGACTAGGGCTCCGCGTGCCCCTTGTGCAATCCTCCGAAAAACTCCGTCAGAAAGGAATGCCAAGATGAGTTGGTTCAACCGTCTCCAGAATACTCTCGGAAAAATCGGCGAAGCGTCATCAACCGTGAGTGTGACAAATTGCTCGGATTGCGGACGGGTTTGCAGGACACTCGCAAGTCCAATCCTGCCCGTACCGAACGGCAAGGCGATGGCCCAAGGCTCGGTGTGTCGCCACTGCCGCTCCACCTTTTGTGGCGCTTGTGACGCAAGCAGAGTGACGCTCCTAAACCAGAAGTGTGATCGATGCGGCAAGCCATCAACCGATGTACCGCACATGCTAATAGACAGGTGAGAGAACTGACCCGTCGCCGACCGCACGGCGCGCCCAGCACCCGACATCGAGGACTCCTGCTTACCCGCACCCCTAACGGGGGCTCCGGTGCCGTGGAACACCGGAGCCCCCATCGGAACCGCTGAGTCGGAGGGGCGACCCGCAGTGTTGGCGATAGTCAGGTACCGCGCGCGCTCGATCAAAGGCGAAACGGACCGTAAGCGCTTGTAACCGAGGGGGAATCGCAGCACCATCCGGACGATCGAATGCGCGCGCTTTCACACGATCGCCAACAGTCACGTCTCTTGGTGCGCCCCGAATAGCGCAGGAGCCACCTTTCTCCTGGGAGAGGAAGGAGATCCGCGATGCCCGGTACGCATCTCCCGTATGACCATCATCGAACCAGGTATGTACGCTCCGACCAGTGACATGCGCCACATTTGCAAGGCTCGCGGTTGTCGCTGTGCTCGTAGCAATAGAGCCTGTCGCAAGCTCGGCACTGATAGCAGCCTTGCGTGCGCGTCGAGAAATCTGATGCCCTCATCATTCCCCGAACAAGCGTCATCGGCCTGCGGCAGACAGCGCAGCGGTCACCGCCAAATAGCTTTCTCAGAAAGCCCATAGCTCTTCACCGTTCGTTCGCCGACCATCTGCCACGAAAACTGACGCTCCGCAGCGAGTTCCGCGGAACATCCCCGGGCGAGACGTGTCGAATCTCGAGACGGATGCCTACTACTCGTCTCGCGCCGGCGAACGCAAGGACGCGACGGGCGCCCGTGGTCTGATTCGCATTAGAGGGCGAAGTGCGACGGTGCGGATTGTACCAGTCCTGGATGAGGTCGAAGACCGCCATACTGGCCTCGGCCTGCGGATCCCGGCGATTCACTTCGGCATAGTGCGACCGTTCGGTCATAGAGCCACTGCGCCTACGGCTTCAGCTGCGCGGGTACACGGCGACACCGCGGCCCTTGTTGAAGATCTCGGCTGCGGTGACCGGCCAGATGATGCGGAGGCCAGTCGACGAGGAACGGCGCGGGAGGACCGAATCGCAAGACGACGATCTATCTAGCTCGAATCTGCTCTTGCAGTTGACACGTGGTCCAAGTCGCGGAAGGGACTTCCCGCAGGCTTCGAGCATGTTCGATCATGATCAACGCCTGTTCATTGGTTGCCAGGCAGAGGTTCGTGGCAGGTTCTCCGAGGCGCTCAAGAAGTGGGCAGGTGTCGGGAAGGCCGGAGAGCACAATGGTCTTGTAGCGAAGATCGGAATCGAGCAAATGACGGCATTCTCTGACGACCCCGTCGGTGCTCACCATTCCATTGACGACTACGATGCCGCAGGACTCCGAGAACATGGTGATCACCAACCACCAATCGTCATTGTTCAATGTGCGAAAGCGATCGAGGTGGATTTCTGACTGTTGTGAGCTTTTGAGGTGTGGCTCAGAGTCTAGCAAGCTAACGGCTCGCAGTGGATGAGAGCACTTCTGAATAGTGTGGTGGAACTCGGCGCTTCGGCGATCTGAGGTCGAAAGATATAGGACGAGGGGCGGCGCCCCCGTCCGGATCGCGAGCCACCCTCTCACAGAGATCGCCAACGCCAGGCCGGAGAGGAGTCGCCACTCGTGAAAGACGAGATATGCGCTCACCGAGAGCGCTGCTAACACGAGGAGGAGAATCCCTCCTCCGGCGACCGTCTCACGAGATTGCCCAACCAACGTCAACCTGTTCATTGTGAGCCTGAGCTTGCGGGTGGGCCAGCCGAACGCGCGCATCGTTGCGATCCAGCGACTTGCTCCAAGCATCAGATAAAAGGCTGCATAGATGAACAGCAGCCAGATACAGAGGAGGAAGGCCATGTGGGTGACAGCAGCGCCAGCTGGTGCTTGTGGTAGCTGCCAGCTGAGAGACAGGTCTAAGAGACAAGCCAGGACGGCTCCAGCCCACAGGATCAGCCTTGGCGAGAACACGAGTTGAGTCAGGACCTGGGGCCGTAGGAGATCTGCTTGACTCGCTTATCTAGCTTGCTGAAGATTGCCTTACGCTCTGCCTCCGTCGTGGCTGAGCGGGCGTCCCGCGTGGCGTCGTCGTATGCCGAGGTGATTGCCTCGCAGGTCGCTCGATCGAATGCGCTTCCACGAACGTTCTCGAGCAGCATCTCCAAGAAACCGCGTCGACACCCAAGGCTGCGCTCGCGGATCCGTTCGTAGAAACCCCCGCCGGGGCCCTTGCGGATTCCGGCGCTGCGGCGGAGACCGATTCCTACGGCGACGCCGCCGACTGCGAAGCCCAGTGCGCCTGCGAGTCCACCGACGCGATAGCCGACGAGCCCAGTGAACAGGAGTAGAAAAGTCGAGGCGATCTGGATGAAGAGGTAGATCCTGTCGGCAATGCGCTCGCGAGCCGTCAGGCGTCTCGGCATCTCCGGAATTCCATCCGAGAGCTCTATCAGTCGATCATTCCTATCCATCGTCGGACTCCGTCTGAGGGAGCTTGATTGGGGGTAAGGCCCTCGGGGGCACACAGGTAGCCTCTATCGGAGCTCCGCCTCGCTTTGACCTGCCCGGGTTCTCCGACCCAGCGACCCCCTCGACTGTGCGCTGGAGACGATCTTTGAGACGGGCGTTCGGAGAGAACGAAACAGGTCCTCTCGGCAGTCGAATCCGCGGGATCAGAGAAGGGCGCCACTCCCATGGAAGCGACCGCAAGGTGGATCCTCATTCGCACTGGCTTCGCAGGCGCCGCATGAACAGTGAGCTTGATGGCCATGTGAGGCCTCTCTTGTAGAGGTTGGCACCCGTGCTGGCTACTTCGTTGATCCGCATGGGAATCGCAGCGGCTTCGCCGGCGCGTGACAACTCCAGGATGCCTCACGCCTCTCATTCACGGGACGCTTGTCTTGTCACCACCTCCCTCATGCGCGTGCTCATTCTGGCCCCGAACAATCCACCGAGAGCGGGAAGCAGGAGGACCCCGACGGCGACGAAGTTTCGACTAGCTGGAATCGCACTCACAATCCCCCCCAACGGGCCATGGAGGTCGATCAACGCGAGCATGGCCCAAAAGCCAACTAAAGTGCCCAGCCATCCCGGTAGGCGATCGCTCTGCGGTCTCGCAGCTATGTTCGGTGCGACTACCAGTCCTGAGAGACCGAACACGACAGGTTGGAGCACGAACACCCATGGAAAGCCAATCCGCTGACCCATGACGAGCCATTCTCCACCCGGCCCCCAAGCCAGCCACCACCGCGGGAGCGATAGGGCGGCCCCGAGATAGATCATCGCGAGTGCCACTCCGAATCCCGCCATCCGGTGACTCTTTGGACGCGAAAAACGCCAGAGGACAACGAGCGCTACGACGTACAAGACGATTCCCATGCGCTGGTGTTCCATATCCCTATGGTTTCCCAATTATCAACTGGGCCGAAGAACCCGAGCAGGACAGAGGCGCGGCACTGTCGACCGCGGGTCGCTCGAACCCAACCGCAAGTCGGACACCACTCGCACAAGCCCGATGCCCTTCCCACGCACTCTGGACTACTTGCAATTCGTCATGATTGTATCTGCATCGCAAACCGTTTGGGGATGATGTCCGCGGCAGCTCCGTCCGATCGTCTGCCGTCTCCGAATCTGTAGATCACGCCGCTGGCCCTTGATCCGGGATCTCTCGCCCGGGTACTTCGGGCTCGCGATCAGGCAATTCGGGCTCGGTCTGTCGGCTTCCAGCATGCCCCGAAGGAGCGCTCCGCTGGAGACGACTCTCGCACCCAAGTGATCGCCGAGGTCCGCCGCAAGATGCTGGGCACCGCGGTGCCCTGTCGAGTATCGGATCACCTCTCGGCCCCTGAGATCCGTCGGGATCTCCTTCCCCTCTTCCGCGAGCAGGAGAACCGGCGTCTTGTGGCAGACGGTGTCACAGACTTCGCAGAAGACGTTCGGGTTCGATTCTGTGACGTCGGCGATCACCAGCTCGGAACGCTCGATGAGCGCATGGATCTTCTCGAGCAGATCGTGGCCCGAGGTCATCACATCGCTGGCATTGATACACGCCAAGTCGGTTCTGTCCTCGACGATGCGCTCTATCGTCTCGAAGAACTGGAAGCGCTGATCATAGGGGACTGCCACGAAGACGAATGGTCGTCCCTGCGTGAGGTCTTGGATCGTATGGCCGATCGTCGTCGGTCGCCCCATGTGCGGCTCCTCGAGCCTCGCCTTGCCAACCTCGGACGTGCCCTCGACTCACCCGCAAGTGCGCGGCATTTCAAGGCTCGTGAGTGGAACGAGCATCTCTCGCCCTCACCCCTTCTTCGCCACGTTGCTGCGCGACCGCCCCTGCTTCCCGGGCGCGATCTCGAACCCCCATTCTCGAAGGACTTCCACGATCCGCCGCATGATCTTCCGATCGTAGTTCTTGTCTTTCCGGGTGAGTTCGGAGAAGGGGACGATGTTAGGATGCCGGCCGATCTTCTTGTTTCGGTCGCCGTACTCGAAGCCCTTCAGCATGTGCTCTCGGACCCATCGGTCGTGCTCGATCTCGGACAGCCTCGTCATTTTCGGCTCGGGGATCTTCGCCGCGGAAGCCTTGCCCGGCAGGCCGCGGCGCATTTCGTAGCCGACGTCGAGGAGCTTTGCCTTGGCGACACGAGCTGCTGCGAGGTTGGCCTCCTTGTCTTCCTCCGACAGGCCCGCGTACGCGCCGATGCGCGGGTCATCCCGTCGCGAATCCCGATCCGAGGCCTCCTCGCCCCATGCGTTGTGGATCCACGCTGCGAGAACATCGATTTCCCCGTACTCGAGCGCATCCACCGCAAGCTGAGCCGCGAACTCCTCGGCGTCAACGTGTTGCCCGAGCATCTCCATTGTGGGGAGATGCGCGACGTCGAGAGTCGAAGCTCCGCGCAGATCGCTCATGCGAATGATCGCCTCGAGAGACCGCGCTCCGTACGTGAATTCCTCGACCTGAAGGAACGCTCGCAGGACTCGGGCACTCACACGGGCCCGCTTCGTATTCGGGTCGATGAGATTCTTGCACTCCCGCTCGATGAAGGAGCGCAGCTGCAGGGCCCGCCGGATGACGTACGCACTCGTATCTCCGTCTCGTGGTCCGGATGGATTCGGCCCCTTGATATCGATGTAGCCACGCAGCCGGCTCACAAAGTCGGTGCCCTTGACCATCTTGAACGCCGTCCGGCGCGTCTTGGCCTCGGCCTCACTCTCCGCGGAGCCCCCCTCGCGGAACTGGGAGTAATTCTCGCACGTGCCGCCCGCGAACACGAAGATCGCCTTCCCGAACGGGTGCACGATGCTACCGGCGCGAAACTCCGAGTCTTGCATGGGAGCCAGGAAGTGACGCAGCCACTGGAAGCCTTCGGCGTCGAACTCATCCCATAGGACGAGGGGGATCCTGCCTCGGACGGTCTCATCGCGAACCTGATGGAAGGCCTGGTGAAGCTCCGCAGGGGTTCGCAGGTCGAACTGCGACAGGTTGAACTCCAGTGGCCGCGCGTCGTCGCCGAAAAGCTCGCTCGCGAGCTCCTTTACCGCGAACGACTTCCCGCAGCCTGGCGGACCAAAGATCGCCACCGAGAGCGGTCTCTTGTCCCCAGGGTCGGCTCGGTACGAGACGATGAGGCGCCGAACGGCGTTGATTCGCTCGATCTCTTCCCGGTCGACCGTAAAGAACTTTCCGTATTGAGCCTTCGGTGCTGGGGCGAGAGCAGCATCCACGCCCCTCCAGACGACGTCGAATCCCTTTGCCGTCACGTGCTCGATGCCCGGCCCCGTGAGATCGCCCAAGAGGTCGGACACGGTCGCAGGCTGGGCCCGTGCCTTCCGATCCGTCAAGACCTCGTGCGGGTACGCAGAGAAGAAGGTCGCGTGACCAGTTTCTGGTTCTTCCTCGGAAGGGCTGCTCGTGAGGATGCGGACCACATCGTCGCGCGAGAAGAAGGCGTCGTATGACCGAAGGCCTCCCGCTCCGCTGTCGTGGTGCAGGCGACTCGCCTGGAGTCCGCGCGTCAGCGCCATGAACAGCGGATAGTCGGGGGCGACGGAATACCGAACCATCGCGGCCGTGAGAATGCTGGAGGAACCGAACGTCTTACCCGGGCGAGCATCCTCCCAGACGCCCTCGAGCTCGCTCGGAAGATAGACGAACCTTTCGAACCGTGCCCTGGCCGGACGTCGAGCCGCTTCGGCAGACTTCCCGGTGCGAAGCGGCTCGCGCGTGAAAGATGCGGCCCCGGCATTGGCAAAGTAGATCACCACCCGCTTGCAGCGAGCGAGGTCGTCGTACGCCCGGCCACCATGCGTAAACTCCGTTGCCGTCTCCTCGATCGTGCGGTCCCAGGAGAGGCCCTGCGAGATTGCCGCGCCCCGAGCACGGAGCGCATCCACCGAGGCGATCACCGTGAGCTTTCGCGAGTAGTCCTGAATCAAGTCGTCGAGCAGCGGGTTGTCGTCCAGAGGCGCGCTCGTCTTGAGGATGATCTCGTCGGCCTCGGACAGAGTGTGGGCCACCCTCGACAAGTCGCTCCTCGCGAAGCCGAGGGCGATGTCGTCGACCACGAGCACCTTTTTCCCGGCTTTCTCGAATCCTAGCGAGGACGGATCAACAGCGACTTCGCGGCCCCGCTCGCAGCCAAGGAAGCTCTTGATGCGCCAGACGCGGTCGTCGTCGGACCCGACGACGCGATCGTGAAGCTCCCAGACCGAATAGGCCGTGGGCACCTGCGGAGCCGACCCCGCGGCGGACGGTCCGATGATGGAAACGGTAGCGAGGTCTTCGCAGACTCGCGTGATGAGGTCGCCCAGAAACCAGGCGCCGCCTTGCATGACGTCCTTGAGCTGGCGTGCGAAAGGCTGCTGGTGTGCCGCCGGCGCTGCCGGGTCGAGGATCAGGTTGTGGTCGAGAACCAGGTCTCCGGTCACCACGACGTGAGCCCAACTCCGCGCAGCCGACCTCGCTCTACGACGGGCTCGGCCGCTCCGGCGGTTCTCGGTCTTCTTCCGCACGCCGGATGTCCTTCGCTTCACGCCGGTCTTCTGGCTCCGTACCATTCGAGTCCCTCCCCTTCGGAGAAGACGGCGCTACAACGAAGTAGCGAACGGGACAAGCGCGACCGCGCTCCTTGTACTTAACCGGGGATCTGTAGCCCCCGCCCCCAGCGAAAGCGGGACGGCACCCCGGCGCATCCTCGGCCCCAGACTCTTCTCTCGGCACGTCGAGTGCGCTAGCTGAAACCTGCCGTGTCGAGCACCCCCTATCACGCCCCGCGCCTCTCGCTTCGGGTCGGCGTCACCGGCCATCGTCCGAACCGTCTCGCCGCCGCCCCGGCCCGACTGCAGGACCAGGCCCAATCCGTCCTGCGACACCTCAGGCGCATCGTGAGACGCCTCCGGGACGAGAACGTCCTGATGGACGATGCAGCCCCCTTCGCCGTGGATGCCGGGCCGTCTCTGCGACTCGCGACTTGCCTCGCTGCCGGCGCCGACAGCTTCGTCGCCGAGGCCGCGCTCGAGGAGGGATACGATCTGAGTTTGATCCTGCCGTTCCCGCACGAGCTCTACGTCTCGGATTTCAGCGCCACCGAGCGGGACGTATTCGACCGGCTCTGGGCGAATAGGTCGGACGCGACGTCGCGGCTGGAGCTCGACGTCTCCCGCAAGCCCCAGGACCCGGAAGCGTACTTGGCGGCCGGTCGGGTGATGCTGTCCCACTCCGACGTCCTAATCGCGGTATGGGACGGCAAGCCGGCCGCTGGTACCGGCGGTACGGCTGAGGTCGTGAACGAGGCGCGGCGCCGCGGGCTGATCGTCGTCGTCCTGCCGGTAGACGGCGGTCTCCATCTCTGGACTCCTGCGGAGGACGCCGAGGGCGATGGCCCCGCGGGCAAGTGGAGCGCTCTTTCGATACGCGAGGACCAAGACGCCGGGTCCGATGAGCTGGCGCAGCGGGTGCGATCGGTGTTGTGGCTGCCCGAGAGCGATGCAGGCTCGATCGCCGGTCATGGGGGCGAGCGCCGGTCTCCTGAGGACTGCCTCCAGCACTTTCGCCACGATCGCGAGAGGAACCGATCTTCGGCCTTCGCCTACGATCTGCTGAACTGGGTCTTTCGTCGCAAGCCGTCCCCGCGACCCTGGGTCGACTATACCAAATCGACCGCGTACGCCGAGCCTCACTGGAAAGCGGTGCGTGCTCTGGCCACGGACGTCGGTGGAGAGCGCTTTGCGGTGACGTTGGACTCCGCGGTCGAACGTCGCTGGGCCGCCGCAGACAATCTCGCGAACCACTACGCTGCAAAGTTCCGAAGCGCCTACGTCACCAACTTTAGTCTGGCCGCCTTTGCGGTTCTCTTCGGACTGCTGATCGTCTTTGTCGATATGGACAAGGACGCCCTGTTCTTGGTGAAGTTCTGGCTGGTGACGGTCGAGGTCGCGTTCATCGCAACGATCCTGTGGACCACGTGGCGCGCGCGTCGGCAGCATTGGCAGGAGCGGTGGCTCGACTATCGAAGCCTCGCCGAGGCGCTTCGACCGGCCCGTTTACCCCTCCTCATGGGCAGCTCCCCGCTGGCCTCCGGGATCCAATCCGGCCTAACGCCGGGCGAGGTGTGGGTATCCTGGTACGTGCGGTCGAGCCTGCGCGAGATCGCTCCTCCCAGCGGTGTCATCGGAACCGAGGCGCTGCGAAGGCTTATCGATCTCGCGGTCAAGCACGAGATCGACCCGCAGATCGAGTACCATGACGACAACGCCAAGAAACTGATGAAGCTCGACCATGGGATGGAAAAGCTCGCGGGTCGACTACTCTGGGCCACGCTCCTTCTCGGCGCGACGTACCTCATCCTCTACTGCGGCTACTATGCCATCGAGGACTCCACGTGGAGGGGCGCCTTGAAGTCACTCCTCGCGGTCGTCAAGCCCATCGTGACCTTCTCGGGTGGCACCCTACCCGTCTTCGGGGCGGCACTTTTCGGGATCCGCGCAACCGGAGACTTCCGCGCATCCATCCGGCAGTCGCAGCGAACTCGCGCAAACCTAACGGCCCTCAAGAGTAAGCTGAAGGCGCAGGACTCCGGTCCGAGCAGGCCCATCCTGCGGCAGACCTTGTCTCAGGTCATCCGGACGATGTCCGACGACGTAACGATCTGGGGCATGATCTACAGCGAGCGCACGCTCGAAGCGGGGTTCTGAGGACAAGGTCGGCGTCGCGGTGCTCGGCGCGGTACTCCCGCCATAGAAGCTCCAGCGTCACACCCCGGCGCTTCAGCTCCTTGTAGTGTACGTCGTCAAAGACGTCGGGACCTTCGGGGTCGATTTATAAGAGGCACTGTACGCGGACAGGAGTCGCTTCAGGTGTCGCTCGTCGAGTACGATGACGTGATCGAGTAGCTCGCGACGGCACGCCCCGACCCACCGCTCCGCATATGCGTTCTGCCACTGGCAGCGGTAGACCGTGAGGATCGGCTCGGTGCCGAGAGCCCGGATCGCCGCCCTGCGGCGTCGCCGCGGCCGTTTGAGCCCAAAAGCGGAACCTCGTTCCAGGCTTCGCGGTGGCGGCTACCCGGCGACCTGGGCAAATGGTGCGTTCATCTCGCCTGCAGCCGGTTATCCTCAGCCCGTGGAAGACTGCTGGTATTCCGCTTCCCCCCGTTCCCCCTCTCTCCCCGGTTACGCCAGGTAGTAGCGCGCGATCTTGGCGGAGGTGGCTGTGAATCGCCTCATTACGTCGTCGAAGCGCCTGTCACCTAGCGCGGAGTCAAACGAGGGACCGAACTCGCAGACCCAACGGTGATGGCGCTGAACCTCGCTCGGTTGACCATCCTGGCCTCGGGCAATCTCCGTCCGGCGCCGTACGTCCCAATCGAAGATCAAGATGTCGTCCGCACGCATCTCCGCTCCCACTACCGACGCCCCATTCGGGTCGTATCGCAAAGGTTCGTCGCGACGACCGAAGCTCCTCCGTAGATAGTCATGGGAGATGAGCGCAACCGGCATCCGGACGAGCTCGGGCTCGGCCCCCACCGGCTCCAGGATCTCGCCGTCCAGGAGAAAGTCCCCTCGGTCCAGCTCGTACGCAACGGGCGCGACGACCTCGATGCCCATCTCTCGCAGGTTGATGGCCACGAAGAAGCTGTTCTCGAACCGGGTCTCGCCGCTTCTGTCGCTCCGGATCTCCAGAACACTCTTCGTCCGCCGCACGTCAAGATCTACGGAGTGATCGGCGACGACCAACTCGAGGCCGTCGCAACGCTCTCGTAGCTCGGTGTGTCGGGCGGCGAACCCGGCGATCGAGCCGTCCGGAGGGGGCGGATTCACGCTGGGCGAGAACAAAGGGCGTCGCCATTGGAGGCGCTGACGCGGTGGTCGCGCGGGGTCCGGAGCCGGTCGGATCACGAGCAGCTCTTCGAGGAACTCGCGCCAAATGAACGACCAGGGATCCTGGAGGTCGTCCGTCTTCTCCGAGGCACCGAGGGGGATGTTCCATCCGTGCGGCCAGATGTCCCGGAAGAAGAAGGTGCTCCAAGTTCGCCCGTCGTACCGGACGATGGGGAACACGCCCCCGGACGCCCACCGGAGCGGCGACGTACTGAGGTCGAGTTGAAGGTTCGTGTCATCGGCACCACTCAAGAAGGCGTCGACTCGCTCGTCCGTCTCGTTGGCCCACGTCTGCAGTCCAGGCGTATCGAGGCACAGCTCGCGGAGCTTTCGGCGGGCGGCGCCGGTGTAGATGCCCTCGCTAGTCGCAGAGCGGTCCACGCGCACCCGCCGCTCGCCCCCATCGGACCAGAGCGTGACTGGCTGCGTAAGCAGTTCCACCGCGAAGACCTGTCCCTCGAGTTCGGGGCGACCGAAGACCTTGCCGATGGGCGCAAAACCCGGTGCTTGTAGCACGCGTTCTCGCTTGCTCTCCCAGGTGGCCTCACTCGGCGGCGGACGAAGATGTTCCGACGGTGCGAAGTCCAGCAATCGATACGCCTCGCGAGCTCGGCGCTCGTACTTCAGCTCCCCCACGAGTCGGCTCGCGTCCCTTGCGTCCTGCGAGGCAAGGGCACGAGCTCCTTGGTCCCGACGGAGCCGCGCCCGCTCAAGGAGAATATCGGCCAGATAGGTACGCATGCCACACCGGGACGCGATCCCGTGCGCCTCGGCAAGGTCGGTCTCGGCTTCCTCCAGCCGCCCCTCCCTCCTTCGAGCGGCAGCCCGAAGCGGGAGCGCCGCGACGAGATGATGCTGTTGTCCGGCGGCGCGGAGCTTCTTCACCGCCGCGTCGAGCAGCGCGCACGACTCGGCGTAACGTCCTGAGCCGTCTTGGGCATCGACCCGCAGCATCGCCACCCTTCCCAGGGTGAGCTCGTCGTGGGCGATGTCGAATCGCGCGCCGTGTTTCTGCGCGAAAGCAAGGGCCGCATGGGCCCTCTCGGCGACGGCGTCGATCGTCTCAAGAGCTTGCTCCCGGGCGCCGACGCCGCTGTCGAGCATCGTCTCGGCTTCGTCGAGGAGAAGGCCACAAAACCAGAAACCCCAGACGAAGCTCAGGCGCGTCCAATCCTTCTCTCGTTCACGTTCGATGCGCTCCGCCGCCAGAAAGTGACTTCGGGCCCCATCGAGATCTCCCCGGCAATGGTGGACCTGCCCCATCGCCGCGTGCGCCGTCATCTTGGCCAACTGGCTTTCGCTCTGTTCCGCGAGCTCGATCCCGACCTCACCGAGCCGGTGCGCGTCTTCGAATCGGCCCAAGACGAGATTCGCCTCACGCTCTATCCGCGCATCGACCGCGGCCTTCTGCATCTCGCCCAGGCGCTCGTGCATCGAGCGGCTCGCTGCGAGGAACTCCAGGGAGTCCTCCAGCCGACCCAACTCGAAGAGGTAGTGGCCGTACTCATGCAAGATGAACGCTCGGTCCGACTCCTCATGTAGCTCGGCAACGGGGCGCCTTCGATCCGAGTCAAGGAAATACTCGAGCGTATTCGTGTGCGTCGTGGACGCAGGTACAGCGCGACGCGCGTGTGATCGGTGCGGCGCGACTGCTTCTCGATAGAGCGCAAGTGCGTGCTGGTAATCGTGCGCCCGGCACGCGTGAGCCACCGACTCGAGAACGAGCTGTGTCCTCAACAGACGGCCGTCGGCGTGCGCGGAACGCTCCTCGAGATGTGCCGCAATCCGCCGGTGCCCCTCCCGCCAGAGATCCGGCTGCGACTTCTCGAGCCGCCCCCCAAAATGGTCTCGTACGATCGGGTGCGAGTCGATCGTGCTTGGCCGTAGGGAGTTGTTTGCCGTCAGGACCCGAAGCGATCGGAGACGCTCTAGAACCGCACACTTCCTTACCCACGACTGCCGGCCGAAGTCCGCGAACAGAGGCGATCCAGGGTCAGCCGACAGCACCCCGTCGACCTCATCCTGCTCGGCCGGCCGGTCGAAGAGCCCCAACATGCCGAGGAGGTCGAGTTCGGCCGGGTCGAGTCGACGTTCGAGCGCTTGCAAGACCCTCCGGGGATGGCGCGCCTCGGTCCCTCCTTTCTCGCCGTCAGGGATGTTCCGAGCGAAATCAATGTGTCGACTCTCGGGTTCCTGTGTGTCGCGGATGTACGAGGCGAGGAGCTGGAGGGCGAATGCATGGTGCCCGAATTGCTCGCTGGCTCTCTCGAGCTCATCGTCGGTACCCATCACGCCGTGCACGCGGAGCACGGCGCGACCCGCCTGCGGCGTCAACTGGTCGAGGTCCATGGTCCGGACGCCGACCTGAGGAACCAGCCCCGAAAGCCCCTCTCGTGTCGTCGCCACGCACAGCCACGGGCCTCGATCCCCCGAGCTCCGCTGAAGCTGGTCGAACATCATCCCGAGTCCGGAGTCCCGAATCCGGCCTCGATCGCTGCCCTGTCTGCACTGCAACGTCTCGAGACCGTCCAGGACGAGAAGCGCGCGCTTCTCCCGGATCAGTCTGGCGAGCCGGTAGCCCTTGTCCCACGGCGTCTCTCGTTCGGTTGGAGGACGCCCGAAGAACCGGAGGGCGTAGGCGATGAAGGCATCTGCAGAGGCGGCGCGCTCCGTGCCCTGGTTGTAGAACGACCATCCCAGGACGTGATCCGCTCCACAGTAGTCGTCGCGCTCGATCTGGCGCAGCCACTGACGAACCAACGTCGACTTCCCGACCCCTCCCTGTGCGACCAGGGCAACGATGGAGCTCTCCTGCGCCTTCCATTCCTCCTCGAGGCGCTTCAGGTCCTGGTCTCGCCCGAACGGAGCCTCGCCCGCCACGGCCAGGTTCCCGAGATCGACTTCTACCCGTCTCGCGCTCGGTTCGGGGCGAGCGGGCGCGCGATCGAAATAGCGCTCGATCCCAAGTTCTGCGGCCGGTCGTGCGTTCACGCTGCTGCCTGCTGCCACCTCGGTCGCAATCTCCGAAACGCTCTTGGCGATGGCCTTGAGGAGCTTGGGCCTATTCCTTTTGCGAGCTCGCTTCAGAGGCCGGTCCGACCGGATCACGATCTGCCTCTCGTCGATCCAGGCGTGCGCTTCGACCGTGCAATCGGAGAGCAGGACGGGAAAGATGCGAGCGCTCGCCAGGAGGCGTGGAACTTCCTCTTCGGTGATGAACTTGGAGTCCAAGAACTCCTGAGAGAGGAGGCAAACGGCCACATGGGACTCGCCGATGGCACGACAGATCTCGTCTCCCCACCGCTCCCCGCCTCGAATCTTCGTGTCGTCCCACACGACAAGGTCGACGGCCTTCGTTCCGAGGAGGTACTTCTTGAGCTCGACCATCCACTTCTTGTCTCGGTGCGAATAGCTGATGAAGACCTGAGGCATGGCGCGTTTCCGGCGGCTCGGTAGGTTGTCGAGCCTCGCGTCAGCGAGGCCTCACGCTAAGATTCGGTCGGCGGGCGCACCTGCAGACGATTCTCTTGTCGACTGCGTCGATGCACTTTGGGTAACGAGGATCGGTGTCTCGATCCTTCGGCAAGGGGGAGCGGCCGTCCCAACCCTGGTGGTCTGCCAACAGTCCTGTCCCAAGAGCAAGCCGAGCCCCAAGCGGCCCTAACCCTCCGTATCCTCCGGCGTGGCCGATTGGCAACCTCTCACATCCACACACCCCGAAGGAGTCATTCCAGCGCGAAACTGGACCTTCCGCTGGCCTCGCGAGGATCCGGCCGTGGGAAACGAGTGGCCGGAGGTCATTATCCTCATCTCGCGAACAAGATCTTCTCCAGCCGCTCCGCCACCCGCCGCGGCATGTCAGGCCGGACGTGGGTGTAGGTGCCGAGCGTCAGGCTGACCTGGGCGTGGCCGAGCCGGTCGGCGACCGTGCGGGCGTCCTCGCCCTCGGCGATGAGGAGGGTGGCCGCCGTGTGACGGAGATCGTACAGCCGAGCAGTCGCGGGCAGCCCGGCCTCCTTCAACACCTTCTTGAAGTGCCGCTTCACGAAGTTCCGGTGCTCGATCGGCCCGCCCCTTTCGGCCGCGAAGACTAGGCCGCTGTCCTCGTACTCCGCTCCGAAGAACAGCTTGTGCTCCGCCTGCTTCGCCTTGTGCGCCTGAAGGGCCTTCACCACGGACTTCGAGATCGGGATCGTCTGCCGACTCCGCTCTGTCTTCGGCTCCTCGAACTTCCACTCCTTACCGACCCGCGAGGTGTCGATCGGGGTCGACATGTAGGGCATGTGCCTCTAGGACACGAACGCGGCGATCGACGCAAGTGCCCGGAATATTTGCGCCTGGTCGGTCCGGGACTAACATACGACAAAGATGAGTAGAGATCAGATTGGCAAATGTCGTCGCGAGCTACTCGATCACGTCGTCGTGCTCGGCGAGCGGCACCTACAAAGGGTCCTCTCTACCTACGTGGGCTCCGACAACGAGGACAGTGTTCATACGCGCACCCGAGACGCTCCGTCTGGGTGACCAACGGAGCCGCGTCCGTCCTCTGCCGCGAGGGTGATCGGTCTGCCACGCGCTGGCGGTCTCCAGCACCGGGACCCGTGGGCTAAGGCTGCTTGATCAGCTCGCGGATAGGATTTGAGAACGCACAGGTATTCGGCGGGCGCGAACCGAAGCTCAGGGCGCTCGTCGTCGAAGAAGCCGAGACGGATACCCTCGAAGAGGAGACCCGATGTGTGAGACCCAATACTCGACCTTCGACGACACGCAGGGAGCACTTTCACGAACTGAATGGCGTCGGCAAATGCCGTGGTCGATTGCGCTGAAGTTGAAGCCGAACAGCGAATGAGAGTTTTCGTCTCATCGACGTTCAAGGACCTAGCGGCACTCCGCGCTGCAGCGGCTGAGGCTGTGGAGGCGCTCGGCCTCGAATGTGAGCTTGTTGGCACACTCTCGGGCCTGTCCGACTCGGAGATTGCTCGCGTCTGCGCCGAGAAAGCCCGAGGTTGTGATGCCTGCATTCTCATCGTCGCCTTCTCTCAAGGCTCTTCGGCACCCGGCGATCCGGTGGCAGAGAATATCGCCGCGTACCATATGCCAACGTTCACCGCGATCGAGCTGAAGGCTGCGATCGATGGAGGTCTCCCGGTTCTCGCGTATCTGCTCAAGAAGACAGATCTCGAAGTTGACGTTGAGGCCGAAGCTGCAACGAGAGACGGCGGGATACAAGTGTCTCAGGGAAAGGAGCGAATCGGTCAATTCCGAGAGGATATTCTCAAGTACCACCTCGTGCGTCGGATAAGCAGAGACGTGCCAAAGTTCAAAGAGAGTCTCACCGTCGACCTTCTCAACCTGACAAGAGCGATCGCAAACGGTCAATCGGATCAGTAGCGGTCGATTGCCGCGGGCTCGATCTTTCCCTGCGTTTGCGGATGTGGCCTTGCCCCGGTTTCGTAGACACCCGGGTTAAGCTGCAAGCTTCTCCTGTCGGCGATGCTGCTCGAAATCAATCGGGCTGAGATAGCCCAGCGACGAATGCCGCCGCTGCCCGTTGTAGAAGACCTCCAAGTACTCGAAGACCTCGGCACGTACCTGGTGACGAGTCGTCCACGCGGTCTCGTAGACCAGTTCCACTCTCAGCGTCGAGAAGAAGCTCTCCGCCACGGCATTGTCCCAGCAATTCCCACGACGGCTCATGCTGCACACTATCCCATTCGCATCGAGAGCACGGCGGTAATCATGGCTCATATTGCCGCGATCGGAGTGGTGGATTAGCCCCTTGGGTGGTCGCCTGCGCGCCAGGGCCATTTCGAGAGCGTCGAGCGGAAGCTGACGGGTCATCCGCTCGCTGAGCGACCCCTGCTGGCTACCGGCGTGGTCCGCCCGGGAATTGCAGCAGATTTTCCAGTCCGCGACAACTTCATGATGCCCTCCCCGTTTCGTTCGCGCCTTCGAAACCAGTTCCGCCAGCTCCGCGATCGAGTCCGCCGATGGACACGCCCCGCAACACGACCCATCGTGGGATATGCCCTCGACCGGTTCCGCTCTCGGAACAACTTGGTCCGAGAGAACGCTCTGCTGCGAAAGCAGCTCGACGTCGCGTGCCGACAAATTGCTCGGCCGAAACTGACCCAAGCGGACCGAGCCGTCCTCGTCTTGCTCGCTCGCCTCGTCCCGACCTGGCGCAGTGCGACGCTGCTCATCCAGCCCGAAACCATCTTGCGCTGGCACCGCAAGGGGTTTCGACTGCTCTGGCGGCGCAAGTCCAAGCCCACCGGAGCAGACCCTCGAATCTCTACCGAGACGATTGCCCGCATCCAGAAGATGGCAGTGAACAACCGACTCTGGGGTGCCGAGAGGATTCGCGGTGAACTGCTGAAGCTCGACATCCGAGTCGCGAAACGCACCATCCAGAAACACCTGCGGAGGATTCGGGAACCTCGACCGCCCGGTCAACATTGGTCGACTTTCCTCCGCAACCACGCCCACGAAACCTGGGCCTGCGACTTTCTACAATCCTACGACGTGCTCTTCCGACCGATGTTTGCGTTCTTCTTGATCGAACTCGGCTCGCGGCGAGTCGTGCACGTCGGGGTGACCCGCTCACCTTCAAGTGCATGGGTGACGCAGCAGCTCCGCGAGGCCACCGCGTGGGGAGAAGGCCCGCGCTTCTTGATTCGCGACAACGATGCCAAGTTCGGTCACCGCTTCGACGAGGTGGCCGAGGGTACCGGCATCAAGGTGTTGCGAACACCCGCCAGAGCGCCGAATGCGAACGCCGTCTGCGAGAGATTTCTTCGCAGCGTGCGCAACGAGTGCCTCGACCACGTCATCCTCTTGAGCGAGAGGCAACTGGCCTCGGTCATTCAGAGCTACTGCGAGTACTTCAACCGAGCGCGGTCGCACCAAGGTATCGGCCAGCGGATTCCGGCTGGACCACCGGACCCGGTGGCAGGACGGGGATCGAGATCAGTCGAGGAGATCCCCATCCTTGGCGGCCTGCATCACGAATATCACCTCGCTGCCTAGCGCGGATGGGCGCGGTAGCCAGTAGGACCCCGAGAACGACGAGGCTACCATTCACGCCCGAATGGCCGATGCTGTTCCGGCGAACCGGCAGACCCTCAAGCCGGTGGGCACCCCCGAAGAGCCCCGCCAGCACGCCGCGATATCCTGCTCTTGCATCATCCGGCACGCGCTGGGCAAGGCGTGTCCGAAGTCTGAGGCGGAAACCAGCTTGTGGATCACATCCGCCCATGCGGCCGAAAGGACGAGCGCAATCGGCCTGTCAAAGCCCAAGGGCGGCTTCCGGGCTTGGCGAACCGCCTATCGGCGCTTGACCAGGGCACAGCCCCTGTCCAAGCGATGCTCTCGAGTTGGCGATCCTCAGCCTTGGCGCCGGCAGAGGTTGCGGACAGAGGATGGACCTTGCCCACAGATCGGCCGGCACGAATTGGCTTGACACACACTCCCCTGACACAGGACTCTCGGTGTCGCCCACCCTCCGACGTGAACACGAAGCC
>JAJCZO010000354.1 GCA_029262355.1 Deltaproteobacteria bacterium
CGCTTCGTGAGAGGCGCGCCGATCGTGCGACCGCTCGCCAACGCAGTCTGGATCAACCCGCCACAGCCGCGGCACGAGGAAGGAGATGTTGCTCACTAATTGACGAACTCAGGTGTCTCATCGTCGTTGACAGGTTCCGCGTGGCCAGAATCGAGGAACGCTTCGAGGAACTCCCCGTACCCGATGCTCCCGCCGACATCTTCGGGCGGACACGAACGCGCTCCGTTCACGCAGCACGGAAGCTCGCGCTCACAGATGCCGGCCGGCCACTCCTCGTCGACCACGGTACGTCTATGCGCCGCGCGCTGATCGATTCACTCGATCGGCCTCTGCGACGCGGCGGGCAACGGATCACTTTGATAGCAAGCGATCCATCTTCCCGTTCAGCTCCTTCAGCTCCCTGAAGCACTTGTACGCCCACTTCTGCGCTGAGTAGACGGAGATCGGGACGAGGATTCCGAGGAAGACGAAAATGCTAGCGCCAGATACTCAGCCCACCTACGACCTCTGCCACAAAGTCCTCCTTTGCGAGATCACCTCGCAGCTCATCGACCACCGTCAACCCATCACTCCGATCCGTCGGTCGTCAAGCCGGAAGCCTGCACGGGCTTACGGTCAATGCACATAGCCACCCGGCCCGACCGCGAGCACGACCTCACGATTCTGAAACACGTAGCTCCCCGTCGTGAATCGATCCTCACACCGCGAGATCGCCTCCCCGCCGAGCCCGGAATAGGAATGGAAGACCACCTCGACTTCGTCACCGACTGTGCTCACCGTGGGCTCCCACACCGCCGGCTTGGGCTCTTCCCATTTCCACGCCTCGGGATCTGCGAACACCTCTCTCGACCACTTCGTTTTCCGCGTCCGGTTCGCCCAAGGATCGACACCGAGGATCTGCACCGTGGACCAGTCGCAGCCGTGCCAACGCGCTCCGAACTCGGCAGCCTCGCGGGCGAAGATCGAAGCGCAGAGGTACGACCATGGTGAAGCATCCCCGTGGATAACCTCCATGAAGTTGTCGATGGCGTCCGCCGGCCGAGGTGGATCGAATAAACCCGTATCGGGATCGACCTCGGGCATGGAGTCGTCTTCCGCCGCTGGCCAGACAACCCCGTTCGCATTGGCACCGCCGGTGACGTGGGCGCGCAGGGTGAAGCCCACCTTGATGCGCAGCGGCTTGAAGACCGCCAAGAGTTCCATCGGATCGACGGGGCTCACCTGCCAACCGTCCACCAGGTCGTCGGAGTCGATCTCTCTGGCCTTCTCGGCTCGGCGACGGAGGCCGTTCACCTTGGTGATTGAGAAGGTCTCGGTCGCGGGCACGCTCCACCTCTTTCACGATCGCGATACCCAGAGCCAGGCTGGGCCAACCAGCGGCCTCCCTCGCCCTCTCCCGGACGCCGCTACCTCTTGGGCCCCTACCCATCACCTCGATACAATCGCCTTGGAAAATGCATCAATGACGCATTCTGGGAGATGTCTGATGAGGAACGCGATCGACAACAGGGCCTGCGAGCGGTGCGGAGAGTCGTTTCCGCCGAATCGAGAATGGCGGAAGTTCTGTTCGCCTCGGGGGGCTGGTCACGAGGTCCAGAAGAGAATGCAAGTAGCTTCCAAGGATAAGAAATGAAGATCCAATTCAAGAAACGATCTCTCGTCATTCTACTAGTCTTAGTATCCTCGGGTGCCTGCTCGACACGCTACCCTCGGAACCAGTCGATCATGCTAGATTCGACCCCGGCCTCTCGCTTCACCGTCTCAGCCCACCCGCCAGGAGGAGGCGAAAGGGTCCTCGCTATCGGACAGACTCCCGCATTGGTGGAGATTGACCGGAACCGTCTGGAGTTCGCTGAAGACGGGATCGCCCGGATCCAGTTCGAGGCTCCAGGACACCAGACCGTAGTCGGGGAGTTCCCTATCGTCGGTGGCGACAACATGGAGATCGTCGGCGATGCCCTCTTCTTTGGTGGAGCAGCAGGGATACAGAGATCCATTGGTGAGGCCGCCAGATCCTCATGGACCATCGCTACCGAAGAAGGCTCCTCGCTAGGATCCTGGCGACCTTCACTTCCTCCTGAATAAGGTGGTGCGGGGGGTGCTGGTCGTGACGCTCCGGTGTACGTCGTCAAAGACCTCGGGAGCTTTGGGGCCCACCTAAGCCTGACCCTCCTGGCACTATGGCGACAACTGACCGACCCCGGTCTACCGAGACCTCAGGGCCGTCGTCGCACCTTCATCGAATGGGTGCTCAACGCCATCATGAGGTCGGCCATGCTGACTACCTCGCTCTGTGTGATCGGGATTCGTGCTGCTGCTCGCGTTCTACCGCGTGGTGATCGTGGCGGCGCTGTTCTGAAGATCAGCGCAGGTAGCTCTCTGAAGCAGCCGCAGCCTGCCTCTCCTGCCGGGTCACCTCGCCGAACCACCGCCGCGGGTTGCCGCAGCACCAGGAGCTACATCTCGTCGGAGTGTCCGCCATCATCGCGATCGTCTTCGGATCGTAGAAGCAGGGGCAGTCCTCGCCACTATGCCGCGCACGGTCTGCGCGCACCCTACGCCACTTTTTCGCTTCGCGGTGATGCCGACGGAGAGCACGGCGCATGTTCTTTGTCGGGAACATGGCAAGCTGTCGAGTGTACACGCATTCAACACCGCCAGCCAGTCCGCCGTGCTCCGTACCATTCGACGATCGTGCAGCATCGAGCCACCCGTTGGCCTACCCGCCGACGTCTGCTCTACACTCGCGCCGAGATGCGCATCGCGACCTGGAATGTCGAACATGCCGCCGGCCGAGCCATGAACGAACGGCGTCTGGGTCTGATCCGGTCGGTCGACGCCGACATCTGGATCCTCACCGAGACCCACGACGACATCGACCTGTCGTTGACGGGTCACCATGCCGTCAACACCGACCCGCGACCGACCTCTCGCGAAGGTGGTCGGTGGACAACCATCTGGTCGCGCCATCCAGTCGTCGAACTCGTCCCCCTCGCCGACACGGTGCGCACTGCTGCCGCGCTTCTCGACACCCCGCTCGGCTCGCTGCTCGTATGCGGCACCGTTCTCCCTTGGGGCACCGACCGCGGCCCCAGAGGAGACGCCAAGGGCTGGGCCGAACACCACCGCGTCATCCCCATCCAAGGCCAGGAGTGGGCTCAGCTCAGGGCCAAGCATCCCGACGCCGCCATGTGCGTCGCGGGCGACTTCAACATGAACCTTGGAGGCCGCCACTACTACGGCACCAACAAGGGCCGGGAAGCTCTCCGATCAGCGCTCGATGGCGCGGACCTCGTGTGCACTACCGAGACGTCGAAGATTCCCAACGGCGCGCTGGAGCATCCTCCGATCGATCACGTTTGCCTGTCGGAGAACCTTGCCCGCGATTCCCGTGTACGTCGCGCGTGGGAGGGATGCACGGCCGACGGCGTCCGGCTCAGCGACCACAGCGGCCTCGTGGTGAGTACCTCGCGGAATACGCCTGTGGTCCCCACGCCCAAGTGACACGGCCTCCCGTTCCCCTTCGACCCTGGTTACCGCGACCTCATCCCTCTGCCCGACGGCCGCGCGCTCCCCGACGCATGCCGATGAGCACCGCGACACACCTCCTACTCGTACTCCGTCAGCTCGATGACGACCCCGTCGGGAGCGGCCACGTATGCGTACGTGAGCCCCGGCGGTTCTCGAACGGCCTGGCTGAGCACTCGAACGCCGCCCGCCCGAAGTTCCGTGAGCGACGCCTCCACGTCTGCAACCCGGAGCCCGAGCTTGAGCGCAGCGAAGGTCAGCAATTGATCCCATCGTTGCGCCGTGTCGACTACCGACTCGTCTCTCTTCTTCAGGGTCGCGTCACGCGCACCGTCACGAACCTCGGTCCAGTACGGCCCCATATCGTCGAACTGAAGAGCCCCCGAAGCCCAGTGCTCCAGGTAGCGGGCCTGGCCATTACTTCAAACCGCTGAACCGACTCCGGTTTCGTTCGGCGGCGCTTCCGCAACGCCCCCCACAGTGCAGGCCGAAACGCAGGAAAGCATTTCGGGCCCAATCAGAAGCTCCCCGCGTGAACGACGTCTGCGAGCGTGTCGACGTCGAGCCAGTGGCCCGCGATGTACACGACGCGGACCTCCTCGCCGGCCTCGAGCAGTGCGTTGAGTAGCACGGGAATCTGCGCGGTGCGGTTTTCGGGCGCGCACAAGAGCTTGTCCACCAGCGCGCGCACGCGCTCCCGGGCGGCGGCCGAGATCTTGAAGAAGCCCGTCCACTCCCCATGGAGCTGCTCCTCCGGGAGCTGGCTCGCGACCCGCACGAGCTGCACGGTCGTGTAGAAGCCGCGGCGCGAGTCCGGCGCGGAACACTCGACGTAGTCTGCATGCCGCTCGAGATTCGCGCTCTCCTCCCAACGCGTATCGACGACGACAACGAGGTCCCCGTCCGCCTCGAGCAGGACCTGCGGGATGTACTTGTGGAAGAGGACGTCGCCGTATGAGACCAGGAGCACCTCTTCGCCGGAGGCACGGCCGGTCCCCGCGTCCGGCTCCGCCAGCGCGCACGCGAGCGAGTAGAGCTCCCCAGTCGACGCGTGCTCGTCGTTGTCGACGTAGGACACCCCGTCCAGGTCGAAGGCCTCCTTCGAGTAGCCTCGCACGACGGAGATATCCTTGACCCCGACCGCGTTGTACGCGTCGACGATGTGCTGCAGGAGCGGCTTCCCGCGCACCTCGATCAACGCCTTCGGTCGCGACTCGGTCAGCTCGCCGAGTTCGTCCCCGCGCGAGGCCGCCAGAACCACGGCCCGAGCGGAGCGCCCCACCTGCGGCAAGTAACGATCCTCGGCCTCCTGGAGCTCGGCGGCGCCCTGCAGCCGAAAAACCTCGCCGACCGATGCGACGCGGTCCTCGATCGACATCAGGTTCTGCTCACGCATCAGCGTGGCGGCCGCACTCTGCATCGAGGTCACGGCGGCGCGCAGCATGTGGTTGGCCCAGATCACCACCGAGAAACCCGCCGCGCGGAACGTCTCCGTGGGCGTCGCGTAATACTTGGTGGGCACGATCACGACCGGAGCCCGGTCCCCCCACTCCTGCTTGAACAGGAGCACCTCGGCGGCCGTCGACTGGGCGCTGTGGATCAGGATGGCGTCCGCGCCGGCCTCGGCGTAGGCGGCCGCCCGGGTCAGCGCCTCCCCCTGCCCCCAGCCGGCGACCAGCGCCTCGACACGCGCGACGATCGAAAAATCGTCGTCGCGCTGGGCATCCTTGCCGGCCTTGATCTTGCCGCAGAACTCGTCGATCTCCTCGAGTGGCTGCGCCCCACCGTTGATGAAGCTGTTCTTCTTGGGAAACAGCTTGTCCTCGATACACACCGCCGCGACCCCGCGCTGCTCGAGCTTGGCGACCAGTCGCCGGAGATTGTTGAAGTTGCCGTAGCCCGTGTCACCGTCGAGCAGAATGGGCACGCTCGTGGCGTCGCTCATGAACTCGAGCATCTCGAGGACCTGCGTCCAGCTCGCCTCGTTCGAGTCGCGAACTCCGTACTGCGCCGCGAGGCACAAGCCGCTCGCCCAGAGTCCCGAGAAGCCGGCCTCCTCGCCTATCTTGGCACTCAGCCCGTTGTGCGCCTCGATCAGAAATTCCAGCTCCTGCGACTGTAGCAGCCGTCTGAAGCGTATCGTCTTTGTCATGTTGCCCCCTCCCGTTCGCCAAGATCGCTGGATGCCGACGGCCATGCCCTGCCCTTCCCGACCATTCACTGGCCTCGCGAGGCAGCACGGGAGAAACTGGTGTAGCCGCAGCCGGTCGCCATGGCACGCCAGCCATCCCCCACGGGAAGACCACGAACGGGCCTCGGGCATGGCCGTTCTCGCGTGAGTGCACTCCAGGCAGCGCTTGTGTGCCAGGGGTGTGCCAGCTTTCTGAAACCTCACCGCACCCCGTGAATCGTGCCGGCCGAGCGATGCTCGCGATCGAGTCCCCTCACGTCCCTGACGGCGTTCCAGGACGATGAAGCCCGCCACAAACCGAGGTGAGGGGAAGCGGGTTCTCGCTGCAACTTCCGAACTTCCATGCATCGGAAGACGACGCAGCCGACTCTCCCCGCCTCACACCCTGGCGCAGCGGGGCCGGTACGGCGGCCCTTCGGCTCGGGAATCGGGTGGGCCGGGTTTCCGGACACCACGGGATCCAAGCCCTTGGCAGTCTTCACCACGAGTATCGCCTCGCGGCGTGAGGCGGATGGGGCAAGTAGCCGTCACGACGACGGAATCGATCGATGGATCGGTTCGGCCAACTTGGACCCGATTCGTGATACCAGCATCCGCAGGGCTCGAGTGTGGCCCGAGGAGATTCTGATGCAGCCATTACGCGCAAAGACGAGCTGGCTTCTCATTACGTTCGCCGTGGCACTGGTCCCGGCCGGGACCGCGTACGCGACTCAGCTCCAGGTTCCGGTGCTGCTGGATCCGGAGGGTCCGGTGGACCCAGTCCCGAGTCCACCCGAAGCGTGCGATCCGTGCAAGTTCTGCGGGCCGATCGACACCGACGGCGACGGGACGCCAGACACCGACGATTCCGACGACGACGGTGACGGAATGACCGATGTGTACGAGATGGAGGTTTCGAAAACACATCCGCAGCGTCCGGACTCCGACGGAGACGGGCTCAGCGACACCGTCGAGTATCTACAAGCCCTGACTTCTTTGAAGCCGCTCGATCCGAACAACGACGACATCGACGGCGATGGTTGGACCGATGGCTACGAGGATGAGCACGGAACCGACCACACGGATCCCGACAGTAATCCGACCCAGCCCTTCAGAGACTGAGCTAGGCGGCGTACCGGCTACGTCCCTCGTCCGGGCTAGGTGGCAAGTCGATATTCGTGATGGAGACCATCGAGGATGGGGATCTCCTCGACCGATCCATGCCCGCCCGCGGGGACGCGCTCGGTCGGCGCGTCGGGAACCCCGTAGTTCGCGAAAACTCGTCACGGCCGTCGATCAGGTTCCGGTGGCCTGAGAATTCGGCCGGGCGGAATCGGCTGCACGCCCTCAGCGGGAGTAGAGAACTGGACGACGACGCTGCGCGCTCCCACGGCGTGCGGCTGTGCCGAACGCGAGAACACCCCGCGAACACTGCGGCAACGCACGCCGCGTCAAGCCGCGAGGCGGTAGTCGTGGTGCTGCCCGCCCAGCACTGGCAGCGCGACGAGGTTGCCGTCGGGGGCGACCCGGCCTGGACTTCCATCGCCACAGCGCCTTGAAGCCAAGGCGGTGCCAGCCGATCACCGTGGTCGGCGTCACGACGGCGAGAGTCCCTACCCAGTCGGGCCAGAGGCGGTGGAGAATGACCCAGAAGATTCGATCTGGGGGGTCGGAGCTGGGGTCGCGACTTGGAGCGGAGAGCCACCAGGAGTTGCTAGCGCAGCGCGGCGTTCTCGAGGATCAGGGTCGCCCTCGGCATCACCATGGCCCGGCCCAGGGCGAGGCAGCCGGAAAGGATAGTGCGCATCGGCGCATGACTACCATGCCGAAATCACGCTCGAGGTCGGGCGGGGCGTTACGAATTTTCGCGGACTACGGGGCGGATCTGAACTAGAAGCATGGCGAGCGTCCGGTTGGAGATCAACAAGATGTGGTCCTGGTCCTCCTCCACGTCGCGCCCGTCACGGCTCACCCGTGGTAGAAGACCTCTCTGACGATCTTGCCATCCCGCCAGGTTTGGATCGCGACCTGCTTCTGAACGGTCCGCTCGCCGCCCTTCGGCGTGAGATCGAACGCCCACTCGATGGCGGCGTGGCTGCCGTCGACGATCACCGTTCCCAACTCGACGCCATGGAAGTCGACACCATTTACGAACGCCTCTTCGTAGGCGCGATTGGCTGCCTTTCCGATACGCTCGTCCATTCCGTTCTCGCTCATCACGACGTCGTCTGCGTTCCACTGGTCGAAGGTGCCGAGAATGTCGCCCTTCAGGATGCCGTCGGTCACGGTCTGTACGTTGTCTCGAATGCTCACGATGTTTCTCCTGGTGTCATGCGCCCGTTCGGGGTCGCGAAGTTGATCTTGTCCAATCGCTCTGGGCCATCGGAGCCTCTGTCTTCAGCAATTCGAGCCCGTTTGCGAACCAGACCGTAGCGACTGGCATTCAGAGCGGTACCTCGATCAACAGCAACTCGCAGTCCGTGGCTGCCGCGATCTCGATCTCCCCAGCTTCGGTGATGCCGAGACCATCTCGGCGACCGAGACGCTCACCCGCGACCTCTGCTCCGCCCTCAAGAACGAAGACATAAGCTCCATTTCCATTGGCGTGTAGGTGATAGGTTTCCCGCCGCCCTGCGCTGAAGTTGCCGAGCGAAAACCAGGCGTCCTGATTGATCCACACGGCCTCGTCCTCGGAATCGGGAGCCGCGACGGTCTGGAAGCGGTCTTCTCGCTTCTCCGCTGGAAACTCCTGCTGACCATAGCGAGGAGTGATGTCGGGCTGTTTTGGCATGACCCAGATCTGTAGAAAATTCACCGGATCGCTGTCCGATGCGTTGTATTCCGAATGACTGATCCCTGTACCGGCCGACATGATCTGGACTTCGCCCTGCCGAATGACCTGGGTGTGGCCCATGCTGTCCTTGTGGCGCAGCGAGCCACTCAGGGGCACGGAGATGATTTCCATGTTGGCATGGGAGTGCGTACCGAATCCCGCCCCCGGAGCGACGATGTCGTCGTTGATCACGCGCAGCACACCGAAGCCCATCCGCTCGGGATCGTAGTAGTCAGCGAAAGAGAACGTATGCCGTGAGTCGAGCCAACCGTGCTCGGCACGACCGCGTGTTTCAGCCTTGTGTAAAACGGTCTTCAATCGAAGGCAATCCCGTCAGCCCCGTCCGTGAGGCGCTTCAAGATCGAGGGCGGGTCCATTGGAGACGATCCCTGATGGATTGATCTGTCGATGCGATACGAAGTAGTGGGTCTTGATATGCCCCATGGTGGCAAGTCTGGCGAAGGGTCGTGTCCACCGCAACACACGCCTTTTCAGATCGACCGGCGTGCTGGCTACATCGCTGATCCGCAGCGGAATTGCAGGGAATTCGCCGGACGGCGAGAACCAGTGTGGTCGAAGCGCTTTAGTGCGCGACCGACGGTCAGCGGCTCAGTTGCGAGCACGGAGCCGCCTTTTCCGAGGACCGGCGCATGCGCTTTGCGATCGGCATCAACGTCGGGGACGTGATCGAGACGGAAGACGGCTCCGTCTAGGGCGACGGCGTCAACGTTGCTTCCCGTCTCGAGGCCGTCGCTCCCCCGGGGGGCATCGTCGTCTCGGAGTCGGCCTACGTCCCGGCCCGGAGCCAAGCTCCATCTGGGGTACGAGAGCATGGACCCTCAGGGCGTGAAGAACATCGCTGAGCCGGTCGCGGCCTCTCGGGTGCCCTTGCGAGAGCACGAGCCTCCCGCAGCGCCGGCCTCGGCCGGACAAGTGGTAGGACGCCTAGCGCGCCACCCCTTCGAGGACCGTCTTCTTGCCCTCTGGGGCCCGAGGACGTTGACGTCGAGGCGACCGGGGCCCGCGAGCAGCGCCTCCCGGTCCGCACGGCCGCTTTCTCTTGTTGCGAGCCTCCGTCATGTAGGCCACACCCGGCGACATTGCGGCGCTCGTGCCACGTGCCGATCGATGCAGCGGATGAGCGGCGCGCAGCGAAACTGCGGCTGTCCTCGGGTACCCGACGGCTATCGTGCCAGATGGTCCCCTCCTTGCTAACGCACTCCCTCATGAATTCCGCAGCCCCCGTCTCGCAAGGAGTCGCCTCGATGCGTAGTAAGGTCTTTCTCTCGTTCCTCCTGCTCCTCAGCCCTGTTGTCATGCCCGCGTCTACCGTCGCGCAGGAGCCCCCGCCTCACCATGGCGGCAGGATGCAGATCGAGTTCGACGCCCTCTTCGCACTGGTTGCGCCCGAGAACGCAACCCACGTCTCCGCTCGGAGTGGCGACTGGACCGCCCCTGGCACCTGGGGCGGGGGCCTGCCAATCGACGGCGCAAGGGTTCTGATACTTCCAGAGCATACCGTGACAGTCGATACCATCATCGCTGAATCTCTGATGACTCTACGCGTCCAGGGTGTTTTGAGATTCTCGACGTACAAAAATACGAGCTTGAGGGTCGACACGCTAATTTCTGACTCAGGCAGTGTGCTTGAGATGGGTACGGCGACAACACCGATTGAGAAGGGCGTGACAGCACGTATCACTATTGATGATTACAACTATGGTTTCGAAACCCTAGATAGTTCGAGTCCGGATTATGACCCTTTCCGGCTTGGGCAAGGTCTTATTGGTCATGGTCGCGTAACGATGCACGGCCAGGCGAAAACGGCGTATGCAAGCCTGGCGGTAATACCCCAAGCCGGCGACACTGCGTTGACGTTCGATTCCTTGCCGTCGGACTGGCACGTGGGCGATGAGATTGTGGTTGCCGGCACGCATCAAGGTCGCAGCGAGAATCGTAGTATTACCCGAATCAGTGGAGACATGGTGACACTAGATTCCGCATTGACTCACACGCAGGAGTTCGTGACGCACAGTCATCCTAGCCTCGAGTTGAAGGTGCACGTCGCTAACTTGACGCGCAATGCGATCGTCGAAACCGACGAAGACGATCGCATGGCAACGAATGACATTTTCGAGAACCGCGGCCATGTCATGTTCATGCACTCGAATGATGTGAACATTCAATACGCTGGCTTTTACCATCTTGGTCGAACGAACAAGATGATCCTTGCGGACGACACACACGTGGACGACTCAGGAAATGTCATGCATCTTGGTGCGAATCCCAGAGCGCGCTATTCGGTTCACTTCCACCGTGCGGGTTGGGAGAGTGCCTCCGCCGTGGTGAACGGTGCAGTGGTGTGGAACAACCCCGGCTGGGCCTTTGTTAATCATTCCAGCAACGTCGAGATGACGAATAACGTCGCGTACGACGTGAGCGGGTCTGCGTTCAACACGGAAGCAGGCGATGAGGCGGGCTCGTTTGTGGGCAATATCGCGATCCAGGTCACCGGCGAAGGGGGTTATCGGGATAAGGAGCGACGAGCGATCCGCGACGATGGACATACCGGCGTCGGCTATTGGCTGTTAGGAATGGCGGTGGCGGTCAAGGACAATATTGCAGCAGATTTTCGCGACGCGGGCGTTGCGCTGGATTTCGGCGGGATTGATGGCGTGCAAGATCGCAGTCGCGGCGTGCCGGTGGAGATCCTCGAGCATCCGGAATTCTATGAAGGAAAAACATCCATCAACCAGTCGCAGGTCGCGTTTCCTGAGTTCAGCAACATGACCGTCTACGGTGGTAACACCGCGATGCGCCCCGAAGGACTAAGTGGCCCTCATCGCAATGCCCAAAAAGGCGGGGTTGAGTTTACCCGCATCGATGGACTCACTGGCTACCACCTGAAAAACGGCTTGGCGATGAGATACACTCAGGGGTTCTTGTTCACCGATCTGATTCTGATCGGCACTGATTATCGAGGAATGGGGACGAACACGAATTACGTTTCCTCCAGCATTAGTTATGTGAATCCACACATCGAGCAGTTTCGCAACGGAATTTCCATGGCGTTTCATGATAGGAGCAACATGATCCGCGATGGCTACCTCCGTAACGCAATCAATGTTGGCATTAGCAGCATCGTCAAGTACAGCCCCGTCCGTCATCGCTTCCTGGGAGATCTCGAGTTTGCCGAGATGACTGCCGACGAGCTGGCAACGGCAAGAGTGGACAAGCAGATACACATTAAATACCCCGAGGATACGATCGGATCGTTTACGAACAGCAATTGGGTGCCTCGCGTCCTTAAACCCAATATTGTCATTCTTGATATCGATTCGATGGACGGCCCTTTCCAACTCTACCTGGCGAAACAAAACCATCCCGACTACGTCCCGTATCCGCAGCCGCACCCGGTCAGTTCGTTGCCTCATCAGTTGCAACATCGAACCAACGCAGAACTGGCTCAGATGTACCAAGATGGCCTACTAACCGCCGAGACGATTGGCGCCAATTATATGTATGAGGGCGTCACCGACGACTGGATGCCTGTCGGGCATGGCATGATGTACGACCCGGCCGAGGTAACGACCGTCGGCGGATTCTTTAACATCGTGTTCAAAAAGATGGTGCCAACCCACGTGGAGATCACCGTCGATGGCGTGGTCGTCGGCAGTGTGATTGATTTTGGCACTGCCCCCGCCGGATCGTCTAAGGAAGTCACGATCACCAACACAGGTGGTGGAACCGCGTGGATCAACCAGGTCGAACTTTCGGATGGAATGGTCACGTCGGACTACGCACTCGTCCCGGGGCAGGACTGGCAAGCCGTGCATTTGGCACAAAACAGGTCCAAAACGTTTACGTTGTCGCTCGACAACGCCGGAGCAGGGGAACTTGATCAGTACTTGATACTAGGGTCACCCATCCCCGAACAACTGGATAGAGTGATCCGCATCACAGGGGGCAGTGATGAGCCGGTAAACCACCCCCCGATCATGAGTGGCAGTCCTGCAGCATCGGTGGACGTGGGATCGGCCTACAGCTTCGTGCCCTCGACCAGTGACCGAGACGGCGACTCCTTGACCTTCAGCATCGTCAGTCAACCGGCCTGGTCGCAGTTCGATCCGACCACAGGCGAGCTGAGTGGCGTTCCCACGGCGAGCGACGTTGGCACCAGCTCCGGGATCGGAATCCTCGTGACGGATGGACAATCGTCGGTCAGTCTCCCACCCTTCAGCATTGTCGTACGGGCGGTGCCGACGGACGGTGGGGACAACTTGCTGACTAAGATCAGCATCGCGGCAAGAGGCGGCGCCAAGGATAGGCTCATCTGGAAGATGACGAAGGCCGGCGAGACGGTGCTTGCCGATCTCGGCGATCCGACGGTCGAGACGACCTATAACCTGTCGCTGGAAGCCACGGGACTATCCGTGTCCCTGGACATCCCGGCCGACGCGGCTCTTTGGAAGCTCAAGGGGCGGCCCGGCAGAGAGAAGGGCTACGTCTACCGGGATAGGGCTCTCTCGAACGCCGGCATCGCCAAGCTCCAGATCGAGCTCGGCCCCGACGGCAAGAGCAAAGTGTACGTGACCGGCAGAGGTGTCGGGCTCGGCCTCCCTGCGGCGCTCGCCATCACACCGCCCGTCACGGTGACGTTGTCAAATTCACTTGGCGTACGCTGGGAGTCGACGTTCTCAACGCCAACGACAAACACCCCGGACCGGTTCAAGGCAAGGCAGTAGTTGCGGCCATTGCCGTAAGCCCCCTGCCCGAGTCTTTCGGGCTCGACCATGAATGATAATAGGTAGCGGTAGTTCAGGAGCGTGGTCCGGACCGGAACCGCAGGAGGTTTCAGAGAACGTTCTCCTACGAAAGCAGCTCGAAGTCGCGTGCCGACGGATTGCACGGCCGAGACTGGCCCGAGCCGTCCTCGTCAGGCTCGCTCGCCTCGTCCCGACCTGGCGTAGTGCGACGCTTCTCGTTCAGGGTGAGACCATCTTGCCGAGCGGTTTCGCGGTGAACTGCTGAAGCTCGACATCCGAGCAGCCAAGCGCACGATCCACTTCAACCGCGCCCGACCCCACCCACGGTATCGGCCAGCGGGTTCCCGACGGAACGAGGGAGCGCGTCGGCGCGGGCCGGCCGGGGTCGGTCGAGGAGATCCCCATCCTCAATGGTCTCCATCACGACGCGTACGGCTCCCTGTTTGCGGCGTGGCAGACGAACCCGTCCGGTCTGGCGACGCCGGGGGCGACCCCCGGCTTGCTGCCGGGCCCACCACGAAAGCTGTCGGACATCGATGGAGACGCGCACGGCGAGGCGAGAGTGATACCCAAGCCGGTGTGTACCGCCGGAGAGGCGGCGACCCCTCCGGTTGGCGGCGCTACGGCTTTCCCGTTGCGCGCACATCTGCGCCGTGCATACGATGCAGGCGGTTGAATTCGCGCCACTCCCGGCTGTCCCCAGTCTGATCGTCCTTTCGTTGTCCATTCTGTGGAGGTGCAATTGAAAAAATCCGCATTCGTTGTCGCGACCGCCCTTCTACTCATCTCCGCGCCTACCCATGCCGCAGAGCTGCGATCCCCGCCGATACACGTCGACGCCGGTCAAGGGCAGGTGTGCATGTTCACGCTGCTCGGCAAAGCCCGCGTCGACGTCGAGTACGGCTACTTTCAGGGCGGCAGCATCCTCTTCAAGCCTTTTGGCGCAGTCGAGATGGTCCCAAACGAGACGCGCAGCTTTCCCATGAACTTCTCCGAAGGTCCAGTGAGCTGCGCTGTCCGGGCCAAGGTCAACCGAAGAAGGATCCAGATCACCGCCTGCGCCACCGATGGCTTTCAAGGAGACGTGGTCGCCTGCGTCTCCGGCCCATGACACTGCCACCACACCCGGCATGACGACGCCGGACGCCGCGTCGAGGCGCCGACCTCCGCGCCCGGTGGCCAGACCCATGCCGCCCACACCGTAACCCGAACCCCTCTGCTGGGCCGTCGCCCCTCAGTGCCGGGAGAGGGGGCCAAGCCCGACGAGTCGGCGGTCAGGACGGATCTGAAGGAGCAACGGAGCAGGGGAAGGGAAAGACCGCACATCGCTGAGCAGTTCGTTTCCCACTCTCCCTGCGCGGGAAGAGTCGTAAAACGTAATTGACGCGGTTGGGGGACTGGCGAAGGACAGTTACTCACCCCTCCGCGGCAACGCCGGCGAGGCTGTCGTTGGCCAGTTCACTGGCATCGGCGGGCGGCAGAAGATCGAGCAGGCGCTGGCCATCCTCGCTCAATGCACGTAGCCGCCTGGCCCTACCGCGAGCACCACCTCACGGTTTCCGAAACACGAAACTGCCCCTTGGTGAAGCGCCCCTCGCACCGAACGATCGTCTCCTCCCCGGAGCGACCAGCCGCCCCCCGATACGGTTCAATGCGCGAACATGCTAGGAAGCGTCCCGGCCGATGGCTGCCCCACTAGAAGAAGCCACGACATTGGCACCTCTGGAACGTACTCGGAGGCCGGAGCGCATCGTTGAATGGGCTACCGTGGCGTTCGGCTCGTGGACTCTTTACTGCCACGCGGTCGTGTTCTCCGGCGGCAGCTTCCGGTCTCTGGTCCGCTTCAGCTGGGCACCCATCCTGATGGGCGTGCTCGTAGCCATCGCGCTGTCGCGAGCCTCGAAGACGCGCCCGACCCAGCCGGCCGCGCCCTTCGCCAACAAGGAGGGGCGTACCAATTCCTGGGCTCGCCTTCTTTGCGCCGTCGGTGTCGTAATCGCGTACGCCTACTCGGGAAACTACCTCGTGCTCTGGATGGGCGGAACCCTGCTCGCGTTCGTCCTTTTGCTCGACGGCCCACCCGCCGGGAGCAGCAGCGCCACGGACCATGGGCCGCCAGAAGCCGACCGAGGAGCCCTCGGCTCACTTTTCCTGCTCGCACTCGTCGCGGTCGTGATCACACTCGTGACGCACCGATCGGATCTCGACGACAGCTTGTATTTGAACATGGCGGTCGGAGCACTCGACCACCCCGAGCTTCCCCTCTTGAGCCAAGACACGATATTTGGGTACGACGGTCTGCCGCTCCTCAACCCGATCTACAGAACGAGTACCTACGAGCTCCTGGTCGCCGTCTGCTCCTATCTAACGAGCGCCGACGTGAAGTGGCTCTACTACCTCGCCTTCCCGGCACTGACGGCCGCGTTGATCGTGCCCACGACGTACGCCGCAATGCGGGAGCTGGGAAGCCCACGGCCCGCTCTCGGCGTGGCGTTCGTCGTAGTCCTGATGGTCACATGGGGCGACGTTCACTGGACCCATGCAAACTTTGGGTTCGTCCGTCTCTTTCAAGGCAAAGCCGTTCTCGTGTCAGTTGGGATACCGGCGATCGTCTATTTCGCAGCGCGGTTCGTTCACCGCCCGGGCCTGGTATCTTGGGGGTTCCTGCTCGCGGCTCAGGTCGCGGCCCTTGGCCTCTCTGCCAACGGCCTCTTCGCCGCACCGACGGCAGCTGGTCTCGTTCTTGCCGGTCGCCTCGGGCCGACGAAATCGGAGGTCGGGCGGGTTCTGTTAGGGCTTCTCGCCTCCAGCTACGTCATCTTGCTCGGAATCGTCGTCGCGTTCGATCTCGCTGTGATAACCACGGCTCAACCGGAGCCTATACGGACGCTCGGCACGGCCACCAATCTCCACGCCGTGCTCGGGTACGGACTTCACGCAGATGTGATCCTCGTAGCGATACTCTCGCTCGCCGCGATTCCGACGGATCCCGTTCGTGCAAGAACCCTGGCCGGATGGGGACTGGCGATCATCTTCGTGCTGCTGAGCCCCATGACGTCAGACGCGGTCGCATTCGTACAAGCGCTCAACTGGCGGATCTTCTGGGCGGCGCCGTTTCCGCTTGTGGTCGGTCTGGCCATGAGCGCTCTGAGTTCGTTTGGCCCGTCGTGGCATCGCGTCCGAGTAGGAGCGCTGCTGGCCGGTGTGCTCGTCGCATCGTTCGTCTTCGACGACGAACCGTGGACCACATCTCTCGAGAATGATTCGATCATCGCTTCGCCGACGTACAAGGTCGACCCGTTTCACGACTTCGCCGGACTCTTGGTCGCGACAACCCCGCCGAATGGTGTCGTGCTAGCACCGTGGGACGTCGCCGGATGGCTGCCCACGTTCCGCAACCACCCACGAGCCATCGAGACCCGCGATTTCCACCTGCGACTCATCGAGCGCGCTGAGGGCCTCGAGGAGGCGTCTCGCCGCCGCCATCTGCAACGACTCATGGAACTCGGAACGGATGAGGAAATGTCGATCCCGCGACGGCCCGGGAGGCGGTTTCAGAGCTTTCGCAAGGACCTAGACCACTTCGGAGTCACTACGGTCCTCGTCGACAACGCACTCCCGTGGCAGCGTCCACTCGTGCGCCATCTGCGCGCTGCCGGATTCCGAGGTCGGAACCTCGGCATCTATCAGCTCTGGGTGCGTCCGGAGCCCCCGCCACCGCCAGCGGCTCATCCAGATGTAGGATGAACCACCACGGATGGGTTCCCTGACCGAGGGGGCCGAACTCCCTCAGCGGACTTGAACTCAGCGTGTCGGATGGTCGACTCACACCGTGGCCACTCCTGCTGCCGCTTCAACGTCGAGCACTTGGAGGAGGACCCGTCGCGCGGCCTTTCTCGATCGTTGGTCCTATCCGGCCGGGCAGAACCTGAACACGCGTGCGCGCGATCGGCGTGTGTGGGGCCTCGGTGCGATGAAGCGTGGCGATGTATTCACCAGGCGGATCGGGGGCCGGGAGCACGTACCGGCGCAAGCCGGCGTCGTGTGGGCCGATTGCAATGGGAAGCAGGTCCGTGACCGGCGTCGCCAGTCGCTCAACGCCCCGTCGATCGAACCACCTGACCTCCAAGGCGCTGGGCTCCACCGGGTCGGGATGTAGAAACGTCTCGTCGGTGTCGTTGTAGAAACGAAACAGCACTTTTGGCTCCGGTGCGAAGACTCGGACCTTCTCGAACTCCCGGAGCGCGGCAGACGACGTGAGTACGCTCCAGTTCGAAACGACAGGCCCCGCAGGATCGAGTGCGAGCGCCGCATGGTGTTGGCTTCGAGCGATCTCGACGAGCGCCCCATCAAACAACGTGTCTTGGGCGGGAGTGAACCCCGGCCCGGGGCCGCCGCGCAGGTTGTCCGCGTGCACCAATACGACTTCGAAGCCCAACGCGGCCAGAGCCTTCATTGGCGCCCGCGCCGGCAACCGAAGAGCCAGGGCCGCGACATCCGCCGCCATAGGGGATGCAAACGAATTGTAGCAAGCGGCCGTTCGCCCGCCGTGCTCCACCGCCATCCGAAGGTAGTGCGCGTGAGCGACCATGTTTCCCTGCCTCGGAGGGAAGTCGAGAACCGTCGCGCCATCGAGCGATCGCAGCAGAGCCTGGTCGCCCGGGGCCAGTGTGGCGACATAGGGTTGAAACCCGGGCTCTGCGCTCGTGGGGCGCTCCCACAGGATTGCCGAAGCCAGAGCGAGCGCGACAATCGCTCGGCCGCGTCGCGGCAGCCGTTCGGTAAGAACCAGAACGCCGTATCCAGCCAGGGCGGCGAGCGCGAGAAAGAACCCGTTCAGCGTGGCGCTGATCACCCGGACGGCGCCGAGCCCAGGAATCACTGGCTGCAAGAGCCTCGCGAGAGAGGGCAGGCCCCGCTCAGAAAATGGGATGGGGACGTAAATGGTCGCGAGCCATAGGACCAAGGAGCCGCCGACGAACAGAGCGAGCCGCGGGTCTGTGCCCCCACCGCGAGCTCCCCGGAAGCGGTCCAAGAGCCCAAGGGCCGCCAAGGCGAACAGGAGAACGCCGTTGCGGGCGCCGGGCATGAACCTGTACGGCGCGGCCCCGAGGACGGGTCGGCCGCCGAGGATGCTCCACGTCTCGGCCGTTGCCAGGTATTCCCCGAACACCCACCACGCGGCGGCCGCCGCCACGGCCGCGCAAAAGAGCAACTTGGGCAGCCGATTGACCAGCACGGTCCGATGCTGGAATCCGAGAAAGACCGCGCACGTTCCGATGAGGAAAGCAGCGGCCAACACAGGGTAGAGGCTCTCCCCGAATTGCATGGCTCCGAAGAACGCGAGCCCCAGCGCGCTTCGCCAATCTCCACGCTGGAAGAGTCGATAGAGGAATAACAGGGCGAGAGGCGTCCAGAAGTTGGCGTCGGCGTAGGGGTGGAGAATATTGCCGCGATACAGCTGAAAGAAAAGCCCGGCCACGAGCGCGGCCCCGACGCTCTTGGTCGAGAAGAAGACGAAGGCGAACATCGCCAATCCCGCGGCGTACCAGAGCGACAAGAGCATGACGTTGTAGGCCAGGATGGGCTCGCCGCTGATGGCCAGCGGTAAGGCTGCGAGCAACCCGCCGTTCCACATGTGCTCACCCAATGTATAGGCGCGCGGGAATGGATGGCAGGCGCCAGAGTCCCGAAACGACATCGGTCGGTCGAGGATTCGACGCGCGTTGTCGGTGACCGTCGCGAGGACCATCCACTGATCGGAGGACTGCAGGACGAAGTCTCTGTGGTCGTCCGGCGAGGGAAGAAGAACCACCGAGCTCGGGCTCTCCCACAGACCATCCAGCTGCACGAACGCCAGTCCGATGTAGAAGACGAGGACCAGCGCCATCACTCCGATGGTCAGCCGGTTCTCTCCGGCAGCGCGGTCCGGGTTACGAGCGAGCATGCGTCCGGGAGTCACTGGCAAGTGCCATGGAGCGACCTTACCATTGCGCCTGATCCAGCGGGAGCCGGCGTGGCGGGATCAAGGGCCCGCCGGCCCGTCACCCCCCGGAGCGTGGGAGATTTCCCACGACCCAACGTGCGCCCCGAACTCCCCAGATCCGAGACGATGGGGGGCGCAGGACCGTGTCCCAGCCCCGTAGATGCAGAGCATGGATTGACACCGCCGGTGCGCGTAGAGGAACCTCCCCAAACTGCCCCGCGCCCCCCTGAACGAGGAGCCCTGCCCATGGCCAGCATCCGCCAAATGATCCAGATCACCAGCGCCCTTCTAGCCATGGCCGCCTTCGCCGGAACGAGCTTCGCAGCCGACCCGATCAAGGTCGGGCCGGAGATCCAGGTGTCGACCACCAGCTACGTCGAGCATCACCCGCGGATCGCATCGGATGCCTCGGGCAACTTCATGGTCGTCTGGGAGAACTACCAATCCGTCATCGCCCGCCGATTCTACGCGGACGGAAACGAGCACCTGGCAGAGTTCCAGCTCAGCACCGAAGCGCATTACCTGGGCACATCGGGCTCCACCTCGACCGGCAATCTCGGAATCGCCAGCGATGCTGCCGGCAACTTCGTCGTGACCTACGGCGGAACCAACTACGAGTACATCTACAACGGATACCCTCAGTGCTACGAGAGCCCGTGCGTCTTCACGCGCCGCAATGATGCGAACGGCAACACGTCGCCGTCTACGTTCACCATCCAGGACTCGTCTCAGACCTACGTCGCGGCCTATTTCGGGAGCGATCAGGTTTCGAACCCGGAGATCGAATCGCTCGGCAACGGCGAGTTCGTCGTCGTGTGGGAAGGCTACGACAAGTTCGAACACCTCGACTTTCCCGGCACCTTCAGCGGCGACGAAAGCACGTTTGCGAGGAAGACGGTCCCCATCGGACAGACCAAGGGCGAGGCCTTCCGAGTCAATACCTACGCCGACCAGTACCAGGGCCAGTACGGCGATTTCTCGGCGGCCGGCGGTCTACCGGACGGAAGCTTCGTAATCGCGTTCCGCAGCGAGTACTTCGAGTACTACGGCGGCGGCGACTTCCCCGGCGGCAATATCCGCGCGCAACTCTACGACAAGAACGCGAAGCCGATCGGCACAGAGTTCGGCACGAGCATCCACGACGACACATACGGCTACAACCTGGACATGGCCGCGGCTGCCGACGGCACCTTCATGATCGTCTGGCAGGAAAGTGGTCTGTTCGCCCGCGTGTTCAACCCCGACGGATCTCCCGTCACAGACGATTTCGCCATTGCCGGCAATGGCTACTACCCGGCCATCGCGGCCAGCAATTCCTCGTTCGTCGTGGTCTGGGACGACGACCAACTCAGGGGGAAGCGATTCGACCTCGCCGGCAACGACTTGTCGACCGAGTTCCAGGTAAACACCGTACCTGACGGTTACTACGGCGATGTCGCGGCCGCAGACAACGGCAACTTCATCGCCACGTGGAAGAACGGCGGATACCCGAGGGCGCAGCGGTTCCGCGTCGAAGCGGCAACTCCCATCGAGATGCCGGTGTTCGGGAAGACCCTGATCCTCACGAACAAAATTCCCGACGATACCGAGAAGAATCGCGGCAAGTGGAGTGCCGGCGGAGAGAACATCGTGTCCCCCCCGCGGGGCACCGACAGCGATCCGCGATGTAACGGCGCCCCCGACGGCACCGTGAAAGCGGCGATCCGCTTCTGGAGCGACGACACCGGCCACGACAGCGGTAC
>JAJCZO010000355.1 GCA_029262355.1 Deltaproteobacteria bacterium
GCCTCCCAGGGCGAGGGCGCCATCGGCGATTGCGACTCGCTTGCCCAGCTTGGCTGCGTTGATCGCACCCTTCTGGCCAGCGGGCCCGCTCCCAATGACGAGTAGATCAAAATGTTTCTGCGACATCGATGCCCCTTAGAGCGCGGGACCATAGCCGATCCGTTCCTCGATGTCGCGGTTTCGCGGGATGCCGGAAATCGCGAGATCTCCGACACCCCGACAGCCTAGGGTAAGAAGCCCATGTCGAAGTTCTCCGCGGTCCAGAACTCGTTCGGGTCGCCGACGTCGAGTGGCAGAACGTCCGACAGGACCGTCGGGTGGGGCACGTTCATCCAGTGCTTCATGATCGTCCCGTACACGTCCCGGAAATCGGTCGACCGGTACGGGTTCGACCCGTCCTGGCTGTAGACCGTGTTGCCGCTTTGGAGGGACGCCTCGGCGATGTCAGGGTGGTTCCCGTAGACGCCACCATTGACCGTCCCGCCGAGTACGAACATCGGTCCTTGGGTCCCGTGGTCCGTGCCGGAGTCGTTTTGGAGAATCCGGCGTGAGAACTCGCTCCAAACGAGCACGACGAGCTTGTCGGCGACGCCCATGTCTGCACAATCGGCGTAGAACGTCTCGAGCGCCTGGCCGACTTCCTCGTGAAGATTGTAGTGACGCCCTCCGGGGCTGCCGCCGCCCTGGTCGGAGTGACTGTCGTACCCGCCGTTTCGCACCTCGAAGTAGCGCGCGTCGACGTTGGGCACACCGCTTTCGACGCCGTAGATCACCTTCGCGACCTCACGCAGGTCTCGAGCGGAGCTCGTGCCCAGGTCGCCGTAGATCTGATCGAACGCAGGCCGTTCGTCTTCGTAGGTGCCGTCCAAACCCGGGTAGCTGTCGGCGGCGAGGAGGGTCGACTTGTCGGCGGCACCGACTTGGGATTGCACCGCCTGCCCCGACGCCAACGATTCGTCGGAGAGCGCCATCAGGGCGTTGCGTCGGAAGACCGAATCCGAGCCATTGCTGCTGTCGTACGGAAAGTTGAATCGGTCGAGGCGCGAGACGGTCAAGATGCTCGTCGCCGTTTGATTGAACTCGCCTGGGATGGACCCGCGCACGGCGACGGCCGGGATATCGGAGGGACCGAAGTGCGCGGCGAGGTGTCGTCCGAGCCACCCGGTGTTCATTCCCGAGCGGTTGGGGTCGGCGTGCTCCCAGATGGTCGACGAGGTGTCGTGTGAGAGGCTTGGATCCGGATAGCCGCAGCCTTGGATCACCGCGACCTTCCCCTGCGCGTACAGATTGCCCAGCCCGTACAAGCCCGGATGCAGGCCCAGTTGGGCGCCCGTGTTCGGGTCGACGAGCGCGGGGCCTGGTGGCACGAGCAGTTCGCCAGCGGAGAGCCGGATTCCGCCGCTGCCGCTGAGTCGGGCCGCTTCGTAGTCGGAGCGGAGGTTTCCTGAACCGCCATTGTCGACCGGGGTGATGGTGTTGATGCCGTCGTTGCCTCCGTCGAGGTACAACGAGACGAGGTACCGATCGCCCATCGTCATCGCCATCGCGTTTCGATTGAGCGGACTGCCGAGTAGGCTCGCGCCGAAGATGCCGCCGGCGACGGCCCCGCTTCGGCCGAGGAATTGTCTGCGAGAAATGGCCACTGTGGTTTCCCCCCTTAGTGGAGCTGGTACGCCGGTGATTGCATCACGACGGCAAAGAGGCCGGCGAGCTTGCGCTCGACCACGTCCTCGTCTTGGAGATCGATGCTTGCGCTGGCGCCCTCATCCGTGAGGTAGTCGATCAAGATGGAGCGCTCGGTGGGCGAGATCCGGTCCGTGACTCCGAGGACACCGGTGACCGCATCTACGATCTCGGTCGGATCGGTCAGCTCGAGGCTCATCAGCTTGCCGGGCCGAAAGCTCGTCGCGCCCCGCCCCCGTGCGACCGTCAGGTCTCGCGCAAGGATGGCGCGCGAAAGTACTGTTCGGCTCGTGATCCACGAATTCTCCCAATCCCAGCCGAAGACGCTCGGCGGGTCGAAGAGCTCCTGACCCATGTCTTCGAGATGGTCGACGATGCGCTGGCCAGTACCGCCCTCCACGCGGCCGTCCTTGCCCTTGACCTTCATGCCGAGCAGCCGCATCGACGTGACGGAGTAGTCGATCGGCCACTTCACGGATCGCGCTGTCCCCGCGCCATTTGGCGCGGGCGCTGCCGTCTCATAGAAGGCGTCGCTCACCAGAATGGCCCGTACGAGTCCCCCGAGGTTCCAGTTCGCGTCGAAGCCCGATTCGGTGACCAGGGCATCGACGGCCGCGATCGTCGTCGGTGTTGGTGTCGCGTATCCCCCGTGGCCGAAGTACGCGAGGAGTCTGCGAGTGATGCGGCGGGCGATGGTGTTCTTCCCGTCGGAGTCCGTGTGCTCGAAGAGGATGTCGATCACCTCCTCGATCTCGGTCGGCCCCTCGCCGAGCGTGGTGAACGCCCGGCCGCCGCCGCCGAAGCCGCCCGTCGTGGCGAAGATGACCTTCGGGCCGCGCTCGGGGAAATTGCTCATGAAGTCGTGCCGGTTCTCATCGAGAAACGGTTCGTCCTTGTTCCCTAACCGCCATCCGCTGAAGGCGCGCGCGATCTGGACGATGTCCTCCTGATCGTAATTGTTGTTGCCGGCGAAGTCGGTGACTCCGCACGTGAAGAGTTCGAGAAGTTCGCGAGGATAGTTCTCGTTCGGTTGTTCCTTGCGGTTCCGGACGGTGTCGAGGAAATCCATCATCGCTGGGTCGAGGTTGATCTCTTTCACGAGCTGCTTGAAGTCCCCGATGCAGTTCCTGCGCAGAAGGCGATTCTGGTTCGCCATCTGAAGATCGTCTCGGACGGTCTCGTTGTTGGTGGCGAAATGGTCGTGCAGAAAGAGGACCATCTTCTCCTGCAGGCCCTTCTTGCCCTTGAGCATGTACTTGAACCAGCTGACGCGGCGGGCGCGCATGTCCTTGCCCCCCGGGCGGAACCGCGCTGGCTTGAATTTCAGAAGCTTGTCGGCGGCCTCGCCGCGCGTCGGATACTTCGACAACATCTTGTCGACTTCTTTTGGCTTCGCACCGAACCCAGTGCGCCGCAAAAGGTGGCGTGCGTCCGCCTCGGACAAGGCGGTGTTCTCGTCTCCCATGATCCCCCTCCGGTTGCTTCGTGGTGATTGGCGAAGAACCGTCGGTCAAGCATAGGTCTACACTCGAGATGACGGTTTGATTCGCTCGGAAACAGGGTAGTGCGACGCCCGGCTGGCGCAAGAGGGAGGGGGCCCCATCGCGTCGCACCGCGATTGCGCAGTGCGACGAGTATGCAGTTGAGCAGGAGGGTGCGGGCTCAGTCTTTCTTTTTTTCGTCGTCGCCGAGGAACTCGAGACTCAACGAGTTGATGCAGTACCGCAGGCCAGACGGGGAAGGGCCGTCGTCGAACACGTGACCCAGGTGGGACTCACAGGTCGAGCAGTGAACTTCGGTGCGCCGCATCCCGTGCGTCGTGTCGACTTCCTCGGCGACACCGCCGTCGGCGGCGGGGGTGTGGAAGCTCGGCCAGCCCGTGCCGGAGTCGAATTTGGTGTCGGACCGGAAGAGCTCGGTGCCACAGCCGGCGCAACGATATCCCCCCGTTTCGTGGTGGTCCCAATACGTGCCGGAGAAGGCGGGCTCGGTGGCCTTGCCGCGGCACACCGCGAACTGCTCCGGGGAAAGCTCTGCCTTCCACTCGTCCTCGGACTTCTCGATCTTCTTGGTCATCGTAGCGCTCCTACCCTTTGGGGCGTCGCCGTCGGGCGACCCGAGGGTAGTTAGCCCGTGGGGGCGACGAGGAAAAGGCCGGCGTGCGATGGATGAAAACCCCGGGGCCTAGCGGCGCCCGCGGCCTCGGGAGTGCGTCTCGGCTTCGCGCAGGGCGTTCTCGAGGTCGTCGCTCTCGTCGGGGACTACGATTGCCCCGGAATGGTCGCGGTCGACCCGGGTCAGTCCCTGCCACTGGCTCTCGAGCTGGGCCAAGGCGGCCTCTCGGCGCTTCTCACGGCCGAGCGAAGCCTCGGATGCGTGGCGGAGATCCCACTCGGTCAGCGCGTCGCGGATGGCCGAGCCGAGCTCGGACGCCCGCAACGGCTTGAGGAGGAACCGATAGACTTGGCCCTCGTTGATGGCGCGCATGGCGACATCGACCGAGCTCTGGCCGGTCACCATGATTCGCATCGCGTCGGGATACTCCAGCTGAACTCGAGAGAGGAACTCAGTGCCGTTCATGCCGGGCATTCGTTCGTCGGAGACCACCACCGAGTGGTTGCGCGAGGGGAGGATCTCGAAGGCCTGTTCTGCGCCGGCAGCGACGTCGATCTCGTAGGGCTCCCGTCGCAGCAGTTTCCGGAACATCTCCAGAATCTCGACGTCGTCATCGACCAGCAAGACGGCGTGCCTCATCCCTCGCCTCCCATTTCAGTCAAATCTTCGACGCCTGCGTCACGATTTCGTCACCTGTGCCGTGAAGGGGCGCCGTGGATCCGTAGGGCGCGACTCCGAAGCAGTGAACAAAGCAACGCGTATGCCGACCGGAGAACGGGCCGGGGGTGGCGGCGCGGCTGGGAGCCGGGGGTGGTTCAGTCGAAGCTGCGCTTGAACAGATCTTCGATCGCGGCTTTGCCGGCGTCGGCCAGGAAGCGGGTGCCGGTGCCGGTGAACTGCGTGTGGGAGATGGTAGGCGGGGGACACGTCCCCCAGCCCTCACCGCTCCAGCGGGACCACGACCCCTGGTCCTGGTCGAATACGAACAGGGGTTTGTTGCAGAGTTTGGCGAACTCGGCGCCCCAGCCCGTACCGCCCTTCACCGTACCGTCGTCCAGAATGCGTCCGATGACGTACACTTCCTGTCCGCTGTTGACCTGGTGCCAGATGCTTTGAAGGACTTTCTTGAACAGGGGCGTATCGGGGTACTTTCGGTGCATGAGCCGGCTCACATACGTGAGGCTCACGTCGCCCTTTTCGAGCTCCTGATGGGTGAGCACTCGGATTCCGCGCGAGCGCGCGTCGTTGTGGCCTTCGAAGGTGAAGTTCACCTCCTCGATCCGGTAGCGCTCGGCGGCGCCGCCGAACTCGGCTTCGGCTCCGCTGGCGGCTCCGCTGAACAAGATACACTCGGCGCGTTCCACGATGGTGTTCCTTGTCCCCAATCGGGTCGCGGCGGTCAACCTGCCGGGGCCGGGTGCGATTCGCTACGTACGCGCTCATGTCCGATCCCCGTGATCCGCTGAATCCGTCACGTCGCGCTCTCCTGCTGGCTGCGGCCTCGGCTGGCGCGGCAGCAGCCGTAAGTCCCCTGGTTGGCGATCGAGCCGCCCACGCCTTTGGCGATGCGGGTGTCGCGCAGGGCCCGCTCGCACCGGTCCGGTACGGCCTACGCCTGACCCGCGAGGAGGCTTCGCCGGCAGGTCGTCCCCAGTCCGTTATTCTCACCAACGGGGTCTTGCCGGCGCCGGAGATTCGCTTCCGGCGCGGGTTTCTCCTGCGGACCGACGTCGCCAATGGCCTCGCGGCGCAGACTGCCTTGCACTGGCACGGGGTGGTTGTCCCGAATCCTATGGACGGGGAGATCGGACTAACCCAGCTTCCGATCGGGCCGGGCGCGGTGGCGGTGTACGAGTACCCGGCGGTGGAACCCGGGACGTATTGGTACCACTCGACGGCCGGATACCAGCGCCAGATCGGACTCGCCGGAGCGCTGGTCATCGAGGAGCCCGACGACGTCTACGGCACTGCTCGGGACCAGGTCGTGTTTCTGTCGGATTGGCTCACCGGGGATCCGGCCGCGGTCATCCCCGGCCTCCGGGCGCGTGCTGGTGAGCCGGCGAAGGAGGGGCGCGAGAGGTTCGTGAACCCGGCTCCGGACGGCGGGCCGTTCCCTACCGATGTGAGATTCTCGGCCTTCCTCTTGAACGGTCGCGGGCATCGCAACGCCTGGACGTGCCAGGCGGCGACGGGCGACCGCGTTCGGCTTCGCGTGATCAACGGGTCGGCGCAGACCTTCTTCCGCTTCATGGTTGCGGGCCATCGGCTCGAAGTGGTCGCGGCTGACGGGCGGCCGGTCGCCCCCGTCGTGGTCGACCATCTCGTCGTGGGAACTGGGGAGCGGTACGACGTGATCGTCACGGTCGGAGACCCCGGCTCGTACGCAATCCGTGCGGCCGCGCTAGGGCAGTCGGGCGGCGCGGTAGGCGTTCTGCATACGCCCGAGACAAAGCCAGCCGTGAGCACGGTGCCGCCGAAGTGGGAGGGGATCGGGCTCCGCTACGACATGCTGCGAGCTCGTGATCGGGGGGAGTTGGCAGCGGGAGCGCGTCGGAATCTCCGCGTTTCCATTGCCCAGGAGGCTGCCGGATATCGGTTCACGGTAAACGGGCAGTCCTACCCGAGTGACGCGTCGTGCGACGAGATGCCGGAGCCTCTGCGCATCCAACCGGGTGAGCGCGTGCACATGGAGATCGACAACAAGACCCGTTTCCACCAGTCGATCCACCTCCACGGTCACGTCTTCCGGCTCCTCGCGGGCGGTGTCGACTCCAACGCGGCGCCCCGCAAGGACACACTGTGGGTCGCGCCCGGAGAGCAATCGCGCATCGAGTTCGCCGCCGACAACCCAGGGCGCTGGTTGCTCGACGGTGTTGGACTCTACCGTCGCCGGGCTGGGCTCGCGCGGGTCATCGCCTACGTTTCGGGGACCGCGACACGGTAGTTTTGCCGGCGGGCACATGGCGCGCCGAGAGGCTCGTCGCGTACCACGAGGGGCATGGTGTCTCTGGTGGAGATTGCTCTTTCGGCGTGGATCGCGACCGCGACGCAGTCGAGACTCTTCGTGACCGAGCCACCCGGGCCGTGGGGGCCCGGAGTTCTCGTCTGCCGGATCGCGAGTGAGGCGAGTGTCGGCCGGCGCGTTCGCGTCGAGGCACTCGACCGGGTCGGCACTGCGACGTTGGACTCCGGGTCGTTCCTCCTTGCCCCGGGCGCAACCTACCTTTCGAGTGGTGGCGTCGACGCCCGGCGCTGCCGGTTCTCCCTCGATGGTGAGGCGGGTGGTCTGGTCGCCTATGGCCTGGTGGTGTCCGCCGATGGTGAGATCCCAATTCCGCCTGCACGCGTCCGGTGAGGCGCGCGGTGCGCTCGCGAGCGCCTTCCTCTCGACGGAGATCTCCGGAGGATGCCGTCGCCCCGCACGGCGGGTGCCGGGCATTGCGGGGACGGACGCGCGCCGCCTTCGGGGCCCCGTTTGGTCCCCGACGACGCGGAAGACGAGCACGTCGCCCTCGTCTCTGCGGACCGAACGCCGGCGCGGGCGTCGGATTCGTCGAAGACCTCGATGGTGTCCGGAATTGGCCAGCCGGGTTGCTCGAGGTGTTGTAGGGTAGGCGTTGATGGGGCGCGAGGAAGACCGACTCTACCGTGCGATGGAGAGCCGGGATGCCCGGTTCGACGGGCGGTTCTTCATCTGCGTGCGGACGACGGGGATCTACTGCCGCCCGATTTGCTCGGTCCGCACCCCGATGCGAAAGAACGTCCGCTTCGTGCCGACCGCGGCAGCTGCCGAAGCCGCGGGGTTTCGACCCTGTCGGCGTTGTCGCCCGGAGGCTGCGCCGGGTACGCCCGCCTGGATCGGGACACCCGCGGTGGTGTCCCGAGCGCTGCGGCTGGTGTCTGGTGGATTTCTGGACCACCACGGCGTCCCGGCACTCGCGCAACGAGTCGGGATCGGAGAACGGCAGCTCCGTCGCCTGGTGCAGGAGCACCTCGGCGCACCCGTTCTGTCGATCGCTCTCGCACGGCGGGTCCACTTCGCGCGCCGCCTGCTCGACGAGACCGACCTTCCGATGACCGAGATCGCGTTCGCAGCAGGCTTCGGAAGCGTCCGGAGTTTCAACCAGGCCCTGCGCAAGACGTTCGGTGGATCGCCGACGGAGTTGCGCCAGCGGCGTGGGAAGGGCTCGCCGGTCTCGTCGCACGGAATCACGCTGCGCTTGGCGTACCGGCCACCGCTCGACTGGGACGCAATCCTCGCCTTCCTCGCGCCGCGGGCAACCCCCGGGGTGGAGGCGGTCGAGAATGGCGTGTACCGGCGGACGATCCGGTTCGGTGGGCACGAGGGAACGATCGCCGTCGCGTCGCTCGACGATGGTCGACATCTCGAACTGACCGTCGATGCCGCGCCCGGGCCAGGACTACTGGAGGTCGTCGAACGCGCCCGCGACCTCTTCGACCTCGCGGCAGACCCCCATGCGATTCTAACCCACCTGCGACGTGATCCGGACCTTCGATCGGTACTCGGTCGCAGGAACAGCATCCGCGTACCCGGTGCGTGGGACGGTTTCGAACTGGCGATCCGGGCGATCCTCGGCCAGCAGGTGACCGTCCGGGGGGCAACGACTCTCACGGGACGGCTCGCCGACAGATTCGGAAGCCGCCGGGCAGGCGCCGAGGCGGGCGGGCTCGACGTGATCTTCCCGACGCCGGCGGCACTGGCCGATGCGGAGGTCGAGTCGATTGGTTTGCCGCGCGCACGTGCGCGGACCTTGCGGGGGATCGCGCGTGCGGTGATCGAGGACCCCGCATTGCTCGATCCCGCGCGCGACTCTCGCGAGACCATGCGCCGCCTGCGCGCGCTGCCGGGAATCGGGGACTGGACTGCGCAGTACGTGGCGATGCGCGCGCTGCGCGAGCCGGATGCCTTCCCGGCGGGCGATCTCGGATTGCGCAAGATTCTCGGCAACGGTGCTCCGCTGCACGAACGCCAGCTGGCCGAGCGGGCAGAGAGTTGGCGACCCTGGCGATCGTACGCGGCCATGGCGATCTGGGGGAGTGGGGGCGGGTGAGGCGGGAGATCCCCCGACTCACGCGCGTCGAGCTCTCGACACCGATCGGTCGTGTGGTGCTCGTTGGGCGGCGGGACCGGCTTCATGTGCTGGTGTTTCGCGACGGCTGGGCGCGCGGGCGGGCTGCGCTGACCCGGCGCTTCGGGTCGTTCGAGCTGGTCGAGGGAGAGCTCGAAGCCACGAGCGCGGTCACGGATTACTTTGACGGTGAGCTGAGCGCCCTGGATCGCATCGCGGTCGATCCTGGCGGGACGCCCTTTCAGACCCGAGTCTGGCGACGCCTGCGTCGTTTGAGGCCCGGTGCCACGAACACGTACGGCGGGTTGGCTCGCTCTCTGGGGTCTCCGCGGTCGAGTCGCGCGGTCGGCGCCGCGAACGGAGCGAATCCCATCGCCGTCGTCATCCCATGCCACCGGCTCGTCGGATCGACCGGTGCGCTCACCGGCTACGCTTTTGGCCTACGGCGAAAGCGCTGGCTCCTCGAGCACGAGGGCGTGGAGTTCTAGGCCCCTTCGCGAGTGCGTGCGATCGCGAGATTGGGCGATGGAGGCAGGTTCAGGACGCCGCGCGGGAACAGGTCGACGAGGTACTCGACGATGTGCCGCATCGCGACGACACCCGCGGGGCGGCCGTGGCGGTCGACGAGGGGGATGTGGCGGAAGCCACCGATCGTCATCTTATTGAGCGCGTACGCGATGCCGTCGTCGAGCGTCAAGCACTCGGGGTCGTGGGTCATGAGCTCTTCGACGGGAGTCCGGTCGACGTCGATGTCCTGGCCGACGAGCTTGGTCAGCACGTCGCGTTCGGTGAAGACGCCGACCAGGCGTCCTTCCTCGGCGATCAGCACGCAGCCGATGCGTTCTTGGTTCAGTCGGTCGATCACCGACCGCAGGGTGGCGCGGCGATTGACCTGTACGGGCTCGCGGAGGCTGGGAAGAGAGCCAATCGGCCTCTCGAGGATCTCGGATTCGATCGAGCTTCGCACGTCGTCTCGCTCGGATGCGATGGCCGCTTCTTCCTCGAGGATGCTGTCTCGAATCATGGAACCTCCGATTTCTGGCTGATTGACCGGCCCAGAGAAACCCTGGTCGGCATACGGCCGAAGTATTCACCCGAACGGTCTCGGGAGGCAAGACGCACCGCGTCTCTTCCGCCGCCTCGTTTGCTGTGTCAAAACGGGGTTCTCATGACGCCCCTGGACGTGGCCTCGGAAAACCCGCTGTTTCGGGCGTGGCGTTTCCTTCGTGCGCTTGCGCTGCGATTTTACAACGACGGGTGCCTGATTCACGCGTCGGCCTTGGCGTACACCACTCTTTTGTCGCTCGTTCCTCTGCTCGCCCTGATGTTTGCCGTATTGAAAGGGCTGGGTGCGCGGGAACGCCTCGAACACTGGCTGCTGACCCAGCTCGGCATGAGTGCGGAAGTCACCGATCGGATCGTCGGGTTCGTCGCGGAGACGAACGCGGGGACCTTGACGACGCTGGGCATCGTCGCCTTGTTGTTCACCGCGATCTCGGTGCTGGGCAACGTGGAGACGAGTCTCAACCACATCTGGCGAGTGCGCACCGCGCGCGTTTGGTGGCGCAAGATCAGCGACTACATGAGCGTCGTCTTGCTCACGCCATTCCTGCTGCTCGCGGGCTTCGGTGCGACCTCGTTCATTGCGGAACAAGAGACCCTGAAGGGCCTGCTTGCGAACGAGATCATCGGGGACGCGTGGGCGCAGGGGCTTCGTTTGATCCCCTATGGGTTCAACGTGCTCGCTCTGGCGATCGTGTACACCGTGATGCCGAATCGTCGGCCGGACTTTCGTGCGATCGCCGTCGCAGCGATCGTGGCCGGAATCTCATGGCAGCTCGTGCAGATCGGGTACGTGCAGCTGCAGATCGGCGTGGCTCGCGCGAACGTGGTGTACGGCGCGCTCGCGCAGCTGCCCGTGACGTTGGTCTGGGTGTACGTGAGCTGGACGATCGTTCTCGCCGGTGCGGAGATCGCGGCGGTGTTCGAGTACGGTGTCGATGCCGCCGAGCTGGAAGCAACGCCACCGCAGCCGTGGGCCGTGGCGCTGCACGTGCTGCTGCGCGCCGCGGAGCGTTTTGACGGGGAGGGGGGAGGTGTCGAGCCGCGCGTACTGGCCCACGAGATCCAGCTCGAGAGCGGCGTCGTCGAGGCGGTCGCCGAGCGTTTGCGGGAGCGAGGGTTCCTCGTGGCGTTGGCGGGATCGCGCGGTCTATACGCACTCGGGCGAGATCCGGAGGTCATCGATCTCGCGGAGGTTTCCAAGTCCCTCGAAGAGCCGGCGGCCGCACGTCCGTGGGACTCTCGGATCGGTACTCTGCTTCGGCGCGTGCGCCGGGAGCGACAGCAGGTTCTCGTCGACGTTTCGCTCGCGGATCTCCTCGAGCAATCGGTGGCGAGTAACGGCGAGGCCGCGGTACGGATCGCGGCCGGCGCATCGGCCGATCGAAGTTCCTGAGGCTCGAGGGATGCGCGGGCCACCGTGGAAGACTCTCGTCCGGGATCTGTCTGACGCCGGGTGCAAGAGTCCGTACCTCGAGCGACTCGAGAGGCGAGTCGACGTCGAGGTCGCGACCGAGGAGCTCGAGAAAGAGATCGTGCAGGAGATGGCGACCGCGCTTGGGCACGCGGGGGGCAAGGTCGACTACGCGCTTCTTCGCCTCGACGTGATTGCTCAGGCGATTGAAGTGGGGACGTCGCCCCCCGAGCGTCGAGCGTGCATCGGCCAGTGGAACGCGCTACGCGCCGAAGCGATCGAGGCTCGGTACCAGCTGCGAATTCACCGTGAGGCCGTCGGCATTCGGCAGAACCACGTGCTGGAGGCGATGTACCCGATCCCGTCTCGGAAGCGCTTTCTTCGCGACTGAGTTTGGTCAGCGTGCCGGGCGAAGCGCGTCTCGGGTGATCGCGCCGAGCTCGTAGAGTCGGTGGGGGAGCTCGTAGTGATGAAACCAGAGGCGGGGCGGGAGCATCTCGTCGGCCGGGCGGTCGAACGGCACGACGTCGACGAGCCGCAGCTCGTACCCTTCGCGGCGGAAGCACAGCTTCGCTCGGGGTGCGTGCACCTCGGCCACGACGAGGATGATCGGTTCCAGGGGCCAGCGATCGAGGCGGGAGAGGTGGTCGCGCAGCACCGATGCGTTGGCGCGCGTGTCGATGTACCCGACCGGTGGGCTCTCCGGAGCCTCGAGGCGCGTGAGCCCGCGAGCCGCGAGGTGGTCGTGGGCAACCCGTTGCTCGGTCGTGCCGCAGCCGAAGTCGTTTGCGGGGGCGAGCAGAATCAGATCCTCTCGGTAGCTTCTGGCAACGTGGTCGAGCACGGCGCGAAAGGTGAACGAGGGCTCGGGAACGGTGCGACGATCTTTCCCTCGCGCGGCGAGCCCATCGGGTACGACCACCACCGTTCGGGACGAACTGCTCATCGCGGCAGGATCTCGCTGAGGTCGGTCGACGGAATCCATCCGGCCTGGCCATCCGGAGTCCGAACGAGGACGAAACTCTCATGCCACCGTTCGGGCTCGACGAGCTGGCCCGCCACGAGTTCGGTCGAGATGGTGGCGCTGTCGAACGGCGCCACGCGCAGCGCTGGCCCTGGTCCGACGACGACTGCACGGTCGAGGTCGTCGAGGCGCGTCGTTGCGAGGCTGCCACACGCAACTGCGGCGAGGCCCAGGCCGGCCACGCTCGTCATCCAGAGGCGCGTCGGTCGTCGTTGCGCGTCGAGTCGGAGTGCGTGCGCGGCTAGGAGGAGGCATGCCGCCCAGAGCGCGGCCGCGGCAAACCAGGCCCATTCGTCGACGGTCAGCACGGCGGCGGTCTGCTGCCAGCGACCCCGTTGGGGCTCGGCGAGATTCGCGGCGGCCCGCGTCTGTCGGAGATTCGCCTGGACGTCGGGATCGCGAGGGGCGAGCAGCAGGGCCCGCTCATAGTTGAGCACGGCCTCTCCCGCGCGTCCCGCCTTCGAATCGGAATTGGCGAGGTCGTACAACAGCGCGGCTGAGACTCGTCCGGTCTCGACGATCGCACGGAAACCTGCGGCCGCCGCCTCGTAGTCGCCGGCGGCGAACGCGGAGTTCGCCTGAGTGAACCCCACGCTTGCGTCTCGAGTCGCGTGAGCGTCGTCGGCTCCCGCACTGGTCGTGAACACGGCGATGATGACGGCAAGGAGAAATCGAGTGCTCATCGCGAGCGGTCCTTTCCGAGCTCTGCGAGCACGTCGGCGATATCGTCGCGGCGTCGTTGAAGTTCTGCGCCGTCCTGGCGCGATCCGCCGTAGGCGAGGGCGTCGGCGGCGGCGAAGATCTCGCTCACCCGATCGCGAAGCTCGGGACGATTGGAAAGGCGTCGTTCCATCTCAGGTGGTGTGAGGCTCTTCGCGGCGACGTCGCCTTCGATTCCCGCCAACTGTTCTTGTAGCGCGCGCCGCGCGGCTTCGAAGAAGGCTTGGACATCGCCGGAGCGTACGGCGCCATCCATCCGTTCCGTGAGGGCCTTCAGCTCGCGTTCGAGCCGGCGGTTTCGCACGTGGGAGGGGTCGAGCGCCCGGTGGCGTCGACGGCGCCCCCACCACAGCGCCACCCCGACGCCGAGAACCGGAAGAAGCTGCAGCGCGAGGAACCAGGCGCGCGTGGCTGCGGGGCGGAGGTCCCCGTGTAGCGTGCCGATCTCGATCTTGTTGGGTGCGAGCTCGAACGTGTCGAGGCCGAGAGGCCCGGTCTGTCCGATGGGCCGCGGGCGATGTCCAGCCGGTGCAGCGCGGACCTCGATCGGAACCGGCTCGGTGGAGAGCGTCACGTACGCACGTTGCTCGGGGTCGAAGTAGGTGAGCTGGAGGCCGGGGACTTCGCGCACGCCGGCGCGAAGTGGAAGGATGGCTTGCTCGAAGCTCTTGCGGCCCGAAAGGCCGAGTGCGTCCTCGGACTTGAACGTGGAGGTCGGGTCGTACGTCTTCCAGTCGTCGCTGTCGTCGAGCGTCGGGAACTGGAGACGGTCGAAGTTGCCCTGGCCATAGGTCGCGATCCGTAACGTGATGGGGTCGCCGACCGCGACGGAGGTGGGCTCCGCAGAGGCTTCCAGGGTGAAGCGTCCGACGCCTCCAGTGAAGCTCTCGGGGCGCCCTTCGACGGGGAGGCGGGCGACGCGTACGGTCGTCGGCTTCGAGTTGACGGGGATCTTCTGGTCGACCGCACGATACGCGAAGGAGTCGAAGAAGGAATCGAAGAAAGGGTCGTCGAATCGCCGACGTTGCCGCGCTACCTTTTTGGGGATGCGCGCGGTTACGGAGAGGGATGCCTCGAGGGGGATCTCGCCGGCCGTGATCGGGGAAAGGGCGGCGGGGAAGGTCAGGCGCGTGTAGATGCCGCCGGAGAGGCGGACGCGCTGTTGCTTGGGCTCCGCGTCGGACGCGCGGCTCAGTGTGAAGCCGCTGCCGACCAATGTCGGCGGGGTTGCTTCCGTCACTCGGGTGCCTTCGCGGACGTAGAGCCGGATCTCGACTGGCAGGACTTCACCCACGAAGATCTCGCGGTCGGGTACTCCCGTGACCTCCAGGAGAACGATACGCGGCTCGCCATCGACGTCGGCGGTCGGGTCGGCACCGGTGCCTCGAGATTCGGTGGTGCGGGGCTTGGTGCGTTTCACCTGCGGTACGCGCGAGGAGTCGAAGACGTGGAGGGTCATCGGGCGACTCGAAAGGGTGTCGTCGCCGACCGACACCGAAATCGCAGGGATCTCGAACTCGCCAACCCGAGTCGGCCGAACGAGGAAGGTGTTGGTCACCTCGGTCGTCATCGAGCCGTTCACGAACTGCATGCTCATGGTCTGGCCGAGGTTCTGAATGTCGAGCCCCGGTACGGGCGCCGGTCGTGGAGTGGGTGCGTTCGTCGCGCCGGAGATCGTGACGACCAACCGTGCATCCTGGCCCAGGGGAATCTGGTTGGGTTGCACCCGTGCGGTGATCGTCGGCGCGGCCTCGGCCCGGCTGGCGACCGGGCCGCCCATGGCGATGAGGATCGCGACCAGCAGCGGCGCCAGCAACGTCTGCGATGTCGGAAGGGGCCTCAACTCTTCACCAATCTCTAGGATCTTCCGACGAATCGGCCGGTGCCATGGGTACCATCGGCATGAACTCCTCTTCTCCTTGTAGGGAATCGAGGAGGTCGCGCGCTTCCTGGGGGCTGAGTTGGCCCGGCTCCCGTTCGGCTTCGCCCGGGTCTCGTGCGCCGTCGTCGGGCGGTGGTTCGTCCTGATTCTCGCCCTCCGGTGGCTTCTGGTCTTCGGGCTCGTCTCCTTCGTCCTTTGGTTCTTCTTCGGGGTCTTCCCCCTGCTCCTCTTCTTGGTTCTCGGGCGGATTCTCGGAGGGGTCGTCCTGGCGTTGGTCCTGCTCTCCGTCGTTCTGCTTCTGGTCCTGCTTCTCGTTCTCGTCCTGGTTCTCGTCCTGCTGATCCTGGTTCTGTTCCTTGTCCTCGTCTTGCTCGTCGTCCTGCTGCTCTTGCTCTTGCTCCTGTTTCAACTCGTCGAGCTTCTTCTGTACGAAGTCGCGATTGAAGCGGGCGTCGCCGTCGGTCTCTTCGAGCGTGAGTGCTTCTTCGTAGGCGGCGATGGCCTGTTCCCACGCGGTGATCGTCTCCTGCGGGGAGGCCTCCACGGTGCCCTCGCCGATGCGGTACTGGGCGTTTCCGAGGTCGTAGAAGGCCCGTTGACGGAGCGCCTCGTCCTCGGTGCGCAGCGCGCGAGCGAACGCGCCCGCAGCGGTCTCGAACTCGCCCCAGCGGTACGAGGAGGAGCCGAGGTTCGAGTCGAGCCGCGCGTCGTCGCCTTCTGCGGCGAGCTCGCGGTACTCTCCCGTCGCCTCTTCAAAGCTCTCGTCGGCGTAGAGCTGAGCGGCCGAGCCGGGCGACGCGGCGTGTGCCGCCTCCGGGGCCAGGAGGGTCAGTAGCGCGATCGCGAGTCCGGCCGGCATGTCGGGGTTCTTGCGCGGGCCACGGCCACGGCGCTCACCGACGAACGGCTCGATGGCCAGCAGGAGCAGCGCTAGCGCCAGAGGCCATTGGTACCGATTGCGTGGCACCTGGCGGAGACGCGACGCCAGCTCCTCGCGTGGGATCGGGGCCAGGGCGCGCTCGACGATTTCGTCGATACCCTCCGCGCGAGCTCCAAGTGGGACGTAGAATCCGTCGGTGGTTTCGGCGAGCTTGCGAAGCGTCGCCTCGTCGAGGCGGGACTTGACGATGCGGCCGGATTCGTCCTTCACGAAGGACCCGTCGGGACCGTCCGCAATGGGGATGAGTTCGCCGGCCGGGGTTCCGACGCCGACGGTGAACACGAGGATCCCGTCTTCGGCCGCTCGCTCCGCGGCAGCAAGGGCGCCCCCGCGAAGATCTTCCCCATCGCTGAAGAGAATGAGCAGTTTGACGTTCTTCGCCTCGCTCTCGAGGGCCTTGGCCGCGACGTCGAGAGCGCTGGCGAGGTTGCTCCCGGGCGCCGAGATGATTCCCGGCTCCAGGGCGGCCAGGGAGCGGTCGAATGCGGCGTGGTCGAGGGTGAGCGGGCATTGCAGAAAGGCGGTGCCGGCGAAGGCGATGAGGCCGACACGGTCGCCGCCGAGACGCTGGACGAGGTCGTCGACCGCTAGTTTTGCACGGCGCAGTCGGTCGGGCTGGATGTCGCGCGCCATCATGCTGCGGGAGACATCGACCGCGATCAGCACGTCGATGCCACGCCTCTGTGTTTCCTCCCAGTCGAACCCGATCTCGGGTCCGGCCAGAGCGATGAAGCCGAGCGCCGCGGCGCTCAGGAGGAGCCAACGTTTTCCTCGGCGTCGCGGTTCGGACAGTGTCGCGGTGAGGTCGGGAAGGATGCTTTCCGTCGCGAACTGCTCCAGGTCGCGACGCCGACGGCGGTCGGCTGCGCGGAGTCCCAGGGCGGCGAGCGCGATGAGGCCCGCACCGGCGATGAGCCACAGCGGCGAGGCGAAGCTCACGGGAGCCTCCGCAGGCGCGTTTCTGCCAGAAGCCGCTCGAGGGCGAGGAGCAGCAGGCAGGCGACGAGCAGCCAGGGGTAGAGCTCGCGATAGCGATCGAACTTCTCGAGCGTCGCGGTGGTCTTCTCCATCGCGTCGATCTCTTCATAGATCTCCGCGAGGGAATCGGTGTCCGTCGCTCGGAAGAATCGCCCGCCGGTCAGTTCGGCGACCTTGGCCAGCGTTTCTTCGTCGACGTCGACGCGGGCGGTGACCACTCTCTGGCGGCCGAACCGGTCGGTCACGGGGATCGGTACCTCACCGCCCGTGCCGGCGAGAATCGTGTGGACCTTCAGTCCGAGCGCGCGCGCGGCGTCGGCTGCCATCACCGGTGAGATCTTGCCGGCGTTGTTCACGCCGTCGGTGAGGAGGATCACGATGCGCGACTTGGCTTCGCGATCACGCAGCCGATTCGTTCCCGCAGCCAGAGCCGAGCCGATCGCGGTGCCGTCTTCGACCAGGCCGATCTGAAGGCGATCCAGGTTTTGGAGAAGCCAGTCGTGGTCGAGGGTGAGTGGGCTCACGAGATACGGACGTCCGGCGAACGCGACGAGCCCGATGCGATCGCCTTGGCGATCCTCCACGAAATCCGTGACGACGGATCGCACGGCCTCCAGCCGGCTGGCTTGCTTGCCGTCGAGCTCGAAATCCAGAGCCTTCATCGATCCCGAGACGTCGATTGCGAGCAGGATGTCGATGCCGCTGGTCTCGATGGCCGCGGCTCCGAGCCCCTGCTGCGGGCGGGCGAGGCCCAACACCAGTAGCGCGAGGATGAGGGCCCGAAGCAGGAGGAGGGCCAGGCCCGGGCGGGCGGCTCGGCGACGACCGAGGTCGCGGACGAGATCTGCCGACGGGTAGAGAAGTGCCGGACCTTGGCCGGGCCTGCCGTGCGCCAGCCATACGAGCGGCACCAGCGCGAGGAGCCAGAGGAGATCGGGGTTCAGGAATCTCACGCGCCGGACTCCGCATCCTCGGCTCGGCGCGTCTTCTCCACGAAGTTCCGTGCGCTCTCGAGAAGGCCCTCCATCTGTGGCTCGTCGAGCGGCTCGCGCGCGAACTTGGCGAGGTCCATTCGGTGCAGCAGCTCCTCGAGCTTTGCCACGTACGGGGAGATCCCGGCTGCGGGCTCGTGTGTCAGGTCGCGTAGGAACTCCTCGGTCGTGCGACGCGGGGCGTTTACGTCGAACCGGGCCTCGATGTAGTGCCGAACTGCCGAGGAGACCGCCGTGCCGAAACGCTCCGCCTGTGCACGCGTCATCCAGGTGCGCGCACGTTCGAGGGCCGCGAGCGCGATCACATCGGGCGACGGCGCGGGCGGCGCGGCGGCGGGTCGACGCAGCCAGCGAGCCAAGAAGATGCCGGCTGCGACGACGGCGATCGTGAGGGCGATCCAGGCGAGGAACGCCCAGCCCGAGGGGATCTCCACCAAACCCCGGATGTCACGGATGTCGTCCGCTCCGGCGGCGGCCGTCGAACTCGCTGCCGGCGGGTTCATCCGCGCCGCGCCGCCCGTGTCCGGAAGAATCGCCGGAGCGGGGCGAGGTAGGGGCGGTCGGTGTCGATCTCGAGGGTGTCGATCCCCGTTCCGCGCAGCGTCTGTCGAAGGGTTTCGCGCCGGCGTTCCGTTTGGTGGCGGAATCGGTCCCGCACGTTCTCGTCCGACGTATCGATCTCGAGCTGTTCGCCCGACTCTGCGTCTTCGAGAGTCACGCGTCCGATGCGCGGGAGTTCGCTCTCGCGGTGGTCCGACACTACCATTGCCACCAAGTCGTGCCGGCGGTGGACGAGTTTCAGGGCACGACGAAGCTCCGCGCTCGGTTCGTCGGTCGAGGATGGGGTCAGGAAGTCGGACAGCAAGAAGGCAACCGCCTGCCGGCGAACGACCTGACGTGCGAAGCGAAGCACGCGCACGAGGTCGGTGCCGCGCCGCCGCGGCTCGAAAAAGAGGATCTCCCGCACCACGCGAAGGACGTGGCGGCGCCCCTTCTTCGGCGGGAGGTACTGCTCGATCTCGTCGGTGAACAGGATCAAGCCGACTTTGTCGTTGTTTCGAATCGCGGAGAACGCCAGGACGCTGGCGACCTCTGCGGCTCGCTCGCGCTTGGTCGAGAGTCGAGATCCGAAATGGCCCGAGGCGCTCAGGTCGACGAGCAGGAGGATGGTCAGCTCACGCTCTTCGGTGTACTTCTTGACGAAGGGGCGGCCGGTGCGCGCCGTTACATTCCAGTCGATGCTGCGAATCTCGTCGCCCGGCACGTACTCCCGGACCTCGTCGAAGTCCATGCCGCGCCCTTTGAACACCGAGTGATACTGTCCGGCGAAGGTGTCGCGGGCGAGGCGGCTCGTTCGGATCTCGATCTGGCGGACCTTTTCGAAGATCTCCCGGGTTTGGTCGGGCGTCATTGCGTTAGGGAACCGGGATGGTGTCGAAGATCTTGCCGACTAGATCTTCGCTGGTCAGATTCTCGGCCTCGGCCTCGTAGCTGGGGACGATCCGATGTCGTAGGACGTCGAGGCCGATCGTCTTTACGTCCTGTGGCGTCACGTAGCCGCGGCCTTCGAGGAAGGCGTGGGCCCGGGCCGCCATCGTGAGGAAGATCGTGGCCCGAGGGGACGCTCCCATCTGCACGAGGCCTTCGATCTGTACGCCGAACTCCTGCGGGGTGCGGGTCGCGCGGACGAGATCCACGATGTAGTCCCTCACCTTGTCGTCGACATATATGGTGTC
>JAJCZO010000356.1 GCA_029262355.1 Deltaproteobacteria bacterium
CGCTTCGTGAGAGGCGCGCCGATCGTGCGACCGCTCGCCAACGCAGTCTGGATCAACCCGCCACAGCCGCGGCACGAGGAAGGAGATGTTGCTCACTAATTGACGAACTCAGGTGTCTCATCGTCGTTGACAGGTTCCGCGGGGGCCGGATGACCGGTAGAGGGGACACGGAACCCCTCTCTCCCATCCTCGGGCGATTCAACGATCACTCCGACAGGGCTCGGTATCCTCGCTATGCCATGCATCCGCGTCGCAGAGAAACAGCTCAGGGATCGGGTCGGGCGAGTTTCCGGACACGACGGCGTTCATCTTTCCTACCGCCAGCTAGCCGTCGACCTGGGCAAATCGGCCGGTCATCCGCTCATCCCGCCCATCGCCGGCGAAAACGATCAGGAAGAATTGGAATCGTTCCCCTAAACTTGGCCGGAGCGTCACACTAGCATCGCCCCCACGCAGCTCGGATGCGTGTCAGTTCTTGCCTTTGAAGTTGGTCGGCCCCGAGCGAATCACGTTGCCGATGCTGGCCTCGAAGCAGGCTCCGCCATCGTCGCGCCGGATCTGGATGAGTGCCCCGTCGAAGGAGCGATCCAGGCCCGTGGCCAACCCTGGCGCAGCGGGATCCGTGCCCGCCGGCAGCGCGAGCTGGCCCTTCTTGGCGTTGTTCCGGCCGACGAGCGAGATCCGCGACTTCCCTGCCGGGCCACCCCTGAACTTGAGCGCACCGATCCCGTCCGCCTGGTGATCGCGGTCCTTATACCGGAAGCTCCTCGGCGGCACGCTCTGCCAACACGGCTTGCGACCGCAGTCCTGTCCGGCGCGGTCGAGTTGGAGGTCGCCCGCGAAGGCGCCGTCGTCCGCGCGATAGAGACAGACCGTGTAGGCCGTGCCGCCCGCGACCGTTGGGTCGCCGAAATCGGCCTGGTCGAGCTCGGGCCCATTGATGAGCTTCAGAGACAGCTTCTCGAAGCCTTGCTTGGTCTCATTGATCACCAACGCCGCCTTGTCGAAGCCGTCGTGGCAACCCGGGGCCGGCGCGGGGTCGAACACGCAGCCTTCGACTGCGTCGCACACGCCCGAGGTCGCGCACACCGTGCCTGCGTCGCACACGAGTGGCTGTCCGGGCTGGCAGCTGCCCGCTCCATCACAGGTCTCGTCGCCATTGCACACGGTCGAGTCGGCGCACGCAGTCCCAGCCGCCTCGAACTGACATGACGGCGAACAGCAATCTCCTGCGATGTCGTTGCCGTCGTCGCAGGCTTCGCCGGGATCCACCACGCCGTTGCCGCACGGGTCGGGCGAGCCGACACACCGAGGCGCCTCTCCGGCCTGTGGGACGCACTGGTCTTCGACCGTCTCCGGATTGCCGTCGTCGCACACGCTCTGCAGCGGCTGGAAGACATCCTCTGGACACATTCGATCAACGCCGTCGCACAACTCCGCTGCATCGCAGGAGCCAAAAGCCGGCCGACAGACATTGCCCACGGCGAGAGCCGTCACGCACGCTTGCGCGGGATCACATACCTGGCAGGCGTTGCACCGAATGCGAACCGGACTGCCCACCGACGACAGCCTCGCGACGCACTGGCCGCCCCGACATTCCTCCACAGAGCAGGCATCCGCGTCGGCGCACGGCGCGCCGTCGGGCGCGCCGTTACACGCCTCGGGACAGGCGGTTGCGATGCAGCTACCGCCACTACAGGTGTCCGCCGGACAAACATCGCCGTTGTCGCACGGCGCACCGTCCAGGGCCGCATCACAAACGAGGACGGTCGTGACCTCGCCTTCCGAGACGCCACGTGAGGTGTTTCGATCGACCAGGGTCGCATCACTCTCGAGTTCCGTCCGCAGAGTTCCCAGCGCCACCGTGGTCCGGAGGCGCAGGGTAATGGTCTCGCCCGGATCGATGCCGATCAAGAAGTCGCGGTCCGGTTCGACTACCGGAGAGACGAAGGTCGACGGGCAGAACGGCGGGAGGCAGACCGGAGAGTCGGTCTGGAAATCGACAAAGGTCAGGTGCGAGTCGTAGTCCAGGAACACGTCGAGCTCGCGGCGAAAGGCGCCCCGATTGATGACGACGAGCCGATAGGCGAGTTCCTCGCCCGGCTGCACTTCGCGCGGCGTGCCGCTGAAGTCCACGAAAAGTGGGGCCGCACCCGCACCCGCGACGACGCTGGTCACGGCGTTGGCCGGAGCCGGCGGTCCGAGCGTTCCGTCGTCGCGGTAGGTGCTTGCCAGAAGGCTCGTGTCGAGGCTCTCCCCGTCCGGGGCGGAGACCTGTTGCTCGAGCTGCAGGCTCACTGCTTGCCCCGCAGGGAGATTGCCTAGCTTCCAGTGACTTCCTGCCCCGCCCGAGATGTCGACGACGCATGGGCTCGGGTTCAGCTCGCACAATCCAGACGCTCGGCAGCCCCCGATGACACAGTCCACGGGCGCGTTGCACGTCCGACACCCGGCGACGTTCGACGACCCAGCCTTGGCCACCGCACCGAGGAACGCGAGGTTCGGATCGAAGGTGAAGGACAGATCGAAGTCCTTGTTGGTGGTTCCGTCATTGATGAGCGTCGCGACGTAAGCGAGTCGGCCTCCAGGGGCGACCGGAGAGGGAGTCGTCGTCAGTGCGGTCGTCGTCGTCTGCGCTCCCGCAGGCCCCGCCAACAGCAACACCAGCGCGGAGAGCCCCGCAGCCAAGATCCGCTTGGGGAGAAACGAATGCGTGCTGCAGCGATAGCGTCGTGTCATGTCATCCCCCAGAGGGTGCGCGAAGGTCCAGCCGGTCCTTGGCAGCCTGCGAATCATCGAAGCGTCGCGTAACGGTAGGCCGTCCGGCAGAGGTCGAGAGCACCCTTCGGATCGGTTGCAATGAGAAGACGCCCGGAATCGAGTCGGAGCTGAGCGTTCGGGTGCACGGCGTAACCCAATGAAGCGGCGTCGTCGATGGCCTCTTGGGCCGCGTCGCAAGACTCCGCCAGACGTGTCGTGTAATTGACGTCCGTCCGATCACCCGAGCGCCACTGAAGGTCCCGCTCGAGGAGCACCTTCAGCAGAAGATCCCACTTCGCATCGAGCACATCGAGTCGCTGGTTCACATCCGCCCTGAAGGCGTCGACGTCGTCGTGGACGTGGCCGAGGCCGTCGTAGACCGAGGTCAGCTCTACGGTGTCGACGAGAGCATCGCAGAGATTCGTCATGTCCAGGCTCGCCTGCGCAATCCCGATCCCCCACTGGGCCTCGGCAACGACGAACTCGACGGCGGCGAAGACGATGTCGACGGGAATGCAAGCAATGCTGAAGTTGGAGCCGTAGAAGAAGGTCGAGATCTCCTGCTCGCAGACACGGCTGATGCCGGCCCAGATGCTTTTTGCGAGCGAGCGGACGATCAGCACCTCTTCGAGCGCCTGAACCGCCGCGTTCAGATCGAACGTCTTCTGCAGAACGGTCTGGGTATCGGAGCGTCGTGTCGGTGAGAGGTTGAACTGAGAGTGGAATGCGCAGAACTCAGGCTCCAGAGGGTAGTCCGCGCTCGGCAGGCCAGCTCTCAACACGCCCTCGACGGCCAGCTCGGGCGGCCGCACCGCGCGCCGCATGCTCACGAACGGCGCAACTGGCAACTCCGCCTGCGCCGCTTCGACCCGAGTACGAACATCGGCCTGCGTATCGACGGTCTGGCCGAGTGCATCGATGAGCGGCCTGAGGTCGGTGCCGCCGTATACGGCCTCGAGCTCCTCGTCGGGTGTCGCGTCGAGCACACCGCGCAGCCGAGCTGCGTTCTCGAGCTGCCCGAGCTGCTCGATCATCACCGCCAGCTCTTCCATCTCCGCACGGATACCCTCCGCAGCGCCGAGAGCAGCACCCGGTAGCACCAGTGACAGAGCCAGAAGTGCGCCCACCATCTTCGAGTGTCTCATCAGATGTTCTCCGATTCGCGTTTCGTCTTGCTTCGCTTCTCCGGACAGGATCTGGGAAAAGTCGTCATCGTCGACGCACCGACTCGTGTGCCGTCACCTTGCGGTAGGACTCCTGGCAGAGGTCGAACGCCCGCCGCGAATCCGTACTCACGAGCCGCCGGCCCTCGTCGTGTAGCGTCTGAGCACGCGCCGACCGCGGGTAGCCCGCGGCCTCCGACGCGTCGATGGCTCGTTGCGCCGCATCGCAGCTCTCTTCCAGGCGCACCGTGTAATTGACGTTCAACCGCCTCGCGGAGCCCCGGTGCAGGTCCCCCTCTAGGATCACCGTCAGCGCGAGGTCGGCCTTCCGCGTCATCGCATCGAGCCGTGCCTGGACCTCCGCCTGGAAGGTTTCGAGATCCGCGTGGACGTGCCCGACGCGTAGGTGGCTACCCGCCTTTTCGGCCGTCTCGACGGCGGCGTCGCAGGCATCAATCCGGTCGCGGTCCTGCTGCCAGAACTCGACACCCCACTTCGCCTCGGCCACCGCGAACTCGACCACGCCGAAGACGATGTCGATCGGAACGCAAGCCAACGAGAAGTTCCCGCCAATGCCGGCGATGATCACACTCTGCTCGCAGAGCCGGCTGATGCCCTCCCAGATCCCCCGCCCTACCGAGAGAAGGAGTTCGGCCTGCTCCAGCGCCTTGCTCGCCTTCGTGAGTTCGCCCATGGCGACCAGAGCCTCTCGGGTATCGGACTTGAGACCTGCCGTGGCGTGTACAGGGCACAGAGATACCGCCGTGGGCCACGGCGCCACCGGCAGCGCGCCGTTGGGTCCACTCATGACAGACTCCGGAGCGTTGCCCGCTCGGGCAATTGCCTCGATGCGAGCGACGTCGAGCGCCTCGCGTGCACTCCGCGCGCTCGCCACAACCGCCGCTGTAGCGTCACCGGATTCCACGAGCCCCTGCGCGAGCGGAGTCAGGTCGACGTCACCATAGACAGAGTCGATCTGCTCTATCGGCAAGTCATTGACCGCCTCCCGGAAGCGCGCAGCTTCATCCGTCTTCCCGATGCTCTCCAGGGCGACCGCCAGCTGTTCGAGTTGCTGTCTGGGATTCGCCGCCGCGGGCGACGGCAGGACCAGCGCCAGAGCGAGCAGCGCGACGCAGATCGAGAGTCGATTCATGATCATTCTCCGATTCGGGGCCGTAGGGGCAGCCGAGTGATACGGCGGAAACTGGCCGGCGATCGGGCGAGCCGAAGACCTCCAGGTCGTCCTTCCTCAAAATTTATTCTTTTCGAGGGCAGTCGGTTAGACTGCTAGCGCGCCGATCTCCAGGCCACAACGAGTTCGGACCACTTTCCATGAGACGAACGTTCGTCGCGGTCGCGTCTCCCCGGCTTCGCTCGACTCCGCCTGGCATCGCGCGACCCGGCCGGCGGGATCACCCGTGGTTGGGGTGAGAGGTGCCGCAGGGGGGCCCAGAGCCCACTCGGTGCTCGCGAAACCATCGGCGGGGAACGTCCGGGGCGAACCCGTCTCGGCTCAGAACCGTACCGGCAACTCATGCCGCCGCCCAGCCGTTGGGCCGATAGCGACGTCGGATAAGTCCTTCGATCTCGTCCGCCGGACTGCATCCATAATAGAAACGGTCGGGCTCGCGATGGGCCTCATCCCGGCGGTGCCTTCCGAAAACCCCATCCTTCGTCGTCAAGCGGCCCGACGCTCGTATCGATGGTGGAGTCCACCGAACTCCGGAATGGAGAGCCCGGAGACACGCCGTCGGAAGGCCACGCCGTAGATTCGATCGCGATCTCGAATCACGTACCGCGCAGTCGTCTCCCAAGGAAGCGCCTCGACCATCTGCTGCGCGCTCCACTTGGCCGTGCTCGACATGCAGGCGGACGATAGCGCCGCGCTCCTGCCCGTCGTGCTTCTCGCCGGGCTCGCGCTCATCGCCGCCTTCAACACGAGCCGCTGGGTCGATGTCCAGATGTGTCGCTGGATCCGCTGGTCGATTCACCGATGAGCCACGACCCTGCCCTTGCGATAGCCAGGCATTGGGCGCAGCGTCGGGGGGGCTCATTGCAGCGGAAGGAAATCCGATGTTGATCAGATCGATCGCCCGCGGGCTCATTGGCCTATGCCTCGCCGTCGCCACCGCATGCGGTGACGGCGCTTCGGATGCGACCTCGCCCAACTCGCTCGGCAACGAGGCGCTGGGAAACGGCTCTTGTGACAACAGTGCCGAACCGACGTGCTCGGCTGTCGTGCTCAATGGTGGTCAGGCAACGCAGTGCATCTTCACCGTCTCGGACTTCTTCACGCCGGACGCCAGTCTCGTCGGTGACGACATGCTCGTGACGGTCCAAGCGATCGGCCAGCCGGGGCAAGCGTCCGGCGACGGCAAGGCAACCGGAGGGCAAGGCGGAGAGGCACAAACGACCCTTCCCGCCAGCCTCCTGGGAGAGGGGCCGTACTACGTCTATGTGGCTCAGGACTTCTACACAAATATCGCGACGTGGACGGGGGGTGGAGGCGGTGCAGCGTCCGTCGTCTCCTCGGCAGAGTTCTGGCTCGACGAGTCCTCCGGCTCCGTGCCCGACGAGGTCATCGTCATCGCGGGTGGTGGGGGCGGCGGGGGAACCGGTACCAGCGTTGCGTCCGGCGGTTACGCCGGAGTCGCCATCTCGGCCGGCGATGCGGAGAATGTCGGCGGCGAGGACGGCGGCACGAAGACCGCGAACCTTGGCGGTGGCGGCGCGACGTACAAGAACGGTGTGTGGACCGGCGGAGAGGCGTTCGACCTTACCGCAACCTCTGCCCAAGCCGGATCAGATCTGCTGGGCATGGAGGGAGGCGCCTTCGTAGGAAACATCGCGGGTGACGCGAGCATGACCTTCGTCTGCGCGGGTACTACTCCCGCGCTGGATCGGGACGAAGGCGGATACGGCGGGTTCGGCGGGACGACGACGGATCTCGATGCTGACGAAGGCGGTGGCGGTGGGGGCGGCGCCGGCGCCGCGGGAGGAGGAGGAGGGACGTACTCTACCACCGAGTCGGGAACGGGAGGCGGCGGCGGTGGCAGCTTCGCCCGAGACTCCGACTCTGCAACCGTCCCCGACTTCGCGCAGAGCTGGCTTGCGACGAGCGACGACTCGGTGCCTACCGTAGTGCTCACCTTCTACCAGGACCCCTCTGCAACCTGACGGCACGCCACGACGCACGCGATCCCGAGAAGCCGCGTGTTTCTGTCCAGCCCGAGCGAATTCGAGTCCCGCTCCTCGTCGTGTCCCGAGCCTCCCGCGGGTCGCACCTTCGGGAATGTACTTCCTTTGCCTTCCGTTGATCTCGAGGTTCAACCCATATGGTGCCAAGAAGTTGGCCCAGCCCTACGCAATGTCCTAACCCGCCGGTGCGACATCCTGATCCAGAGGAAAGATCGGTCTTGGGACATTGCGATAGGGCAAGCGATGGTAACGCGGGGTGCAGAGCGCGCCGCTGTCACAAACGATCACTTGTCCGGCGATCGGCTCGAACGCGGCACGGAAGTGATGCATCGACTTTAGCGCCACGACACGCCTGCGCTTCGGGTCGATACCGAAGGCTTTGAATTGCTGTAGATCGAGTATTTGGCGGGCAACGGTTACCACCAAAACCTCAATACCCCCACCCTCAATATCACCGACGCGTAGAACCGCACTGGGGCCGAAACTGCCACTGAGTCCATGAATCATTGGCCCGTCGCCGGTGAAACGGCCGTCACTGACGGAGACGAGTTCCCCCTCCAGCGTAAGTGGCTCACCGCCAAAGCGTGGGTCGGTCTTGCCGCCCAGCGTAACGTGGACTCGTCCCCCGACTACAGCGGAACCCAGTTCCTGCGCTACGGCAGCATCCACCATCGGCCCGAGACAAGCATCACGTACTCCCGCTTCGAGCAGCGCACGCAAGAGCTCGGTTGAATCGCCGTAACCCCCGGCACCGGGATTATCCGCATAGTCTGCAATGATCAGCGGCCCCTCGTTCGGCTCGTATGCCGCCGCAATCGCCGCAGCCTCTTCAACACTGAGGTAGTCGTTCAGTACCTCATGGCGTCGGTTCCAGATGTCATCGGCAATCGTCTCGGCGAAAGCGGCATGCACCGCAAAATCCCCCTGCCCTGTCACCAGAACGGTCGGCCCGACGTCGGCGACATCCGCACTAGCGAAACCGGCATTGATGCTCACCGCGAACACGTCCGCTTGCTCCTCGTAAGCCCGCGCCTCCGAGATGCGCTGGACCATCGGCCCGATGTCGGTGCGCCCACCGTTGACTTCTTCGAGCATGGGTCGGCGAACGAGGATGGTGCGTGGGGTGATCTCGCCGGCCATCGTCCGGTGCAGAATTTCGCCGCCGTGGCGACCGGTCTCGCGCATATCGACATGAGGATAGGTCTTGAACGAAACCACGATGTCAGCGAGAGCGCACATCTGTTCGCTGACGTTCGCATGTGGATCAAGCGTGATGGCAATGGGCATGTTCTTGCCCACCTCGGTGCGGATACGCCTAAGCAACTCGCCTTCGCCATCTTGGCAGAAATCAAGGTCCATCGCGCCGTGCAACCCGAGAAGAAGCCCATCGAAGGAGTGGCGCTTGATTGTGGAGAGAATCGGATCACAGAGCCAGTTAAAGGTCGCTCGCGTCACCTTGCCGCTCGGCCCGGCGGCGGCACTGAGTACATGATTGACCTGCCAGCCACTTGCTCGACCTGCGTCGAGGAAACCGGCGAGCTCCGTATTCGCCTGGCCACGCTCGGCGATCGCTGCTGCGCCCATCAGAACATAACGGCGTCTGAAGGCTCCTTCGTCGGTCGGCTGCCGGCTAAAGGAATTCGTCTCATGGGACATCTCGGCAGTCAGGACGTTAAAGGACATTGTGCAAGCTCGTTGCGTCGTGTCTCAGAACCCGAAAAAATTGCCGGCCGAGATTGTTCCACAGATTGATCACGAAATCTTGAACGTTGGTGAGAATGGCAGAGGCTTGCGCCGAACCGCGATTGGCCAGCTTATCCGCGCTAAACTCGGACATGTCGACGACGTAGAAGTACACCGGCCGCACGGCACCGTCTTCATTTACGTGATGACTGGGTGTCATGTTACCAAACGCGATCGAATGCAACTGCGTGGCCAGCGTGATCACGGTCGTCGCGCGACGGGCGTGCGCCCGCATGGCGTCTTGGGCCGCGTAGGCGTCCGAAACCACTTCGGGCAGCGATCCGTCATCTCGAATAGAACCGGCCAAGACGTGACCGCCCTCCCCTTCGTCAATCGTCGCGCCTCGACTACCTCCAAGTCACTACCACGCACGACCATGGCGCAGTCCATGCGGCTCGCCCTCGCGAGGATCCACCTTCCATCGCCCAGGTGCAGGTAATCGGAGTGGTTGCTCGTACCGACCATCGGGCCTCGTAAGATCGATCATCCGTCCCCGTCCGGCTCTCTCCGACCTGCGGGCCGGAGCGGTCTCCACAGGAGTGGTGTGGGTTCCTCTCGAGGGAACGGCCGCGTTCCCGGCAGAGGAACGCCTCCAGAGCAACCACGAGCTGCCGCCGCGAGCGCGGCCCAAACAAGGAGAAGAAGGATGAGCTACAAGGGATTCGTACTCGTAATGCTGGCGTTGGCATCACCGACGGCCGCGCTGGCCCAGGTGAACTGTGGCGACACCGTCCGACCGGGCGAAACCGTCGTGCTCACGGACGACCTCCTTTGTCCCGGGACTGGCCCAGCGCTGACGATCGAAGGCCCCGCTACCTTGAACCTGAACGGGTTCAAGATTCAATGCCAAGAGAATAGCGGGACGACCGGCCTCTTGCTGATTGGCAGGCGAGCCCGTGTGATGGGCGCCTACGAAAATGAGGTCCAGTCCTGCGCGATCGGTATTCACTTCGGCGGAGACGGCCGGCACACCATCGAGGAGGTGAGCGTAGCCTACAACCAAATCGGAATCGGCATTTCGAGCGACCGGAACACGGTGCAGGGCGGTAGCATCTGGGCGAACGCCCACGGGATCATCATCGACGGTGACAGAAACAAGCTCTACGACCTCCGTCAGGAGATTGGCCTGGTTGGTTTGCTGATCACCGGATCCAGGAATCGCGTCGAACGTTCGCTGTTCAAGAGGAACGATGATGTCGGCGTGAACGTGAGAGGAGACCGAAACCTTCTTCGGGACAACAACGCGCGCGAAGCCGGAGGCACCGGATTCAGCCTTCAGGGGGCCAGGAATACCCTCAAGCGGAATCTGGCCGAACGCAACGGGCACCACGGCTTCTACATCTCCTTCTCGGAGCCTGGCCGGAATCGCATCATCCAGAACCGGGTCTTCACCAACGGCTCTGCAGGCATCCTCACCTGGACTTCTGGCAACCGGTTCACGGGCAACACCGCACTCTACAACGACACCGATGGACAGGGATTCGCGAATCTTCAGGATGAAACCGGCGATTGCAGCACGAACCGCTGGCGGAACAACAGCTACACGTCGAGCAACGTACCCTGCATCCGATGAGGAAAGGGGCAGGCGGGCGAGTTCACCGGCGGTTCGAGGTGATCGCCCGCCTCGCGCCGGAGATATCGCAACGCGCCTAGAGGTTTCTCCACGGAACCGGAGCCGACAGACGCAGGCGGCGGATTCGGCAAGGTCGAGAACGGTGTCGCGGGCTGCGGTCCGGGCGTGAATGCGGAACGTGCATGCGCCAGGCGAGCAGGGGAGCAGCCCCGCAGTCCGCTCCGGTCAGAGACGGCGCAGAACGACCCAGAAGATTCGATCTCCCGGTCCGAGCTTGGGTCGCGGCTTCGAGCGCAGAGCGACCATGAGCTGCTGCCGTAGCGCGGCGTTCTCCAAGATCAGGTCCGCCCTCGGCATCACGGTGGCCCGACCCAGAAAGAGGCACGGCGAGAGGAGAGTACGCATTCGGGCAGAACTATCATCGGCAAATCGCCGGCGCGGTGGGGCGCTACGGGTTTTCGCGGACTACGGGCCAACCTGCCCGCCTAGTGCCGCTGGGCCAGAAACTCCACCAGATGGCTGAGTGCATTGGTCCATCCAACGCGGTGGTCTTCAATTCCATCCGCCGGCAGCTCATGTGTAAGCGTGAGTTCAGTCTGTCCCTCGGCTTCGACGAGTTCGATCGTGACAGTGCTGTTCGTCGTAAAGCCCTCGGAGATCCACGTGAACACAAGCTTCTCCGGAGGAAGGATCTCCAAATATTCCCCATGTGGTTTGTGCGTCACTTCTTCGTTCTTCATCTCGACTGCGTAGGTACCGCCGACCCGGGCAAATGGAGCGTTCATCCCCCTATCCACCATGGCGAACAGAGCTGGCTGGTCACCGGAGTTTGATTCCGTCTACTTGGGCTGTTGAGGTCTGGACGAGGCAACAGCCCAGGGAGCAGCACTGGGCATGGAAGGAACGATCAAATGTGTCGATCGATTTCAGTTCTCGGGTTGGCGATGGCTCTGCTTGGGCTGGCGGGGGTCTGCTCGGCTCAGGATGCTGGCGCACCCCCGATGAAGGCGTCGGAGGCCAAAGCCCCCGACCGCCCGTACTCACCCTATGCGGCCACGACGGATCCCGCGGGAGCCGAGTATCCGGATCGTGTGTTCTGGGGGGACACGCATCTCCTCACCTCGTTCTCGTTCGATGCCGGAGACTTCGGAGCTCTCTTGAGCCCCAGGGACGCCTACCGAT
>JAJCZO010000357.1 GCA_029262355.1 Deltaproteobacteria bacterium
GCCATCGAGCCAGGTCGCAAGCGTACGCGACGTCGGTGGAGCCCCCACGCGCAACACGAGATCGGGCCTCGCGGCCGCCGCGAAGTCCGGATCGCGCAGGAGGGCCTCGTAGCCCGTCACGAGACGCGATCTCAACTCGCCCCGTCGGAGATTCGAGATCGGCTCCGCGATCACCGGCGCATCAAGACGGTCGGCGAGCGCCCGCACCGCGGCGGCAACGGGCTCGCCCTCGTCCAGCGGGCCGGCATAGATGCATGGTCGTTCCGCCGCTTCGAGCCGCGCGAGAACCGGCGCCAACGCCTCGCCCGCAATCCGCTGCTCTCCCGCATGAACGACAGTGTGCGGCTCGACGCCGAGCGGCAGCTCGCTGATCTCGGCGGGGAGCGCCTCCTCCTCCGAGGGATCCAGCGGATCGCGCATCGGCAGATTCAGATGCGCTACCCCCGCGGGCCCGCCACGTGCTTCGGCGACCGCGCGGCACGCGGCCGCCCGAACATGGCGCATCCCCGCGGCAGTTGGCTCGGGCACCCCGAGATCGAACGACCAACGGGCATGGGCGCCGTAGAGACGGAGTTGATCGATGGTCTGGCCCGCGGATCGCTCGCGCAACTCCGGAGGACGATCGGCTGTCAGCACGATCAACGACACGCCCGAGTGATGCGCCTCGACCACCGCCGGCAACAGGTTGGCGGCCGCGGTGCCCGAAGTGCACGCGATCACGACCGGCCGCCCGTCCGCGCGAGCGAGCCCGAGCGCGAAGAAACCCGCCGATCGCTCATCGATATGCGTCCACACCTTCACCCGAGGGTTGCGCGCCAGCGCGAAGGCGAGTGGAGCAGACCGATTCCCCGGGCTCAGGCAAGCATCGCGCACGCCCGAACGCGCTAGTTCGTCGACGAGAATCTCCATCGCCACGTAGTTGCGATTCGGCGCCATCAAACTTCCAGCAACGCGGCCTGCATCACACGCATCTTGAGCCGAGTCTCCTCCAGCTCGGCCTGCCACTGTGAACCCTCCACGATTCCGGCGCCTGCGAACAGAGTGGCCGTCGCACCGTCGAGCAGAGCGGCGCGAAGCGGCACGACGACCTCACCCCGCCCCTCCTCCAGCCACCCCACCCCGCCCGCGTACCAACCCCGATCGGTTTGCTCGCGCTCGCGCACCGAGGCCTTCGCCGCCTCTCGCGGCAGACCACAAACCGCCGGAGTCGGGTGGAGCTCGAGGCAGACGTCCGCGAGACCCACGTCGGGCCCGAGTCGCGCCGACATCGGAGTATGCAGATGTCGCAGAGCTGGCGTCGACAGCACGGCCGGCTCCGCGGCCACCGCGAGTCGGGTCGTGAGCGACGTCAGCGACCGGCGCATCTCCTCCACGACGACCGCATGCTCACGGCGTTCCTTCGCGTCCGCCAGAAAACAACGGTCTTCCGCGCCTCCGCTCGGCGCAGGAGGCGCCGTACCCGCGACGGCGGCCGTCGTGAGACACCCGTCGTGGAGAGTCGCCAGCCGCTCCGGCGTCGCGCCGACAAGCGTCTTGGCGCCACACGATATCGCGAACACCGTGGCACCGGGCTGCGCCGCACGCAGCCGGCTCGCGACCCGCAGACGCTGCCACGGCGCGTCCGCGACGATCCGGACGGCGCGCGCGAGCACCAACTTCGAAAGCCGGCCCACCTCGATGTCGGCCAGTGTGGCCTCTACGGCTGCCCGCCAATGCTCGACCGAGCCGAGCGCCTCGACACGGTACACACCCAACGAGGGGTGCGCCGCGACCGGCGCAGGCCGCTCCATCCTGGTGCGAACCTCGTCGAGGATGGCTTCGGCGCGACGCCGCCCGCCCTCGAGATCGGTTGCCGCGGCCCGCAGTCGACAGCGCCCATCGCGCACCAGCAACGCGACGCGTGGCACGACCCATGTGGCGGTCGGGAAGCCAGCCCACGGTCCACTCGGGCGGCGGCTCCGGTCGAACGCGAAGCCCCCTACGCGAAGCGCCCCCACGGCGGAGGCGCCGACGGACCGAACGTCGTCCACTTGCGTCCCGGGCACCTCACCCACCGCGGCGATCGCAACGGAGTCGGACCGGCGCTCGAGGTAGAACATCCGCTCTCCGGCGTGGCGCTCGAGAAACGCGAGCGGGTCCATGGCCTCGCCGATCGCTCCCTCAGCCACCGAGAGGCGGCATGGCGCTCGGACAGCGCCCGCAGGCATTGCCGTCACGACCGACGCCTCCCGTACACGAGTTGGATTCCACCCGAGCCGAGCCTTCGTGCGCCCGTTCGCTCGAAGCCCGCCGCAGCAAGCATCTCGAGAAGCTCGACCGTCGTCGGCAGGTAGACCACCGAGTGCGGCAAATAGGTGTAGGCCTCGCGCTCCGCGAGCAGCGCGCCGAGCAGCGGCACGACACGATTGAAATAGACCTGATGGCAGAACCGAACGAGCGCATTCGTCGGCGTCGCGACCTCGAGAAGAACGATTCGGCCACCAGGCTTCAGCACCCGGCCTGCCTCCGCTAGGAACGGTGGGATCGAGACGAAGTTTCGCAGCGCAAACCCACAGGTCACCGCATCGGCGCACGCGTTGGCAACCGGCAACTCGAGCGCGTCGGCGCGCGACAGCCGCCCGCCGAGTCCGCGACCGGCGGCGATCTCGAGCATCGGTGCCGAAAAGTCGACGCCAACAACCGAGGCGCCCACCGTCGTTGCGAGAAGCCCGAGATCTCCGGTGCCACACGCGACATCAACGACGCGGTCGCCCGGTCCAACCGCGGCGAGCTCAATGACGGCGCGCCGCCACGCGCGGTCGAAACCCGCTGTCATCAGGCCGTTCATCCGATCGTACCCAGGGGCGATACGATCGAACATGTCGCGAACCGCCGCGGCCTTCTCGGCGGGCGCCGGCAGTGGACCACCCGCCACGTTCAACTCCATCGGATCGCGAGCCGAGTCGACTGCGACGCCTCCAGCGCCTGCTCGAGACCCGAGGCATCTCCATGCTCCTCGAGGCGCTCGAGCGCACGAGAGACGAGCGTGCGTTGGAAGTGGTGGGCGACGAGCGACGTCACGGCCGGCAAGAGCCGCCGGAATGCATCGACCACCTGCTCGCTGTCGACCTCGCCGCCCTCGCGATCGTGGCGGACGTGGGCGTCGAACAACGACGCCGCGCGATTCGCGATGTCGCGAACGTGCGACGCGTGCTCGTTAGCGAGCGAAAGCAAATCTTGGAGGGGGAGTCCTTCCTTGAGCACCGCCAGCGCCGCGCGTGCCAGCTCCACGTCCGCTTCGTCGTACGAGGCTCCGCGAGAATCGCGCAACGGTTCGACGAGTCCGGATCGCTCGACCGCCTCGATGAGCGCCTCCGGCACACCCGTCTCCTTCGCCAGTCCGGCGCGGTCGAATCGCCGCGCGCCCCGCCCCTCGGTGAGCGCACCGATCAGCGCCGCCTCCGAGCGCGAGCGGCCGGGGCCGACGACGCGCTTGATTCCCGCCAGGGTCAGGCCACGCTCTTTCAGCTCGCGGATGCGGCGAAGCCTGGAGAGATGGCTCTCGCCGTAGGCCGCCTTCCGGCCTACGCGCTTCGGGCGCTCGAGCAGGCCCTGCGCCTGATAGAAGCGGATCGTATCGATGCTCACTCCCGATTCGCGGGCGATCTCCTCGACGCCGTAGGTCATGTCTACTGTGTGAGTGTTTACTCTCAGTGTGTCAACTCTCATTCTTGATCATGCGTGCCAGCAGCAGCGCTACTCGAACCGACGCCGCCTCGGTCGCGCACCCCTGGCCCAGTCGCTAGGAGTCGCTCCCATGGCCGCCTACCCGCCCAATCGCCATCTGCTGCGCGACCTGCAGCTCAGCATGATCCGCGCCCCGCGCGTGGCCGACCGCGTCCTGATGCCGGTTTGCCGCGAGATCCTGAGCGCGTCGGGCTCCGTCTCGCTCGGCGCACTTGCGGTCGCCGTCGATCTGGCAGCCGCCGGCGTTGCCTTCCGTACGATCGCACCCGATTGGCTGGCAACGGCCGAACTCGAGATCCATGCGCAGAACGGCGACCCCGGCGGGCTCATCGTCGCAGAGCCCGCGCTCCTGCGACGCGGCCGGACGACCACCGTGTTCGAGGTCGCCGTCACCGGCTACCCATCCGAACATCAGATGGAGGCCGCGTCCGGCACACCGATCGCGCACTCGACGATGACGTTCGTGCGCATCGCGAGACCAGACATGACATCGGAGCTCGACCACCCGAGCGAGCCCACCGAGACCACGCGCGTCGACTTTGCCCTGCCCGAATCTGGACTCCGAAAGCGCTTCTTCGAAGAACTCGGGCTGCGTACGGTCGATGCGGCGAGCGGATCGCTCGAGATGGCTGCGGCCGACTTCACGCAGAACAGCTTCGGCTCCCTCCAGGGAGGCATCGTGGCAACCCTTGCACAGGCCGCGTGCGAAGCCGCCACCGAAGCCCGGTGCCGCGCGCGAGCTGCTGCCACGGATCTCTCCGTGCACTACCTCGCACAAGGAAGCGGACCGTATGCGACACGCGCGGCCCTGCTGCGCGGAACCGACTCGTCCTCGCTGCATCGGGTCGAGATCCTCGACATCGAGACGAACACCCTCATGGCGACCGCGACGACGTCTTCGTCGATCGTGCGCTGATGTGATACTCTGAGCGTGCGATGACGACTGCGGTCTCCCACGCCGGACTATGGCGGCAGACCCGGATGATGTTGTGGGGCTCGCTGGCCTTCGGCCTTCTCCTCGGCCTACTTACGGGGATCTCGGAGGACAGCTGGACCCAAGCGATCGAGATCACACTCGGTGCCGTCGCCTACGGCCCGATTTACATCGTGCTGTTCCGCTTCGTGTTGCCCCACGTGCGCTCGCCGTCGCGCTGGCGCACCCTGGCCGGCCAGATGCTCGCGGCCATCGTAGCGATGAGCGTCATCTCCTTCCTCGTGGTGAATGCGATCCTCATCCTGCGGTATGGCGTGTGGATCCTCTCGCAAGGCCCTGACGGCCAGTTCGTTGCCAGGAGTTCCTGGCCCTTCTTCGGAATTCCCATCCTTCCAGCCGCGGGACTCGCCGTCACGATCTTCAACCAAGCATGGGTGCCGATGCGCGCGCTCGAACTGCGCGCCCGGCGCGCCGACGAGCTTGCCGCTACCGCGCAGCTTCAGGCGCTCCGCGCCCAGATCGATCCCCACTTCTTGTTCAACAGCCTGAACTCGATCTCCCACCTCATCACGACCGATCCCCAGCGGGCCGAAGAGTGCGTCCAGCGCCTCGCCGAGATCTTCCGCTATCTCCTCTCGAGCAAGGATCGCACCTTCGTGACGCTTGCCGACGAGTTGGAGGTCGCCGACAGCTATCTGGACATCGAGCGCGCACGGTTCGGGCATCAGCTCCGCGTCGACTTCGAGATCGAGGACCGAGCGCAGGGCTGGATCGTGCCGACATTGATCGTTCAACCCCTGGTCGAGAACGCCGTGCGACACGGCATCTCTCAGAAGGTCGGAGGGGGAAGCGTCTCCGTTCGCGCTCGCGTCGACGGCAGCGAACTGGTGCTCGACATCCAGGATACCGGTGTCGGAATGAATGGGAAGGGCAAACGAAGCGACCCGGGCGTCTCGACCGGAGTCGGGTTGCGGAACGTGACGGCTCGCCTGACGCATCTCTACGGCGGGGCCTACGCACCAAGGATCTCGAGTCGCCCCGGCGAGGGAACCCACATTACGCTACGCGTGCCCAACCGCTCACTGGACTCGGCCGGAGATGAGGATCCGGCGGCGCCATTCTCGCTCGCCGCCGGATTTCGGCCCCTGATTCCGTAACGAGCGTTCCCCCGAGACTCCACCCTCTCGCCCTCGCCCCGCTCGAGACGCTCCTCGGACCAGAAGCCGTCACCCTTCGCCCGGTCCGCGCGCTCGCCGGTGAAGGCGGGACTGTTCGTGTCACCGCGCTGTAGAGAAGTGCCCCGTGCGTCGCGGATGGGCTTGCTCGACCGTCGCCCATGGCCTAATCGCCCGGGTATGAGCAAACGCTCCCCGACTCTAGCGAAACGGAAACCCAGCCTGCCACGATTTGCGAAGCAGTCGGACCACCCGTGCTTCGCGTGCTCGCAGTGCTGCACGTACATCGCGACCGAGATCGACGAGCCCAAGTCGATGAGAGATTACGATCACGTCTCGTGGTACCTCTATCACTCGGGCATCTCGGTCTACATCGACTGGGAAGGCTCGTGGTATCTCCAGATCGAAACGCGCTGCGAGAACCTCACCGAGCACGGACTCTGCGGGGTCTACGACCACCGACCTGCAATCTGCAAGGACTTTGATTGGCGCGACTGCGAGAAGCAACAGACCGCAGACGACGAGCCCCCGGAGAAGTTCCTATTCCGGACGTCCGACGAGTTCTTCGTGTGGCTCCAAGCCAAACGGCCGCGGACGTACGAGAAATACCGGCAGTTCCTCGGCTGCAAACACGCCGAGCACACCGATCCGGAGCTCGCGCGCCTCGAGCACGCGTAGCCCGCGCCGCGAAACCCATCGGGACGCGTCGAGCCAGAGACCTGCTCCCGCGATCGCCAGCGACAACAGCGCCCCGCCCACGAGCCACCACGGACTCGCCGGCCGCAGCGCGAGGTAGAAGCGGCTCGCGGTGCGCAAAGCGGCCCTCCGCAGCTCGAACGTTCGTACGACGAATCTCTTGCTTGGCATCTTCCCGCTCCTCGCTTGCTTTCTTATAGTGCCCGGGCACTGACAGCGGTTGTCGAAGGGGAAGCCATGCCACGACAGAAGAAGAAGACCACGCAGGGGCGCAAGCCGACGTATGGCGCCGCTACGCGACTCGCGCGACTGATCCATGAGCTCCGCGAGCGCCCGAACGGCTGGAGCTTCGAGGCGATCCAAGAGGATCTGAGGATCACCGAGCGGACCTTGGCCCGCTACCTCGAGGCATGCCGACGCGAACTCGTCGATCATCGAGAGCGGCCGCTGCTCGAAGTCGTCCGCCGTGGCGATCGCCGCTTCGTGCGCCTCGCCGAGAGCCATTCGGGGCCGGCAACCACCGACTACGAGGTGCTGGCGCTGTTCTTCACGCTCCGCCTGGCCCGGGTGCTCGAAGGCACGGTCTTCGAATCGGTGAACAAGGATCTCTGGGGCAAGATGCTCCGGACAGTCCCGGCAACCGCGCGGCGCCGCCTCGAAAATGCGGACCGGAAGTTCTACGCACTCGCGCACCTACCCAAGAGCTACTCCGCGCAAGAAGACGAACTCGATGTTCTCCTGCGGGCGCTGATCGATCAAAACCGCCTCGTGATCGATTACGGTGGTCTCGTAGGCGAGGGGCGGACCCACGACTTCGACCCCTACTCGTTGGTCGAGCACCGCGGCGGCCTCTATCTCCTTGGTCACAGCGCGCACTACCGGAAGATCATCTGGCTGGCAGTCGACCGCATTCGCTCGGTCGAACAGAAGGTCGACGCGGAAGGCCTCAAGATTCACTTCTCCTATCCCAAGGGGTTCGACCCCGCGCGGCACACGAACGGGATGTTCGGAATCGTCGACGGCGAGAGCACCCGGGTCGAGCTCGCGCTCCAGAACCCGGAGACCGAGGCCTACCTCCGAGCGCGCCAGCTTCACGCCACGCAGAAGTTCTTCGCCGGATCCGATGGCCGAACCCATCTCGAGATGCGGGTGCGCGGCACCGCCGAGCTCTCCAATTGGATCATGTCGACGAGCCCCTGGGTCGAGGTCATCCAGCCGCCAGAGCTCCGCGACGAGATCACCAAACGGCTGAAGGAGACGGCGGCGCTTTACGGCCAACGAAGCCGCATTCCAGCCCCAGGCCGTGGCCAAGCCCGCGCCTCAGGCCGCAAGGCGCGCGCGGCCCGCGTCGGCGGCTGAGGCCGATTCCTCAGCGGTCGAAGACGTACGAGATGCCCAGCAACGGCTGGTGCATGTCGATCCCGTCGTTCGGAAGCGTCGTTCCGGCGTTCGAGATGTGCTGCCACCGGTACGCGAGCGAAGCCGCCCAGCCGGGAGCGAAGAAGTAGCGCACACCGACACCGCCGTGCAGCGAGAAGTTGAACCCGTCGGCCTGATCGTCCAACCCGAAGTCGAGGTCCAGCATGCCACCGCCGATCTCTCCGAATGGAATGACGTACGGAACGGACAGGAGGTCGTAACGGAACAACAACCCCGCGCCGCCGCCAAACCCACTATGCGGCTGCGTTTCCCAGAGCAGCGTTCCTTCGAGCAAGACCTCGAACGAGCCGGCGTACCAGCCATCGCCACCCAGTCGGTCGGTGACCCGATATCCGATCTGCGGAAACAGCGCCACCGCTTCTACGTCGTCCGTCTCGCCCCCTTTGTATGCGGGCGCCCGAACGAACCCAAAGCCGTATCCGCCGAACCCACCGACCGAGATGTCCCCAGCAGAAACGTGGGCATGCGGCAGGTCCTCGGCCGAACACCTCACCGGCGCGAGCATCGCGACGACGAACAGCACGCCAACCCACGCCGCCGCGGCGCAGCGAACCGACACATCAGGCCACAGCCGCACGCGCACCCGGAAGGGCCTCCCCAGCTTCGTCTTCGGCGGCAACCGCAATCGACTCTCCCGTGGGAGCCGCGTCGGCGTCGAGGGCTCCTTCGAGAGCCCCCAATTCTCGGCCGGCCGGGATCTCTTCCACATCGCGCAGCTTACGCTCGATCGCGCGCGACCGCCGAGCCGCATCGTCCATCGTCTTCGACGCTTGGGCGAGCTTCTTGTTGACGCCATCGAGAGTGTCTCCGAACTTGCCGAATTCGTTCTTCACGGCTCCGAGCAACTGCCAGACCTCACTCGAGCGCTCTTGAATGGCAAGCGTTCGGAAGCCCATCTGCAAACTGTTCAAGAGTGCGGAAAAGGTCGTAGGGCCGGCGACGACCACGCGTCGCTCGCGCTGGATCCGATCGACGAGGCCTGGGCGCCGCACGACTTCCGCGTAGAGCCCTTCGGTCGGCAGAAACATCACCGCAAAGTCCGTGGTGAGCGGCGGGTGGAGGTACTTGGTGGAGATGTCCTTGGCGCAGCTCAGGATCTGCTTCTCCAGGTCCTTGGCCGCCACCTCCAGCGCGATGCGATCTCCTGCCTCGCTGGCATCGATCAGTCGCTGATAGTCCTCGAGGGGAAACTTGGCGTCGATCGGCAACCAGACCGCGTCGTCGGGATCCCCCTCCTTGCCCGGAAGCTTGATCGCGAACTCGACAACTTCCGCGCTCTCTTCGCGCGGCCGGACATTCCGAGCATACTGATCGGGCGTGAGCATCTGCTCGAGCAAGGCTTCGAGCTGAACTTCGCCCCACCCGCCTCGCAGCTTCACGTTCGACAGAACCCGCTTCAGGTCGCCGACTCCCCCGGCGAGCTCGTGCATCTCGCCGAGGCCCTTGTGCACTTGCTCGAGCCGCTCCGAGACGTGCTTGAAAGATTCGCCGAGACGCTTCTCGAGCGTGCCCTGCAGTTTCTCGTCGACAGTGGCGCGCATGCGCTCGAGCTGGTCGCCGTTGTCCCGACGCATCTGCCCCAGGCGATCGTCGACCGTCGAACGCAGCTTCTCGAGCTTGTCTTCGTTCGAGCGCATGAGCGCCGTCAGCTTCAGTTCGTTGCTCGAGGTGTGGCCCTCGAGCCGAGCCGAAAATGCATCGAGCCGCTCAGCTTGGCCGGTCGCCATCTGCCCGAGCCGCTCCTGCATCGAATCCGCAACACGAGCGAGTGCCGCGCCCAGCTCCTCACGCCCCACGCGCGCGTTCTCTGCCGCCTCACGGCGGCCGTGTCCCATCTCCTCGCGCAAACGGCGCTCGGCCTCGCCATGCGCCTTTTCTATGGCGACGAGCCGCGCGGAGAACCCGGCCTGAGCCGCCCCGGCAGC
>JAJCZO010000358.1 GCA_029262355.1 Deltaproteobacteria bacterium
CGGACTACATCGACGGTTTCTACAACCCGTGTCGGCGACATTCGTCGATCGGCTACGCTACGCCGATCGAGTTCGAGCTGAAGGCGCAGATCGCTGCGTTGGCGGCATAAGAAAACTGTCCATCAAACCGGGGGAATTCCAAAGGGAAGGTTGATTGGTTACGAAGTTCCCTTGGCCACCGCAGGCTGACACATCAACGTTGCTGGCAATCCACGGGCCGACTTGGAGATTCCAGGATCGCAACGCACCTTCGTACCGCCCGACCGTCGGGTCCTCCGGGACAGAGTCGAGCGTGCTCGCGTCGAATGCGAACGAACCTGAGGCCGGAGTGCCGACCTCGACTCCGATCTGCTGGAAGGGGAAGAGTACGGCGCTGGAGAGGCTGCTCACCGTGCCCGAGAAGGCCACGAGAACCGTGTCCCCCTGCGCCCACCCTGGCGACAGAGCGAGAAGACCGATGGCGAGTCCTAGAACCAGTTTCCGCATGATAGAGCACCCCCTGTGGTCGCGGACGGTTTCGTCCCGACAGCAGGCCCCATACCACGGCGAGTAACGAGAACCGCTACTCCCCAAAGAACGACTCCGCCCAGGCCATGGGGATTACAACGAACTACTGACCATCCGTCAGGCCGAGTCTCGTCGCGCACCTAACACAACACCCGTGCCGAACTCCCGGCGATTGTCGGTCCAAGGGCCTCTGTACCTGCAGCGAGGCGGAAAGGGCTTGGGAATCGTCGCCCAGGCTGGCATGTTCGCCGCACCGGGATTCCGGCCCAGACCCTTCAACCTTCTTCTTCTCTCGCACCCCAGGCATACACATGATCCGCACCGTCTCTCTCCGCTCCACGACGCGTCGGTCGGGCCTGCTACTGGCGTCCGCTCTTGCGGCCCTCTGCTGTCTCTTCATGACCGCCTCCCCCGCGCTCTCGGACGATGCCGGAGTTCAGGTATCCCGAAACGGTAGCGCACGGTTCATCACCAAGGACGTCGGCAGCGAACGCTGGTCCATCAGCAAGAACCAAGACGGATCAGTCACCGGGAACATCTTCTTCTCGGACGGCTCGCCTCCGTCTTTCGTCGAGTGCGATCCTCGGGGATCGAGCGGCACGGACGTGAGCCTGGCCTGCTGGGGAGCAGACGCCTGCACCAGCTGGCCCTGCGAGAACCAGTGGGGTTTCATCAGCGACGTCACTCTACCAGCGGCATTCTTCGAACCGCCGGGTGCACCGGGACCAGCACCAACACCCGCACCAACGCCGAGACCGTTGAGGATCTCGGACCTCGTCGGTGCCTATGAGTTGGTCGCCTTCACTGTCCGGTACGATACGGGCGTCACCCTCACCCAAGACAACGTGAACAGCTACTCCGGCACCTGGTCCATCACGCCGTCGGGCGCGATGACGCAGAGGTTCACGATCAACGGAGAGACGAGCGTAGCGACGGGCAGCATGGTGGTGCTGAACGACACGTCTCTTCGCATCATGAATGACCAAGTAGCCTGCAACTCGACCTTGTCGTTCAGTCTCGATGGCGAGACCCTTAGGACGACGCTCCCGACCGGCACCTGTGGCGTCAACTTCTCGGAGACCGACACCTGGCGACGGGTGTCCGCGAGAGCAAGTAACGGTGCATTGGGACTGCGATCTACCACCGAAACCGACATGCCGGGTGTCGCTGGTCTGTTGGCGGGCGAGATCACCAGACTGGACGAAGACCAATGAGCAAGAACCCAAGCGCAGGAGAGAGACCACGCATGAACCGACTCCCGATCTGGACCGTCGCCGCTCTGCTCATCTCAGCGGTCACAACCTTCAACGGTATCGCTGCCTCACCGACCCATGCCGCACCGGTCGAGTGTCAGTCCTCCGGCGTCCGACTTGATACAACCTTCGGAGACAACGGGCTCGTCCGAACCGCCATACCGGGCATCACCGAGGGATCACCGTTCGATGCCGCCATCGACGCGCAGGGCCGAATCGTTGTCGTAGGCTTCGGAAACAATACCCGATTCGTGACGGCTCGATACCTCGCAAACGGCGTTCTCGACACCAGCTTCGGATCGGGGGGCGCCGTGGTTCAGCCGTTCCCAAGTAGCAGCGGGCTTACCGTGGGGTTCGGGGTGGCGCTCCAGGACGATGGAAAGATCGTCGTCGCGGGAGGTTCAACGGATCCTTTTGGGAAGGTGGTCCGATACAACCCCGACGGAACCCTAGACGCCACATTCGGCGTGGCAGGTATCGCAACAACGACAGTTGCCCACTCAGACGTAGCTATCCAACCCGATGGCAAGATAATCCTTGGAGGTGCAATTCCCTCGACGCTCTTGCGCATCATGGGCGATGGTAGTTCCGATGCTTCCTTCGGTATCAGCGGAGCCGTAGCGACATCGTTCGCCACCTCCACTGCGGTCGCTCTCGACGGTAGCGGAAGAATTGTCGTCGCGGGCGACGGCGCAGTCGCACGGTACGATACGAACGGCAGTCTCGACTCGTCGTTCGGCACCAACGGACTCTCCACCAACAGCCACCGCTCGTCCGACGAGGTAGTGATCTCTGGAACCGGCGAAATCTTCGTGGCGGGAACTCTGCAAGGCAGCGAGAGAGCGTCCGTCACAAAGCACCTCGCTAACGGCGGGTTAGACTCGGCCTTTGGCGTCGCAGGGAGTGCAGCAGCACCTGATACCTACGCCTTCCTCGACTTCCTCGGATTCACGCTCTTCCAAGACGGCTCCATGGTTCTTGGTGGGACCGACGCGATGGCAGAGACTGACTTCAGGGTATCCGTCGTTCAGCCGGACGGCCTGCTTCAAATGCCCGCGCACGAAACGCCCGTAGGAACCGGGCTCGCTGCGATGACTTCCGTCGTCAGAGACTCTGCCACGTCTTTCCTCGGGATCGGCGCTCCGGGCTTCACGCTCGCTCGATATGTGTTCAGTTCCGACTGCGACAACGACGGCGTTGACGATGACATGGACAACTGCCCTACACTCGCCAACCCGAACCAGTCCGATCTCGACGGAGACGAAGTCGGTGACGTATGCGACGACGCCGACGCCAACATCTCCCTGGCTCGTGCGATCGCGTGGCCCACTCGGAGCAAGCCGGGTCGCGTAACTCTGAAGGGCACCTTCCCGACCGGCACCGGACCAGCCGACGTGTTCGACCCTTCGTCCGACGGGCTCCTCCTGACGGTTACGGACGGCCTGAACATGGCCGTGACTCGCGGCCTTCTTGACGCCGATTGCCAACAGCGCAAGGGACGGTTCATCTGCCGGAGTCAGGACGGCACGGTGAGAGCCAGGTTCAAGCCAACGAGTATCGCCGGTCAGATCAAGTTCTCGATCTTCCTTCAGAAGATCGACATCGAGAAACCTCAGGCCGGACCTCTGACGCTCACGATCACACACGGAGAGATCGATAGGGTGGGTCAGAATGCTGAATGCCGCGAGCACACGACCAAGCTCTCGTGCAAAGGGTAGCGCAGAGAACGTTCGCCAAAGGAGCAGCTACATGAACCGAATCACGATCTGGACGGTCACTGCGCTACTCGCGCTTCCCGTAGCTGCGAGCGCCGCCACCCCAACCGAGAAGTGCATCGCTGCGAAGGAAAAGGCCGCTGGCAAGTACAGCCAGTGTCGTCTGGTTGCGGAGTCAAAGTTCGCCAAGAACGGTGACGCCACCAGGCTCGCCATCTTCCTCCAACGCTGCGTGGACAAACTCGATAGGAGTTTCACCAAGGCGGATGAGACGTACGGCGTCGAGTGCCCCACCGTCGGCGACACGGCAACGGTCGAGGGCTTCCTAGGGGCGACTTCCGATCAGCTGGTCGAGTATCTCGCCAACGGCTTCCCAGAGCCGGGGTCGGGGTTCTGCGGACCGCTCACTGCTTACGACATCTTTTCCGGCCTGTGCGAGTCAACGTGCGGAGACGCGGTGATCGACTCAGGGGAGGACTGCGACATCGGCGACCTCAGTGCAGAGACTTGCGGCTCCTTGGGCCTTGTCGATGGTGTTCTCGACTGCGGTCCAGGATGCCTATTCGACACCTCGGAGTGCCTGACGTGCGGCAACAGCGCCGTGGATGTTGGAGAGGAGTGCGACGGCTTTGATTTCGATGGCCAGACGTGTCTGGACTTTGGCTTCGAGAATGGCAGCCTTTCCTGCCTCGAAGACTGCACGACCGATAGCTCCGACTGCTTCGGTCCCGACACGTGGAACGCAAAGACCTCCATGCCTGCGGCGAGAGACAAGCTCACTGTCGTTGAAGTGAACGGGAAGATCTACGCGATGGGCGGCGTAATAGGGACCAAGACCGGCTTGGTCGAAGAGTACGACCCAGCCACCGATAGCTGGACCACCAAGTCTCCCATGCCTGCGGCACGTTACAATCACGGAGCCGCAGCCGTGAATGGCAAGATCTACGTGGTGGGCGGCAGCGGCGATAACACCTACAACAGGGACCTATTCGAGTACGACCCGATCGCGGACACCTGGGCCGTGAAGTCGAGCATGCCTACCAGTCGGACCATTTTGTCGGCGGCGGGGCTGAACGGCAAGCTGTACGCCATTGGTGGCAGCAACGGCGGGCCGTATCTCACGAAGGTGGAGGTGTACACTCCCGCTACCGATTCCTGGGCTACGACCGGATCCCTCCCGACCGGCCTGAGCATGCACGCCTCAGCCGTCGTTGATGGCGTGCTATATGCGGTCAGCGGCAGAACCCAGCAGCCGCCGAGCGGGCGACTCTTCGCCTACAATCCAGCCACCGGTGGATGGGTCGCCAAGGCCCTGATGCCCGTTGGAGGAGAGGCGGTCGCCGCCGCGAACGCTTTCGGCAGGCTCTACGTGATCGGTGGCAACCCCAGTCCCGCGACCTACCAGTACGATCCGATCTCTGATTCGTGGACCGCACGCGCACCGCTGCTGGCACCCCGGTATTCGCTTGGCGCCGCGTCGGTGGGAGATCGCATTTATGCCGTCGGGGGTCGAGACTCCTCTGGTCGGAGCGCAGCAGTGGAGGAATATACGCCGTGAGGAACTTGCGCGGAGAACTCTTCGTCCTCGCTATTGCGGCAATCCTAACTATCGTCCCAGCCCACATTCGCGCCCAGACCGATCACCTCGAATGCTTCAAGATCAAGGACGAACTGAAGCTCAAGGGCTTCGTAGACCTCGACTCGCCCCAGTACGGACTCCACGACAACTGTCGGATCTCGAAGGCCAAGTACTTCTGTGTCCCGGCCAACAAGACGGTCGTCCAGGCATCTAGCGGCAGTGACCCGATCACTCCTCTCGACCTCCTCGCCTCCCCCGCTCCGGGAGATCGCATCTGCTACTCCGTGAGGTGCCCGAGTCAAGAGCTTCCCGACCAGTTCGTCACGGATCAGTTCGGTCAGCGGATGCTCACGAAGCTCAAGACGAAGCTCGTGTGCACGCCCGCCGTGAAGGGAGCCGCCTACTGCGGCGACGGCATCATCAACGGGGTCGAAGACTGTGAGCCCGGCGACGTCGGCAGCGTGACGTGCGAGGATCTTGGGTTCGGAGAAGGCGGCACTCTCGGGTGCGCGGCGGGGTGCACGTTCAACACGGCTGCCTGCGTCTCGGTGGCGGGGTGTGGGGAGGGGACGGAGTTCGACGCGGTGACGGGCGAGTGCACGCCAGACTCGATCATCTCGACCTCCCCTGTTCCTCCGCCGGGGTACGGGCTCTTCCTGTCCAAGGCGGAGGATAGCTGGGACACCCGCCGAGCGATGCCAACGGCCCGTCACGCCCACGCCTCGGCGACCGCCAACGGGAAGATCTACATCATCGGCGGCTACAGCGTCGCCAATGAGTACCTAGCGACCGTCGAGGAGTACGACCCTACCACCGACACCTGGGCCACGAAGGCTCCGATGCCCACGGCCCGAGCGTATCTCGCCGCTTCGGCAGTAAACGGCCTCATCTACGCCATCGGAGGATCGAACACGGCGTCCCCGAACGGTACCGGCATAGTTGAAGCATACGATCCCGCCGCCGATACCTGGAGCACCAAGGCAGCAATGCCAACCGCTCGGCTTCAACTCGCCGCCGCAGACGTAGACGGACTGATCTACGGCATTGGCGGCAGACAGGGGGGCGTCCAACTCGCGACTGTCGAACAGTACGATCCCATCAGCGATTCTTGGACCGGCAGAGCCCCGATGCCGACCGAGCGGTCCGTCCTGGCTGCCGTCGCTCTAGGCGGCGTGGTCTACGCCATCGGCGGCTACAACGGTGCCGTGCTTTCCTCGGTTGAAGGATACGATCCGATCGCCAATAGCTGGGCCACGTACACCGCAATGCCTACAGGTCGCTACCAGCTTGCTGCCGAAGTACTTGGCGACAAGATCCTAGCCCTGGGTGGACAATCAGGGGCTGCGCGGTCAGAGGTCGAGCAGTACGACCCAGACGCCAACGATTGGATCACGAAGACACCGATGCCGACAGGCCGCAGCGCCCTGAGCGCGACGGTCGTGGACGAGCGGCTGTACGCGATCGGCGGGTTTTCCAGCGAAGATCTATCTACCGTAGAATTCTACGACCTCGGCGCATTCTTCGTCTACGAGCGCCAGTGACCTGCCCCCAAGGCACCTGGCCCCGGAGTCATCCGAGAAACTGCGCCAGGGGCACCTTGCCCGTTCCCAGAATGTGAGCCGCGATAAGATCGGTCTCCAACTCCAGCCTCCGGTGTCGGACCCAAGAGTTGTTCTCCACCCATGAGCACGTGATCCGCCCCCTTCTCATCACGACTCCCTGCGGATGGTTTGGGGCGTCCATCTTCCGGCGGTGCGCTCCAAGACGATCACGGATCTTCCCCTCGCCGACGTAGACGAGTCCTTCGTCGGCATCGCCACGAAGTCGGTACAAGCCGAGAGCACCTGCCGGGACAACTCGCCCGGCTTCTTCCAACGGCACCCATTCGGACCATGAGTGCCCGCACCAGCGATCGTTGTTCACGTCGCCATCGAGCGCACCCATCGGGGCGATCCCCGGCACGTGGCTCTCATCCTGTTCGTCGGTAGGTCCACCACGGAATCGCTTCCCGGCTGCGACGAGCCTCGCGTTGTTCGCGGACGACATCAGGTAACCCTTCGGCATCCTCCCGAAGTTCACGGTCGGTGACCGACCGTGTTCCTGTCGGTACTTCGCGATAGCGACGGCCTCCATCCCCTTCCGCCACGGTGTCGAGCCCTCGATGACTGCCACCGACGCCTCGGACTCCTCTCCCGTAGCGTGCCGCAGAGCCCACAGCGCGGGACCGGCGGTGTGCGGATCTCGGTACGGCATCTCGTCGCCGAAGACGCCCTTCAGCATCGCCAGCCGCTTGCGGAGCGTCATCGAGCCCATGCCGGTCTGGCCGATGTAGTCGAGGTCGGTCCGTCCAGCGCGACGAATTCGGTACAGGCCAGGAGAGCTTGGGATGCGGTCACCACGCCAGGATCCTTCGAGGAACACCCAGGGCGACCACTCCGGGAGATCGATCTGAACCTTCACCGGCAGAGTCATCAGAACGCGGGCTCGTACTCGAACGGAGGCTTCCAGTTCTGCACCAGCAACTCCTTGGAGTGCTTGTACACCTCCTGGAGAAACGCCTTACGCTCCGGCTCGGTCTCTCCCGCCTGCCGCATCAGCGTCTCCCGCAGCGGATGATGGCTGTCGATGAAGAAGCTGTTCCGGTCGTGGAGGCGCTCCAGGAAGCGAAGCTCCGGCAACAAGGCCATCTTCCCCTGCTCACCCCGGTTGCAGCCTCGGCATGCAAGGACGAGATTCCAGACGCCATCGAGGGACATCTCCATCCCAGTGTCCTGGAGCATCCGGGGAATGAAGTGGTCCACGTCGGCGAGGTCGTCTGCCGTCGAGACCACGGAAATGTCGCCGAAGCAGTAGAAGCACTTTCCCTTCTGATACCCGTTCAACCCGTCTCGACATCCGGTGATGGCCGGACGACGCTGCCCTGGATCGTCAGCGACGAGGATCTGCGCCTCGGGTTCGTACCGAACCGACAGCACCTGACGCGGGAGGCCCAGGTTCCAGGCGGTCTCGACCAGCCGCCACCGAGCCTCAACCTCCTGGGGCAGATTCTGCGCCTGGTACTGGTCCAGGAGACGGAGCAGGTCTTGGGTAAGACGGATCCCCTTCTGCCTACCGCCCCTCTCGTCCTGGAAGAACCGCACGCCCACATCCCCAGACCCGACAACATGGAAGGCGTCGATGACGTTGTTGAAGCCGAGCTTCACGGTCGTGTCGATCAACTCCTCCTTGGCGATCTCCTTCTCGTTGAAGCGGCGGCAGGCGTCCAAGAACTTGCTGGACGAGGAAGTGACCTGCTTCTCGGCGACGTTCAGGTGCTCGCAGAGGGAACGAGAGTACGGCTCCGCAAGATCTTCCAGGCGTACAAACTCTCCCGAAGTCGGTGCAAGTTCTAGTAGAGACTTCCCAAGAGCGAACTTGTAGGAGGCTACGTTCCGCCCGAACAGAATGATCGAGCGCCAATAGTTCTCCATCGTCGGCTGGACCTCGACGAATCTGGATGTCTTCTCCATAACGGTCGCCTACTTCGCGTCGTAGTATCCCTTGCCGTGGACGCAGTGGCGGATGCCTCCCCTGGGGTCCTCCATGTCTCCCGTGAACCGGGGGATCAGGTGAACATGGAGGTGCATCACGGTCTGCCCCGCAGCCTCTCCCACGTTCACGCCGATGTTGTAACCGTCCGGGTGAAGCTCCTCGTCGATCGCAATCCGGGCGCAGTGGAGCGCGTCATGGATCGCTGCGGTCTCCTCGATGGTGGCATCGAAGAACGACGAGAAGTGGCGACGAGGAATCACCAGCGTGTGCCCCGGCGACACCTGGTACAAGTCGCGAATCGTGACGACGAGTCGGTCTCCATCGACGAGCCGACCTTCCGGCAACGCGCAGAACGGACACTCGGTGCCCTTCACCGAAGGCCTCCCGCTCTCAGACTCGCTCTCGCCCACCGATCTTGCTCCGATGCCAGGAGAGGGAATCTGGGCTGGGCGCCGCGACACTTTCAGCAGGCACGTTGACGTTGCCACCGTGGAGCCCCCCGTACGCTGAACTGCGGATCGTGTCGATTATATGGACCGTCATGGTCTCGGGGTCGATTGTAAGGAGGCCCAGATCGAAGAGAGTGTGCAGGTCCGACCGAAGCAGGATCCCGTTGGACACCTCGTTCGTCTCCTGTCCACGGTACGGGTAGATGTGGGCGGCCTCCAAGGCCTGCTCGACGTCGCAGCCAGTCACCGCACACCGGCCTGCGTACGCTCGAAGAACAGCCGCCCGGAACTTCCCCTGCCCCTGTCGCCGTACGATCGCAGTGAGGATCCGCTGGCGGCCATCGTTCGCATCAGTCGGGCTGAACGGCTCCTTCGCCTCCAGGTCCTCCGCCGCCTTCTCAAGATCGCCACGCGGCGTAGTCCCAGGCTGCCACCCCTCAGGCCAGAGCCGATCGAACTCAACGTCGAGCGCGGCGCCCCTGATCTCGCCCCCCGAAGCGTCGTAGAACTCCTCCCAGACGGCGCGATCGGAAGCCCCTCCCCCAGAGAGCCCCGTTCTCGTGTCCCGAGGATCGATGGCGCGAAAGTTCATGACCTTATTGTAGACGCCGGAGACTGCCCTACCGATCCGCTCCGAGACGGCCACGACCGGTGAGCCCGCCTTGGTGGAGACCGGCGTCTCGTACGTCTGGTGGTACGCCCACAACCCCGCAACGGAGTCGTTCCGATTCCAGTTTCGACCCGTGTTCTTCCACAGGGCTCGAAGGCGACCCGCCTGCACCGGGTCATCGACCAAGAAGTTCGTCCCCGTGATCTTGAGAACGAGCAGATCATTCAGGATGGGATCTTCCTTCAGCCACTCCCGCTGGACGACCTCCTTCTTATTCCTGGCAACGCGGTCGATCTGAAGACGAACGCGAAGCTCCAATCCCACTGGAGTGTTCTTCCAGAACCTCCGTGCCTCTTCGTCCTCCGATTGCTCTCTCGGGACCTCGACGATCTCGCCGTGCGCAACAACACCAGAGACGGCCTTCTTGTCCCGTCCCCGTGCACGCCAGATCAGGACCTCGTCACCTGGTCGCATCAGCGGCGCGTGATGCCTCTGCCGCACCGTCCACAGGATCGCCCCCGTCGAGGCGAGGTACCCGTCGAGGTCGAAGCTGTCCGGGTTCCCCTGGAAGATCCAGATGTACGCCGAACGCCCACGGGCCTCCAGCTTCGCGTAGCCCTTGTTCAACGCGATGAAGATATCTGCGTCGGGCCTCGCATTGGAGGAGATGGAGCGTGCACGACTGTTGATCTCCCGCACCGTCAGACCATCGCGAAACGCCTCCTCGAAGATCCGTCGTCGATCACCGCCCTTCGCGGACAACGGGATGACCTGGTCGAGTGATACACCGGTCACTAAACGAACCACGCTTCCCGGCTCGAACCGCGAAGCCCCCAAGAACTCGTTGTAGTTCTGCGGCGCTTCGGCTCGTGCCATGAGGCTACTCCATTCCTCATGAGACGAGATGACCTGCCATTCCTCTGCCATCAGAGACTCTGCTCTACAGCCCTCGTCATAACTCCGCCACGCAAGGGACAAGCCCCAAGCGGGGGGCTTCTGCGGACTTCGAGTCCGCCGCACCCCGTGGTAGGCCCACTGCTGGAGTGATCGACATGAGTGTTCCCGACTACCAGACCCTGATGCTGCCGGTCCTTCGCGCCACATCCGACGGAGAGGTCGCCATCTCGGATGTCATCTCGCGCCTCGAAGACCAGTTCAACCTGTCCCCCGAAGAGCGATCAGAGAAGATCAAGAGCGGGCAGCGCGTCATCGCAAACCGTGCCTACTGGGCCAAGGTGTACCTCTCCAAGGCCGGTCTCGTCGAGAACACGCGCCGGGGCCACTACATGATCACTGCCCGAGGCCGAGAAGCCCTGGCCACGAACCCGGACCGCATCGACAACAACTACCTCTCGCAGTTCGACGAGTTCCGAGAGTTTCGATCACGCCCCCGAACACCCTCTCGCCCCGATGAGCCCAAGCCCGGCCAGGGACACGAAGAGGAGACCCCCGACGAGATTCTGCGACAGACGCACGCACGCATAGAGAAGGCGCTCGGCAAGGAAGTCCTCGATCGAGTCCTCGCCGAGTCGTTCGACTTCTTCGAGAAGCTGATCGTCGATCTCCTAGTCAAGATGGGCTATGGCGGCTCGCACGAGAACGCCGGTCGCCGCGTCGGTCAGAGCGGAGACGAGGGTATCGACGGCGTCATCGACGAGGATGCCCTAGGCCTCGATCAGATCTACCTGCAAGCCAAGAAGTACAAGCTCGACCGCTCGATCGACGCACCCACCATCCGGGAATTCATCGGCAGCTTGGAAGGCAAGAACGCCACGAAGGGCGTCTTCGTGACGACATCGTCGTTCACCGGCCCAGCACGCGACTTCGCGGAGAAGGTCGCACACCGGGTCGTCCTCATCGACGGCGACCTACTGACGAAGCTGATGGTGCGGCACAACGTCGGAGTTCGCGTCGAGGACGTCCTGGAGATCAAGAAGATCGACGAGGACTTCTTCAGCGAGGAGTAGTTGGACGACGCACTCCAGAAGAAGCTCGACCCCGACGGTCGCTACCTCTCCTCCGGGGTGCGCGACCTGGACGAGAAAGCTCTCCATCTCCTCTCACTGCTTCCCGAGGCTACCGTCGAGCGCACCCGCGACGCGATCCAGATCGACGTCGATGTCAACGCCGATAACGGCATCGTGCTCATCCTGACGCCCGAAACACTGAAACTTCACCTACCATCCGTCGAATGGACGACGCCGTACTCGCCAGCGCCGACGAGCGTCCTCTGGAAGCGGATCAAGTGGGATCGCGTAACCGAGCGCGAGCTACCGGGGCTGATCGATGACGCTCGTAAGAAGCGGAGGAGCCAGTACAACCTCTGCAAGTACTGCGCGGAGAAATTCCCGCCCGAGCTTCGGCACAGCAGGAACGTGTGCCATGGGTGCGCGGAGGAGTATCTGGGGATCGATCATTGAGAACTGCTCGGTCTCACTGCCGAGCCTTCGTTGCGCAATTTCGCTCACTCTCCAACAGCATGTATGGCAACGGCGACTGCGCCTTCCTGACCCCCGTGTCAGTGAACGTCCCCTTCGACGTCGTGTAACCCATGGTCTGGAAGCAACGATCCTTCACGAAGGTCTTCTCGCCTTGGCGGTCGAAGTAACCGATCGTCTCACCGTTGTTACCGACGAGGCGTTCGAGTTCCGCCTGGGCGTCGGGTGCTGCCATGAGCAGCATGGCGAACGAGACCGTTGCCATCAGCGCGAGATGCATGATCGGTCGAGCCACCGACACCGCTATTACCACATCCGGGCATGAAGGCGTCTCCCCTCCCTTCGCGTCAGGACGATCTCTTCTCGTCGAGTCGCGACGAGATGATGTCCCACTGGTCTTCGAAGCGTTCGAGGTCCGAAACGAGCAGGGCTGTGTGCCTGCTCTCTGGGTTTCGTGGCCGCCTTCCTCCCTTCTTCTCCAAGTACGCCGCGTAGTGATCCCGCACGACATCGAGAAACTCCCTCTTCGTGCAGATGAAGAACCGATCCTTCTTCTCACTCCCGTCGCCCAACGACACGAAGACGTAGATCAACTCGGGGTGCGTCTTGTCCCGAACACCCTTCACCTTCTGCTGCCCCGTGCCGGGGTCGTACTCGATTCTGAGGAGCTTATCTCCGCTGAACTGCCAGGTCCCTCTGCTGCAGGTCTTGACCTGGATCGGGACGCTGTTCATCTCGACGTCCGTTGCGATCACGTCGTAGCCTGGGACGTTCCCCGCGAACGGGGTGGCGATCAACCCTCGGCGCCCGAGTTCCGCGCACACGAGGAACTCGCCGACTTGGCCAACCAATTTCGTGCTGAGTCCTGATGCCACCCTCCACCTGCGGTACCACGCCAACACCCGTGAGCAGAACGCGCCGGGCGTCACAGCCCAGGGCTAGACCTCCGCTGCATTCGTCATCGTCTGAGCAGCATGGCCCATCGTTCGAATCGCATCGCAGAAGGGCTCTGCCGCCCCTCGCTTCGACAGCTGGATTTGCTCGTTCAGCCCGGTGTCGCTCCTGAAATGAACTTCCTCGTAGAGGGCAATCGGTATTTCACGGTTGTCTTTGAATCTCTTGTCTGGCCCTCCCCGCTTGTTCACGTACTTCCAGGTATGGTCAACGATCTCGGCATCTCCCGGAACACTGTCCTCCTCGATGAACCTTGAAGGGGACACTTCGATGACAAGGTTTTCGTAGGACACGGCACCAACCCCCTTCTTCTCGACGATGAGCACCTTGTCCGGGAAGAAGTAGAGCTTCTGATGTCCCACCCCAATGCAGGGTGTTGCGACGTTCGTGCGAATGCGGGGCGGGTTCTTGACCGAAAGCGAGTTTGGAGAACGTTGGATGAGTGAACTCGCTCCCGCGTGACGCTTTCTATCCTTGACGTGCGCGGAGGCCTCCATGTGCCACGACTTCTTGCAGCGTCGCATCTCCGCGAACGCATCGTTCAGCACCTGGAAGGCTCGCTCGAACTCGTCCTCGACCTCGTACAAGAGGACCGTGGTCTTGGCCAAGATGTCTCGGTACGCCACGGCCAAGGTTGCCAGGACCACCAGGGCCGCCGCCGTGTACAAGGCGTAGACCGGCGCCTCGTATCGATTCATGAAGCCGAGAGCCAGCAGACCCAGAACGCCGCAGATGGGCCACAGCCACAGCCTCTTGCGCTTCGCGCTGAGTTCGGAGACTAGGTCTTGCGACGACGAGTCGGTCATGGAGGACACATCCGAAGACTCGATGTCTACGAATCCCTCGTGCGTGTCTCCGGGTGGAGGCGGCGCTTCCTGCTCCGCCTCTGGAAGTCGAGTCGGCGACGAGACCGACGGCAGTGACTTCCGGTAGTAGAGGCCACCCCGACCCATGTGAACGTAGTTGCCTCGCGGACTCGCACCGACACGAAAGCCGGTTACTCCCACCGACGTGCCGATTCCAGACTTTGAAAGATTGAAGCGAAGAGGTCCGACACGGACTGCCTTGCGCAGATAGAAACTCACGGTGCCTCCAGGAGGAAAACGGGCATTGGAACTTCGGCCACGGCTATCAGCCGCAGTCCCGTAGCGTCAACGTTCTCCCGTATTCCTACAGATGAACTCACGCACGCTCGAAGGGGAACGAGTCCTTCCCGGCCACGTCATACTCAGACCACGGCCAATACGGGAACCGGTACGCTGAGCGACCCAGCTATCACCGCACGGCAGCAATCACTCGACCACCAGGAGGGCCGTGCCCGGCGTCGCCCAAATGCCGAGAACCGGGAAGGAGCGCCATCATGGCTACCGACCTCGGTACTGCTGTGAGATCAGGACTCGGTCCTGCTCGCTGCGATGGAGCCCCAGAGTTCAGAAAGTTCCGAGTGGTGCAGCAACAGCACGTTGTTCGCGGTCGCCAACTCCTTGGCGGCTGGAGTGTACGAGGCGTTCGAGACCACGGCGGAGTAGTCGGCCTTCTCGAATCCCTTCGCGGCCACCACTTCCTGCACGGCCTTGTTGCCGACCGGAGAGGAGTAGTTCTTGCATTGGATCACAACCCGCCTGCTTTCACGTTCGGCCAGAATATCGACCCCTTGGTCTCCGCTGCCCCGCGTGAGCCGAACGCTCCAGCCACATCGCTCCAAGAGAAGAGCGCAGTACTGTTCGTATTCCACACCCGACATCCCGGATGGCGACCCGTAGAGCCCTGGGTCACCCTCCGCCTCGATATGCTGGACAACTCGTTCGTCGATGCGTCGCAGTGCATACCCAGGCTGGATGGCCGCGTCATCGATGTCTCGCTGGACTACGTGCTCGAAGAAGTACTCTCTTGCTTCTCGCCACTCTTCGACACCATCGGCCAGACGATTGCCGTAGTCATCCGTCCTCAACATCTGGGTTCGCTTACGCGCAAGGGTGCGCACATGCCCGTCGATGACAGCGTCGATCCTCTGGGCCAACTCGCCCTTTCGAGCCGCGTGCTCCATCTCACGCGCTCTGTCCTCTTCAGCGCGCCGCTCCACCACAGTTGCGTGCGTCTCCCGCATCTTGGCCCCCTCTCTCAGAGATGCTCTGTGCAGGTAATACGCGAGCATGCAGGCGATCAGAACACCTCCCGCAACAAGAACGACGTCCACGACAGCTACCTCGCCCCGCCGATCACGCCGCGAACTGGTGCACGAAGTTATCGAGCGCGTAACGGTAGACGGTTCGCTCTTTCTCGTGCAGCCGCTCTTGCTCGGACCGCCAATGCCGCGCAGCGTGCAGGCGCACCTCTCCCAGGTGCTTCATGATCTCGTCTGCTCCGTCTTCGACTAGGATCCCCAGTCCATCACCTGGATGACCGGTTCTCTCCTGAAGCGGAAGTAGAGGGAATCCCACAGTCACGCTGCTCTCTTGCGCCTCCGCTCCAGCGCCACGCGGATGGCGTTAGCTCTCACTGGGTTCATCTCCTCGACCCTGCGCAGCGCCCCCGCCTTGTTGTCGGAGGTCTCGACGACATCGAACCACCACGAGAACTGCTCCGACTCATGGCGACGCCTCTGGCGATCAGCAACAACATCGAGCCCTCGCTTCTTGGCGATCTCCGTGAGCCGAGCCACAAGCTGATCATCAGAGAGCAGGATACCTGCGCCATCGACCAGCCCCTCGGCCTTCAGGACCCGCAAGCTCTCGCGCCTCGTCCTGGCGGGCAGAGGGAGGGCTGCAAGATCGAGCCCGAGGGCAAGGCCGAGAAGAACCTGCAGGGCTGAGGCGGTGAGGCCTCCTTTACGGAATGCATCGGAGCGGAGGAGCCCCCGGAGCAGCTTCAAGACCCATCGAGCTTGGCTACTCTCGGCAGCTGAAGGGGACGCAGTAGGGGGAAGGTGAGGATTCCTCCCTAAGTGGTTCCCTTTCTGCCGCAGGGTGATCAGGGATGCTCCCCAGGAGGGCTCGTCTGATCGACTGATCCAGCCCTGTTTCTCAAGTGCTGCCAGGGAGTTACAGACTGGAACTCCCCCGGTCTGATGGACAGTTTTCTTATGCCGCCAACGCAGCGATCTGCGCCTTCAGCTCGAACTCGATCGGCGTAGCGTAGCCGATCGACGAATGTCGCCGACACGGGTTGTAGAAACCGTCGATGTAGTCCGCGATCGCAGCAATGGC